>JANLRV010000270.1:0-19467 GCA_031361905.1 Actinomycetes bacterium
GCGCCGGCGCGGTGCAGGTGATGCCCAAATAGTGCCTGACACTTTCTGGCCACGATCCGTGGCCAGAAAGTGTCAGGCACTATTTGGCCATCACCTCCTGCGACGCGATCAGCCCCGCCAGGAGCGCGCTGCGCGATGCCAGCGAGTCGATCTCGATGTACTCGTCCGGCGTGTGGTCGAGCGCTCCGATCGGCCCGAGGCCGTCCAGGCTGGGAATCCCCGCAGCCGCCGTCCAGCACGCATCCGAGGCGCCGCCCGTCGCCTGCTCGTGCACGGGGAAGCCGAGCTCGCGCCCGATCCGCACGGCCGACTCGGCGAGCGCTGCGACCGAGGGAGTGCGCTCGAGCGCCGGCGTCAGCTCGTCGTTCTCGATCTCGATCTCGACGCCCTCGTGCTCGCCGAACGCGCGCAGCTGCCCGACCGCCCAATCGACGTCGGCGGTGCGCCAGCCGCGCACGTCGAACGACATCCGGGCGGTACCGGGGACGCTGTTGACGACGTCGCCGCCGTGCAACGAGGTGAGGTGGACCGTGAGACCGTCGCGTGCGCCGTCGAGCGGCGCGAACCGCAGCGCCTCGCGGCAGAGCGCGAGCACGGCGTTGCGGCCGTTCCCGCCGTCGACGCCCGCGTGGGCAGCGCGGCCGCGCGCGACGACCTCGGGCCAGCGCCCGGCCTTGCGGGCGCTCACGACGCCGTCGCCCGGCCGGCCGCACTCGAGGCAGCAGACGGCGTTCGCGCCCGCCAGCCGGTCGATCGTCGCGAACGGCTCGGAGCGGATCTCCTCGTCGGGCACGGAGACGAGCTCGAGCACGCCGTAGAGGTCGGGCTGCGGCGCGAGCAGCCGCACCGCCTGCAGCGCGACGACGATGCCGCCCTTCATGTCGGCGACGCCGGGTCCGCAGGCGCGCGCGCCGTCTACCCGGAACGGGTGCCTGAGCACGGTGCCGAGCGGAAAGACGGTGTCGTGGTGGCAGAGCAGGACGATGCGCCTCTGGCCGGTCCCGCGCACCGCCGCGTGCACGTGCAGCCCGTGCGCTGCCGGCACGAGCTCGATCGCGAGACCGGCCTCCGTCGCCTGCCGCGCGACGATTCGCGCCGCAGCGTCGACCGCCGCGAGATCGCGGCTCGGGCTCTCCGCGTCGACGAGCTCGTGCAGGTCGTCGAGCAGCGCCGGCAGCCGCGCGCGGCTCGCCTCGAGTGCCGAAAGCAGGGAGATCACAGCGGCGAAGATAGCCCTCCCCTTGATCTCGAGCGCCGATTGCGTCAAGATCGCGCTTCCCCAAACCCCCTTCCGGGAGGCAGGCATGGCCGCGGTCGCAGAAGGCGAAGCGAGCGAGCTTCGCAGTAACTCAATCGGATTGGCTGACGTGCTCTTTCAGTCGATCACCTACATGGCGCCCGGCGTGGGCCTCGTGTTCTCCATCGGCATCGCCGTCGGCATCTCCGGCGCGACGCTTCCTCTCTCCGTTCTCGTAGCGCTCGTGGCCTGCACGTTCGCGGCCGTCGCAATCGGCCAGCAGGCCAAGCACATCCCGTCCGCCGGCGGCATCTACACCTACGCCGCCAAGGGCCTCGGTCCCCGCGCCGGCTTCCTGGTGGGCTGGTTCTACGTCGCGTTCGCGCTCTTCCTGCCGGGCTCGCTGTTCCTCGTCGGCGGGTGGTTCGTCGCGCAGTTCCTCGACAAGTACACGAGCATGGGCTCGAACTCGTGGCTGATCTGGGCCACGATCTTCGCGTTCGCCTTCCTCGCACTCACCTACCTGGACGTGCGGGTCTCGGCGAAGGCGACGATCGTCCTCGGCGCGATCGAGCTCGCGATCTTCCTCGCGCTCGGATTCACCATGATCGGTCAGGGCACGAATTCCGGCGATCCGTTCACGCCGTCGGCCGGTGCCGACAGCTGGAACGGCATCTTCCAGGGCGCCGTCTTCGCGATCCTCGCGTTCATCGGCTTCGAAGCCTCGTCGGCGCTCGGCGAGGAGGCGAAGGACCCACGCAAGACGGTCCCGCGCGGCGTGATCGGCTCGTGCGTGCTCGTCGGGATCTTCTACTTCTTCATGACCTACGCCTGGAACGCAGGCGCGGACATGAACATCATCAAGCAGTACACGGACACGGGCGGCAGCTCGTGGGACGCCTTCGGCAACCAGTACTGGGGAGGCGACCCCGGCGCCTGGATCCTCTTCTTCGCGCTCGTCAACTCCGTGATCGCCTGCGGCACGGCGGCGACGAACAACGCCGCCCGCGTGATCTTCTCGATGGGCCGCACGGGCAGCCTTCCGCCCATCCTCGGCAAGGTGCACCCGAAGTACCGCTCGCCCTACATCGCCGTAGTCACGGTCACCGTGCTGACATACCTCGTGGCGCTGGGCAGCGTCTGGCTGTTCATCCCCGGCCAGTTCACGAACGGCGTCTCGGCGCAGTACGGCTTCTTCCTCGAGGCCACGCTGTTCACGATCGTCGCGATCTTCATCTACATGACCTCGTGCCTCTCGTGCATCGGCTACTTCACGCGGGGCGAGGGCAAGGCGCACAAGAACACGCTGCTCCACGTCGTCGTGCCGATCCTCGGCATCCTGGCGTTCATCCTGCCGCTCTACACGCAGTACTTCAGCCTTGGCAACCTGTTCAACGACGGGAAGTTCTTCGACTGGGCCTACAAGAACGCGGCGGGAGGGAGCGACTTCCTGAGCAAGGCGAACTTCCTCACCTACGCGGTCTGGGGAGCACTCGTCTGGCTCGTGATCGGAGTCGGACTCGCGTTCTACCTCGGCGCGACCAAGCCCGATGCGCTCGAGCGTGCGACGCACGCGTTCGGCGGCGAGGCCGCGCTCGACACCGGCCACGCCGAGTCGATGTCGATCACGCACTGACGTCGTCTCACGGAACGATCGATCCGGGGGTGCCGAGCAATCGGCACCCCCGGGCGGTTTTCGGGACGACCGGTGGGTGAGGCGGTCGAGCTCGCCGCTCGCGCGGTCGACGAGGCCTGGAGCGCGCACGTCGCTCCCCTGATTCCGGCCGGCCAGCCGAGCTTCGACGCGCACGTCCACCTCGGCGCCGACTGGGCCGACGGCGCGGCGCAGACGCCCGAGCGCTACCTCGCGCAGATGCAGGCCGCGGACGTCGCCCACGCATTCTGCTTCCCCTTCGCGGCCGAGCACCCGCACGAGTACCGCGCGCGCAACGACGTGGTGATCGCCGCCGCGCGAGAGAGCGGAGGCCGGCTCGTGCCGTTCTGCCGGTCTGAGCCCGGCGAGGGCTTCGCCCGCGAGCTCGAGCGCGCGCTCGACGACGGGGCGCGCGGGATCAAGCTGCACACCTCCCACCACCGCTTCGAGTTCGACCACCCCGGCCTCGCCGATGCGTTCGCGATCGCGCACGAGCGGCGCGTGCCGATGCTCTTCCATGCCGGCAGAGGGCTGCAGCCATTCGCCGACGAGCTGGACGCGCTGCTCGCGAGGTTCCCCGACGCCCAGCTGATCCTCGCCCACGCCGCGATGGCCGACATGCACCGCGTGGCCGAGCGCTTTCGCTCGCACCCGAACGTCCGCTTCGACCCGTCGCTGCCGAACGCGCTCGACGTCCACGCGCTCTGCGCCCTCGTCGCACCCGAGCAGCTCGTCTTCGGAACAGACGCGCCGTACTACACCGTGCGCGGCGTCCAGGCCAAGCTGCTGCTCGCGCTCGCCCGGGCGGGCGGCGGCCCCGAGGACGTGCGGAGCGCGCTCTTCGGCGCGGCCGAGCGACTCGCACGCGGCGACGACGCGGGCGCCCTGCGGCCGCCGCTCGGCGCCGGCGAGCTGCGCCTCTCGATCGACCGGCTGCGCGCGCACGACTACCTGCTGATGTGCATCCCGCTGATCTGGCAGCGCCAGCCCGACACGACCGGCGCCCTCCAGCTGGCACGCCAGGCGCTTCATCACCTCGACGCGCCGGAGATCGACTCGGCGCGCACGCTGCTCGAGCTCGCCGCGCGCTCGTGGGCCGAGGAGCTCGCCTCGGGCGATCGCAGCGAGGTGCTGTCGGTGAAATGGCAGACGTTCCGCGCAGTCGAGTTCGCCGACGCCCTCATCCTCTCAGGAGTCACGGATGCTTGATCTGACCGATGTCCCGTTCGTCGATGCGCACATGCACCCCCCGCTGCGCGCGCAGCCGGCCACGCTCGACGAGTACCGGCGGCCGTGGTACGAGGGGCACGACGAGGACGTCGCGCTCGTCGCCGACCTCGTCCCCTATCGCTGGGGAATCCGCGAGCTGGCGGGCTGGCTCGGCTGCGCCGACGACGAGACGGCCGTCCACGCAGCCGTGGCCGGTCGCGACGTCTCGACGTGGCTCGGCGAGCTCTGCGCGCGCTCCCGCACGACGGCCCTCGTGCTGGACACCGGCTACCCGCTGCCGCCGCACGGGCTCTCGACCGACGACGTTCGCGCCATTGGCGTCGACGTCGCGCCGCTCCTTCGACTCGAGCTCGTGGCCGGCGATCTGCTGGCCGAGGCGACCTCCTTCGCGGCGTTCCTCGAGGGTTTCGACGCCCGCATCGGAAGGGCCCGCGCCGACGGCTTCCAGGGACTCAAGAGCGTCGTCGCCTACCGCACGGGCCTCGCCGTCGAGCTCGTCGACGCCGCGACGGCCGAGCAGGCCTTCCTGCGCAACCGCGGGGCCGCGCGGATCGCCGAGAAGGCGCTGATCGACTTCCTGCTGGTGCGCTCGCTCGAGGTCGCGCGGCGCGACGAGCTGCCCGTGCAGCTGCATGCCGGCTACGGGGATCGCGATCTCGACCTGCGCCTCGTCGACCCGCGCTGGCTGCGGCCGCGGCTCGAGAGCGGACGCGCCGACGGCGTGCCGCTCGTGCTGCTGCACGGGGCCTGGCCTTGGACGCGCGGCGCGGCGTATCTCGCGGCCGTCTACCCCAACGTCTGGCTCGACGTCGCGACCTGCATCCCGCCGCTCGGCATGCAGGCGCTGCTCGACACCTGGCGGCAGGCGCTCGCGATCGCACCGCTCTCGCGCATCCAGGCGTCGAGCGATGCCGCAGGACTGGCCGAGCACGTGGCGATCGGTGCCGAGCGCTGCCGTCGCTCGCTCGGCGTGGCCGTCGGCGAGCTCGTCAGCTCGGGCGAGCTGTCTGCGAGCGCGGCCGAGGAGGCCGCCGAGAGGATCATGGGCGGCAACGCCCGCGCGCTCTACTGGTAGCTCGATAGGGGTATGCGAGCCGGTGCTCGCGGTGCCGATGCAAAGCCGATGAAGCGTCTGCTCAGCATGCTCGCGCTCTCGCTGATCGCACTCGGCGGAGGCTTCTCCGCCTCGGCGGAGGCTGCCCAGTTCACGGTGACGTCGGTCGATGACACGCCCGACGCGTCGCCGCTCGGCGGCCTCTGCTCCGACGTGACCGGCGCCTGCACGCTGCGAGCTGCGGTGCAGCAGGCCAACGCCGCCCCCGATCCCGACACGATCGTGCTGCCGCCCGGCCTCTTCGACGTCTACCTGTACGGGCCCGACGAGGACGCGGCGCTGACCGGCGACCTCGACATCACGACACCGGTCGCGATCGTCGGGGCGGCCGCGTCGCTGACGATCGTGCGCGGCTCGAGCGATCGCGTCTTCGACGTCCGACCTGGCGGGAGCCTCGACCTGCGAGCGCTGACCGTGACCGGTGGCGTCCTCGACGGCACGACCGGCACGGGCGGCGGCGCGGGCGTGCGCTCGCTCGGCACGCTCTCGGCCGACGGCATCATCGTCAGCGAGAACGCGATCGTCGCGCCCGCGACCGCAGCCGGCGGCGGCATCGCGGTCGAAGGCGGCCACGCGGTGCTGCGGGCGAGCACGCTCTCGCTCAACAGCGCAGCCACGGGGATCGGGCGGGCGATCGCGATCACCGGTGGCGATGCGCAGCTCGAGAACCTCACCGTCGCGCGCAACGCCGGCCCCGGCGCGAACGGCGGCGCGATCGCCGCGAGGGCCCCGACGACGCTCCGCGGCTCCACGATCGTCGACAACCGCGGAGGCGGCGTGGTCGTCTCGGCCGGCGTTCCCGTCACCTTCGAGACCGTGCTCGCCGGCCGCAACGGCGCCTTCGACTGCTCGGCGGCCTCCCCGGCCGATCTCTCCTTCACCTCCGGGAACGCGATCACGATCGACGATCCCTCCGGGCGCTGCAGCGAGACCGGCGATGCCGTCACGCTGCTCGGCCAGAGCGCCGAGCTCGCGCTCACGCCGCTGCAGCTGAACGGCGGACCGGTGCCGACGATGCTCCCGGTCCCCGGCAGCCCGGCGATCGACGCCGGCGGCGCCTGCAGCGCGCGCCTGCCCCGCGACGCCCGCGGCGGCTCGCGCGCGCAGGCGGCAGCCTGCGATGCCGGGGCCGTCGAGACGGGATCGCTCGGCAACCTCGCGCCCTCGCTCTCCGCCGGACCCGCAGGAGCCACGGTCGGCGGCCCCGTCGTGATCACCGCGGTCGTGCGCAACCACGGCGTCGACGAGCTGAACGCGGCCGTCGTCGACCTCAGCTTCAGCGGCGGCGCGATCGTCGCCGCAAGCACCCCGGGCGGCATCTGCACGGGCGGCGCGCCGCTCTCGTGCCCGCTCGGACCGCTGCCGGCCGGACAGGCGGTCGCGGTGGTCGTGACGCTGCGCGCCGGGGTCGCCGGCTCGCTGGCGGCGACGGCGACGGTCCGCCACCCGGGACCCGACCTCGATCCGGAGGACGACTCGGCGCGCGTCGAGCTGGCCGTCGCCCGCGCGCCCGGCGACCGCATCAGGCCAAGACTGCTCGTCGTCGGTCGCCGGATACACGTCTCCAAGGCCGGCCTCGTCAACATCGTCATCGGCTGTCCCGCGAGCGAACGACGCTGCAGCGGCAGCGCCAGTCTGCGCATTCGTCGCACAGCGCACGCCTTGCGGGGGTTCTCGCTCGCCGGCGGTGAGCGCGCGATCCTGCTGATTCGGCTGACGCCGGCGGAGCGGCGCCGGGTGGCCCGCGCAGGCCGCGTGCGTGCGGCGTTCCACACCGCCACCTTCGATGCGTCCGGCAACCGCGCGCTCGCCACGGCGACGCTGACGCTGACTCGCTGACGCAGGGGCCGCCCGGCCCCGTATCGTTGACCGCACCGCACGGTTTCCAGAGCAGGAGCGATGATGGCGCGCGAGCACGTTTTCGACCCCAAGGTCTACCACCACGCCTGGGAACGCGAGCTCGCTCCCGCCCTGACCGTGGAGCCCGGCGACACCGTGCACTTCGACCTCTTGATGGCCGGCCACGGCCAGATCGACGAGGGCGGCAGCTACGAGTCGGCCCGCTTCGACTTCGACACGCTCTACAACCTGGCCGGGCCGATCGACGTCGCCGGCGCGATGCCCGGCGACACCCTCGCGATCGAGATCCTCGCTCTGGAGGCGGGCGACTGGGGCTGGACGGCGATCCTGCCGGACGCCGGCCTCTTGCCCGAGGATTTCACCGAGGGCTTCGTGCGCTCGTTCGATCTGCGGCGCGGCGGCACGGCCACGCTCGTCGACGGCGTCGAGATCCCGATCGTGCCGTTCTGCGGGACGATGGGCACCTGCCCGGACGTGGACGGCGTGCACACGCCGTTTCCGCCGCACGTGGGAGGCGGCAACGTCGACACGCGGCACCTCACGGTCGGCACGACCTTCTACCTGCCCGTTCACCTTGCCGGCGGGCGCTTCTCGTTCGGCGATCCGCACGCCGCGCAGGGTGACGGCGAGGTCTGCGTCTCGGCGATCGAGTGCCCGATGACGGCGTCGCTGCGCTTCGGGCTCGTCAAGCGCCCGTCCCCTGGCCCATGGTTCGTGACGCCGCCCGGCCCGCTCACGCCGCGCGTCGACGAGCAGGGGTTCTACGGCACCATGGGCATCGCGCCCGACCTGATGGACGGCGCCAAGCAGGCGGTTCGCGCGATGATCTCGCTGCTCGGCGAGCACCACGAGCTCGCGCCGCGCGACGCCTACATGCTCTGTAGCCTCGCGGGCGATCTGAAGATCTACGAGATCGTCGACGCCGGCATGTGGAACGTCGGCATGACGCTCCCCCGCTCCGTCTTCACCGGGTAGCCGCGATGTTCCTCGACGTTCACCGCCGACGCAATCCGGCCTTCCTCGAGGCCGTCGTCGAGCTGCACCGCGCGAGCCGGCTGCCGGCCGGGTGCTATGCGATCGACCTCGACGCCGTCGAGCACAACGCGCGCCTGCTCGCCACCGAGGGGCGCCGGCTGGGGCTCGACGTGTTCGCGATGACGAAGCAGGTCGGCCGCAACCCCGCGTTGATGGCAGCGCTCCTGCGCGGCGGTCTCGAGGCCGGCGTCGCGGTCGACATGGCGTGCGCGCGGGCGCTGCACGCCTGCGGCCTGCGCGTCGGACATCTCGGGCATCTCGTGCAGATCCCGGGCGCCGAGGCCGCCTCGGCGGCGGCGCTCGCGCCGGACTGGTGGACGGTGTTCTCGCTCGACAAGGCGGCCGAGGCCGCGCGAGCGAGCGCCGCCCGTGGCCGCGACCAGGCGCTGCTGATGCGCATCTTCGGCGAGGGCGACACGTTCTACCGCGGGCACGAGGGCGGCACGCCGCTCGCCGAGATCGAGGCGACCCGCGAGGCGATCGACGGCCTGGAGGGCGCGCACGTCGGCGGCGTCACGACGTTTCCGGCGCTGCTCTTCGATCAGGAGCTGCGCGACGTCTGCCCGACCCCCAACCTGCGCACGCTCGAGCGCGCCCGCGAGCTACTCGGAGACGGCATCGCCGTGAACGCCCCCGGCACGACGTCGTCGAGCGTGCTGCGGCTGCTGGCCGATGCGGGCGTCACGCAGGTCGAGCCGGGCCACGCGCTGACGGGAACGACGCCGCTGCATGCCGTGCGAGACCTGCCGGAGCTGCCCGCCGTCGTCTACGTCAGCGAGGTCTCGCACCGCCACGGCGGCCAGGCCTTCTGCTTCGGTGGAGGGCTCTACGTCGATCCCGTCTTCCCGCCGTACCCCGTGACGGCGCTGATCGCGCGCGAGCCCAGCCTCGCGACGATGCGTGAGGTCCCGATCGAGATCCCGCCGCCCGAGGCGATCGACTACTACGGCATGCTCGACGACGCGACCGCGAGCACGGGCGACACGGTGGTCTGCGGGTTCCGCATCCAGGCCTTCGTGACGCGAGCGCTCGTGGCCGGCGTCCGCGGCGTCTCGACGGGCGCGGCGCACGTCGAGGGCGTCTGGGCGTCGGACGGATCCGCCACCGTCTGGCCCTGAAACACGGGATGATGCGCGGATGGCAACCATCGAACGCACCCGCTTCCAGCAGACCGTCGCCGGCCTGACGCTCGAGACCCGCGCCTTCATCGACGGCGAGTACGCCGACGCGGCGAGCGGTGCCACCTTCGACTGCATCAGCCCGATCACCGGGCAGTCGATCGGCCGCGTCGCCGCCTGCGACTCGGCAGACGTCGATCGCGCCGTCGCCGTCGCGCGCCGCGTTTTCGAGGCCGGCACGTGGTCGCGCCTCGCGCCGAAAAAGCGCAAGAAGGTGCTCGTGCGGTTCGCCGAGCTGATCGCGGCCGCGAGCGACGAGCTGGCGCTGCTCGAGACGCTCGACATGGGAAAGCCGATCCGCGACTCGCAGCGCGTCGATCTGCCGCTCGCCGCGGAGTGCATCCAGTACTACGGCGAGGCGATCGACAAGGTCTACGACGAGATCGCCCCGACGGGACCGAGCGCGGTCGCGATGATCACGCGCGAGCCGCTCGGAGTGGTCGCCGCGGTCGTGCCGTGGAACTTCCCGCTGCTGATGGCCACGTGGAAGATCGGCCCGGCGCTCGCGTCGGGGAACAGCGTGATCCTGAAGCCGGCCGAGCAGTCCTCGCTGACCGCGATCCGGATCGCGCAGCTCGGGCACGAGGCCGGCCTCCCCGACGGCGTGCTGCAGGTGCTCCCCGGCCTCGGCGAGCAGGTCGGCCAGGCGCTCGGGATGCACATGGACGTCGACATGGTCGCGTTCACGGGCTCGACCGAGGTGGGCAAATTCTTCCTCCGCTACGCCGGCGAGTCGAACATGAAGCGCATCTCGCTCGAGTGCGGCGGCAAGTCCCCGCACGTCGTGATGGCCGACTGTGGCGATCTCGACGCGGCCGCGCAAGCCGCGGCCTGGGGCATCTTCTACAACCAGGGCGAGGTTTGCAACGCAGGCTCGCGCCTGCTCGTGCACGAGTCGGTGAAGGACGAGCTGCTCGCCAAGATCGCGGCCGTGGCGGCGAAGATCCAGCCGGGCGATCCGCTCGATCCGAAGACGCCGATGGGCGCGATCGTCGACGAGACGCAGCTCGGCCGCGTGCTCGGCTACATCGAGTCGGGTCGCGAGAGCGGCGCCGAGATCACGCTCGGCGGCAGCCAGGTGATGGCCGAGTCGGGCGGCTACTACGTCGAGCCGACGGTCTTCGACGGCGTGCAGAACGACATGAAGATCGCGCAGGAGGAGATCTTCGGCCCGGTGCTCGCGGCGCTCACGTTCCGCGACGAGGCCGACGCGATCCGGATCGCCAACGACACCATTTACGGGCTCGCCGCAGGCGTCTGGACGGACGACATCAACACCGCGCACCGCATGGCGGGAGCGCTCCGAGCGGGCGTGGTCTGGATCAACTGCTACGACTCGGGCGACATCTCGAGCCCGTTCGGCGGCTTCAAGCAGTCGGGCTTCGGGCGCGACAAGTCGATGCACGCGCTGGAGAAGTACAGCGACCTGAAGACGACCTGGATCGCGCTGCGCTAGTGGCTTAGGTGCCTGGCTCCGACTTCTTCCCACTGTGAATTGCGCGGATGGCTTAGGTGCCTGGCTCCGACTTCTTCCCACTGTGAATTGCGCAGAAGGGAGTGCAAGGTGCCTGGCACCGACGGTTGCACCAGTGCGGCACCGTTGCAACGGCCGAGCGAGCGAATCGGCCGCGGAGGTCGCCTCGCGGTGGTTCGGGGTCTGACCCCAACAGTGCCTGACCCCAAAAGTGTCTGACCCCGAAAGTGCCAGACCCCGAAAGTGCCAGGCACTTTTTGGCGCCAAACCTGGCTGTTTCGCCAACCTGCGTCACCATGCGGTCATGCGACGCGTCCTCTGCCTGCTCGCGTTCGGCCTGCTCGTCGGCGGCTGCTCTTCGAGCTCGCCCGAGGCCGCGACCCGACCGGCGACCGCGACGACCGCGACGACGCCGACCGTCGACGCCGCGCCTCAGCCGCTCGAGCTCGGCCTGCAAGACGACGCGCTGCTCACGTCGGCCGAGCCGCAGGCCTGGCCGCTCGCGCGCGGGCTCGGCGTGCAGGTCGTGCGCTACAACGTCGCCTGGAATCTGGTCGCGGCGACGCGGCCGGCCGACGCGCTGAAGATCGACGACCCGGCCTATGACTGGTCGGCCGTCGATCGCATCGTCGACGGGTCTGACGCGATGGGAGCGCACGCGCTGCTCACGATCGTGCAGTCGCCGGCCTGGGCGAACGGCGGCCAGCACCCGGCCTTCACGCCGGATGACCCGGCCGACTACGGGACGTTCTGCCGCGCCGTCGCGACGCGCTATGACGGGCATCACGGCCATCCGCGCGTGACGCGCTTCACCGTCTGGAACGAGCCGAACGGCGGTGAGTTCTTCCGCCCGCAGGACGCGTTCACGAGCAAGCGCTACGCAGACCTCGCGCGCTCGTGCATCGACGGAGTGGCGACGGCCGATGCCGCCGCGACGGTCGCGATCGGGCCGCTCGCGAGCCGCGGCTCGAAGGGCGGCGTCGCGCCGCTCGCGTTCCTCGACGGCTACCGGGCCGCCGGAGGGCCGGAGCCCGCGGCGGTCGCGATCAACCCGTACCAGTTCGGCCTCGACCCGATCTTCCTGCCCGGCGAGCAGCGCGCGAACGGCGCGATCAACCTGCGCAACCTCGACTCGCTGCAGGGCTGGCTCTCGACCGCCTACGGCTCGATCAAGCCGCTCTGGATCACGGAGTTCGCCTGGCGCACCGCGCAGACCCCTGGGCGCGGCGTGCTCTCTGACGAGGAGCAGGCGACGCTGACATCGGCGAGCGTGCAGCTCGTGCGCTCGAGCTATCCCTACGTCCGCGTGATGGTCTGGTTCCTGCTGCGCGATCAGGGGCCGGAGGCGTACTGGCGCTCGGGGCTCGTGCGCTTCGACTGGCAGCGCAAGCCCGTCTACGACGTCTGGGCGCAGCTCGCGCGCACGGGCTGACACACTTGACGGCATGACGACGCTCGCGGAGTTCAAGCCTGATCTGGTCGTGGTCGGCGGCGGCATGGGAGGCATCTCCTGCGCCCTCCGGGCGCGCCGGCTCGGTGCGCGCGTCGCGGTGATCGAGCCGCGCGCCGTCGGCGGCACCTGAATCAACGTCGGGTGCATCCCGACGAAGGCCCTGGTCAGGGCTGCAGAGATCGCGCACCTCGCCACGCACAGCGCGGCGTTCGGCGTGACGGCCTCGGTCACGATCGACGGCGAGGCCGTGATGCGCCGCGTGCACCGCGTGATCGACGACGGGCGCATGTACTACGAGCGGCTGCTCGAGTCCGACGCGGGCGCCCTGCTCGTGCGCGAGCGCGGCCGCTTCACCCCGAGCGGGCTCGAGATCGGCGGCTGGGGCGCGGGCGCGACACCGGTCGTGCTCGCGACCGGCGCCGAGCCGGCGATCGCCTCGCTGCCGGGGCTCGAGACGGTGCCGTACCTCACGAGCGACGAGCTGTTGCAGGCCCACACGCTGCCGACGTCGCTCGCGATCGTCGGCGGCGGCCCGATCGCCGTCGAGTTCGCCCAGGCGCTCGTGCGGCTCGGCTGCGAGGTCTCGCTCGTGCTGCGCGGCGACGCGCCGCTGCGCGGTGAGGAGCCGGAGTCGCGAGCCCTGCTCGCCACCGTGCTGGCACGCGAGGGCGTGCGCCTCGTGACCGGCGCGACGGAGCTCGCGGTCGAGCGCTGCGAGGCCGGCGTCCGCATCCGCAGCTCGGCGGGCACGGTCGAGGCGGCCCAGCTGCTGCTCGCCACGGGCCGCTCGCCGGCCGTGCACGAGCTCGAGCCCGAGGCTGGCGGCATCGAGCTCGTCGACGGCGGCGTCGCCGTCTCCGAGACGCTCGCGACGAGCCGCGCGGGCGTCTGGGCGATCGGCGATGCGATCGGCGGCGAGCACCGGCGCTTCCAGTTCACGCACGTGGCGACCCACGAGGGCCCGCAGATCGCCGAGAACGCCCTCAACGGCTCTCGCCACACCCCTCGCTACTCCGCGATGCCCCGCGTCACCTTCACCGATCCCGAGATCGCCTCGGTCGGACTCACCGAGCAGGAGGCACGGCACGCGGGACACGACGTGCACGTCCACATCAAGCAGGTCCGCGAGGTCGGCAAGGCGCGGGCCATGGGCATCCACGACGGGTTCGTCAAGGTCGTGATCGACCTGCCGACGAAGCGCCTGCTGGGCGCGACGATCGCGGCGAGCCACTCGGGCGACATGCTCGCAGAGCTGACGATGCCGCTGCACGAGGGCGGATCGCTCGACTCGCTGCTGGCGACGACGTTCGCCCACCCGACGATCTCCGAGGCCGTCAAGGTCGCGGTGCGCAACGCGTGCGGCGAGATCGCCGAGCTCACGCGCTGATCACGGGCGCGGGAGCAGCTCCGGATCGGGCTGCAGCCCGAGGCCGCTGCAGAGCCGGTTCGTGTAGTTGAAGAACGCGGCCACCTCGATCGCCTCGAGGATCTCGTGGTCGCCCAGGCCGTGCTCGCGCAGGCGGTCGTGATCGCTCGCCTGCGTGGTGGCCGACTCGCGCGTCAGCTTGACCGCGAAGTCCGCGAGGGCCCGCTCGCGCGCGCTCAGCGCGGGCACCTGGCGATAGTTGATCGCGACCTGATGCGCGAACGCCTCGTCGCCCGTCGCGGTGGCGAGCTGGGCACGATGCGAGGCGACGCAGTAGAGGCACTTGTTCTCGACCGAGACGACGACGGCGATGATCTCCTTCTCGCGCTTCGAGAGGAGCACGCCGTCCGGCGCCATCAGCTTGATCAGATAGGCGAAGGAGGCGCCCATGTGCTCGCCGTTGAGCGCGAACGCCTGCACGACGCGCGGCACGTAGCCGCGGGCGGCCCGCATCGCGTCGAAGATCGCCCGACCGGCCGGCGGCACCTCGGATTCCTCGGGAACGGGAAGCCACGAGTACGGCTGATCGGTCATCGGGCGTCTCCTTCGAAGCAGGTTCAGAATTGCCGCCAGGGGCGCCATCGAGTCTACTCAGGGTCGTCGTGACGACCGCCCCGGAACCGCTTCGCCTGAGCTCGGCGCGCGGGCGCATCGCGCTCGCGGCGACGGTGCTCGGCTCGGGGATGGTGTTCCTCGACTCGACCGTCGTCAACGTCGCGCTGCCGACGGTCGGCCGCGACCTCGACTCGGACGTGACGGGCCTGCAGTGGATCGTCAACGGCTACATGCTGACGCTCGCGGCGCTGCTCCTGCTCGGCGGCGCGCTCGGCGATCGGCTCGGGCGCCGGCGCATGCTGCTCGCCGGCCTCGTGGCGTTCGCGATCGCCTCGCTGCTGTGCGGTGCGGCACCGACCGAGGGGACGCTGATCGCGGCCCGCTTCGCGCAGGGAGTCGGCGGCGCGCTGCTCGTGCCGGCCAGCCTGGCGATCATCGAGGCGACCTTCCACCCCGATGACCGCGCCCGCGCGATCGGCCTCTGGTCCGGCCTCGCCGGGATCTCGGCCGCGCTCGGGCCGTTCCTCGCCGGCTGGCTGATCGAGGTCGTGTCGTGGCGAGCGGCCTTCCTGATCAACCTGCCGCTGGCGCTCGTCGCGGCCTGGGCGGCGCGCCGGATCCCCGAGACGCGCGGCGGCACCGGCCGGCTCGACATCGCAGGCGCGAGCACCGCCGGTGCGGGCCTCGCGGCGGCCGCGTGGTGCCTGACGGAGGCCGGAAGCCGGGGCCTGCGCGATCCCGCGATCGTCGCCTCGGCGGCCGCGGCGATCGTCCTGCTCGCGGCCTTCGTGGCGATCGAGCGGCACGCCGCAAACCCGCTCGTGCCCGCGGAGGTGGCGCGCTCGCCCGCCTTCCGCGCCACCAACGCGATCACGCTGTTCGCCTACGCCTCGCTGACGGGCACGTTCTTCCTGCTCCCGACCGAGCTGCAGATCGGGCTCGGGCTCTCGCCGCTCGAGGCCGGTGCCGCGCTGATGCCGATCACGGTCGTGATGCTCGCGGTCTCGCCCCGCGCCGCGCGCATCAGCGAGCTGATCGGCCCGCGTCTGCCCCTCGCGATCGGCCTCGGCGTCGCGGGGTCGGGCCTGCTCGCGCTCTCGCGCGCGTCGCCGGGCGACCGCTACCTCACGGCCGTGCTCCCTGGCGTGCTCCTGCTCGCGTTCGGCGTCTCGTTCTGCGTCGCGCCGCTGACGGTGACGATGATGGCGAGCGTGGCGCGCGAGCGAGCCGGCGTCGCCTCTGCGATCAACAACGCCGTCTCGCGCGTTGCCGGGCTGCTCGCGGTCGCCGCGCTGCCGCTCGCGGCGGGCATCGCCGGGAGCGACTACCGCGATCCGGTGCGCTTCACGCACGGGTTCGAGCGGGCGCTGCTGATCTGCGCGGCCAGCTTCGCGCTCGCGATGGTGATCGCGCTCGTCGGCTTCCGCACGCGTCCGCCGACCGTTCAACGATGAACGTTTCCGAAACGGAAACCGCGGGCTCTGGGTGAGGTGGTCTATCCTCACCCCACCCAAAGGGGAGGATCTCAGATGCGCGTACGCACTCCGTTACTGATCGTCGCGGTCGTGGCCGGGACGGCGACGACCGCGCTGGCCGCGGCGCCCGGCAAGCTCGCCGGCACCGTCGGGCCGGGCTTCACGATCGCGCTCGCGTCGAAGGGCGCACCGGTCAAGACGGTCAAGGCCGGCTCGTTCACGATCACGGTCAACGACAAGTCGAGCATCCACGACTTCCATCTGACCGGCCCGGGCGTCAACAAGGTGATCACCTCGGTCGCCGGGACCGGCACCAAGAGCGTCACGCTGACGCTCAAGAAGGGCACCTACAAGTTCGTCTGCGACCCGCACGCATCCTCGATGAAGGGGTCGTTCAAGGTCACCTAGAAGCTCTAGCGCAATACCCGTGTCGGGGGGCCTGTGCGCTCTCCGACACGGTCATCCGCTACTCTGGGTGCAGGAGCAAGCAATTCTTGCTCCGTGAGGTCTTGCTCGTCGTTCCTCCTCGGCGGTTTCGGGCGCGTCAGATTCTCAGCACCCGATTGGCCATCAGGCCAGGAGTACGAATGACCCAAGAGTTCCGCGCGCTCGGAGTTTCCGAGCGCGTTTCCAGTGCGCTTGCGCGCCGTGACGTCACGGCGCCGTTTCCCATCCAGACGCTCGTCTTGCGCGATGCGATCGCCGGCCGCGACGTCCTCGCGAAGTCGCCGACCGGCACCGGCAAGACGCTCGCGTTCGCGATCCCGCTCGTCGAGCGGATCGACCCGCAGGCGCGCGGCCCGATCGCGCTCGTGCTCGTCCCGACCCGCGAGCTCGCGCTCCAGGTCGCGGAGGAGACCGAGCAGATCGCCCGCTCGCGCAACCTGCGCGTCGCGACCGCGTTCGGCGGCGTCTCGATCCAGCGCCAGGCGCAGCTCACCGCGCGTGCGCACATCGTGGTCGCAACGCCGGGACGCCTCGAGGACCTGATGCAGCGCCGTCTGCTGCGCCTCGACACCGTCACCCTGCTCGTGCTCGACGAGGCCGATCGCATGCTCGACCTGGGCTTCCGCCCCGCCGTCGACCGGATCGTCGGCAAGCTCTCGCGCCAGCGCCAGACGATGTTCTTCTCGGCGACGCTCGACGGCGAGGTCGGCCGGCTCGCGAAGGAGTACACGCACGACCCGATCCGGGTCGAGGCCGAGCTCCCCGAGGAAGAGGTGACCGCGATCGAGCATCGCTTCGTCACCGTCCGCAACGATGAGAAGCTCGACCTGCTCGTGAAGCTGCTCGGCGACAAGGAGGAGGGCCGCGATCTCGCGCTCGTCTTCGTGCGCACGAAGCGTGGTGCCAGCCGCCTCGCGGAGCGCCTCGAGCATCGCGGCGTGCGCGTCGCGGCGCTGCACGGCGACATGACGCAGGCCCAGCGCAACCGCTCGCTCGACCGCTTCAGCAAGGGTCACGTCGACACGCTCGTCGCGACCGATGTCGCGGCACGCGGGCTCGACGTCGACGCGATCACGCACGTGATCAACTTCGACCCGCCGGCCGAGGAGTCGAGCTACGTGCATCGCGTCGGCCGCACCGGCCGCGCAGGCCGCACGGGCACCGGCATCACGATGGTGCTCGAAGACCAGCGCGAGCTCGTCTCCAAGATGGCGGCGACCGCAGGCGTGGCGCAGGCCATGTGCGAGCGCACGAACACCGTGCTGCACGTGCCGCTGCCGCCCGAGGCGAAGCGCCCGCACCGCAAGGGCCAGCGCGGCCCGGGCCCCCAGGCCCGCTGGCGCTCCTCGCGCACGAGCTAGTACCGCACAAGCGATGATGGCGTCGGACACCCCGGCGTCCGACGCCATCCCTACCCTCGGCGTGTGGAGTCGCGGTTCGCACACCCCGCCGAGGAGACGTGCGCGCGGCTCTTCGAGCGCTACGGGCTGACCTGGCGACACGAGCCGGTCTGCTTCATCCTCTCGCGGCACGGCGACGGCACGATCGAGGAGGCGTTCACTCCCGATTTCTTTCTGCCCGAGCTCGATCTCTTCATCGAGATCACAGCGATGGATCGCCGCTACGCATCGCGCAAGCGGCGCAAGGTCCGGCGGCTGCGAGCCCTCGTGCCCGCGCTCGCGATCGTGCTGCTCGAGGCCGATGATCTGGAGCGGCTGCTCTCGCTGCACGGGATCGAGACGGTCGATGCCGCGTGAGCCACGGTCCGCTGGTGCTCGACCGGGCGACGATCGAGGCGCGCATCGGACAGCTCGCCGCGCTGGTCGCCTGCGCGACCGCGGATCCGCTGATCGTCCCCCTGGCGGCTGACTGCACCCTCTTCGCAGAGGCGCTCGCGAGCGCGCTCGGCGGCCGCCCGGCAGACCCGCGCGATCCCGTGTGCGGCCGCAACGTGGTGGTCGCCGTCACGGCGCTCGACTCGGGGCTCCGCCTGCGAGCTCGCCTCGCCGGGCTGGCCGACCACGAGCCGGCGAGCCTTCGGGCCTGCGTGCTGCTCGACCGGCCGAGGCGGCGACTCGCCCGCGACCTGCCGGTGATCGCGAGCGGGTTCGTCGTCGCCGACGTGCTCTTCGCGGGCTTCGGCCTCGGCGGCTCGGCCACCGCCGACCTCCACTTCGCGAATGATGCCGAGTGCGAGCGCGCGCGCCGTCACCGCGACGAGCACAGCGAGGAGCACTCGCTCTTCGCGACGATCGCGTGACCGGCGGCACGACTCGGTGAAGAAAGTGCGCTCTTTGCGAACATCCGGGTGAACGTCGCTTGACGTCGGCGACCCGCTCTCGATAGGTTCCTCTTGTCGAGCGAGGGTCGCTCGGGAAGTACCACGAGAGCTGGAATTCCCTCACGGGAGCAAGGTTCGCGAGGCGCTTTCTGGGAGGCACTCGCTCGGCGCTTTTTTCACCCGTTTTGCGATCTGCGAACCCTTGGTGAAGAAATGTCGCAGTTTGCGAGATTCCTGGTGAGCGTCGCTTGACGCTCATGCCCGAGGCTCGATACGTTCTCCTTGTCGAGCGAGGGTCGCTCGGGAAGTACCACGAGAGCTGGAATTCCCTCACGGGAGCAAGGTTCGCGAGGTGCCTTCTGGGAGGCACTCGCTCGGCGCTTTTTTCACCCGTTACGCGTCCAGCGAGCTCCTGGTGAAGAAAACTCGCAGTTTGCGAGATTCCGGCCGAGACGATTCCTTGACGTCGGCCGTGGAGGCTCGATAGGTTTCCCGGACCGAGCGAGGGTCGCTTGGGAGACACCACGGAAGCCGGACTCCCTCACGGGAAATGGTTTGCGAGGAGCCTTCTGAGAGGCACTCGCTCGGTGCTTTTTTCAACACATCCGAGGCTAAGAGCCGGTTTCAAAAGTCTCGGGGTGTCTGGAGTCGCTGGATCGTCCTACGGTTCTCTTGCCGGGCGTTGCACGCCCGGCAAGAGAACCTGCGGCGACCCGCAGCCCGCGCCACGCGCGGTCTGCGGGGCTTCGCGGGAGCACCGGCCGGCTCGCGGGGCAGGCTGGTGGCCTGTTCAAGAGCGGGCCGGTGCCCCCGCGAAGCCCCGCAGACCGCGCGTAGCGCGGGCTGCGGGTCGCCGCAGGTCTCGTGCCGGGCGTGCAACGCCCAGCACGAGAACCGTAGGACGATCCAGCGACTCCAGACACCCCCGAGACTCTTGAAACCGGCTCTTAAGAAACAGTCCCGAGACGTATCGCGAGCTAGCTTGCGAGGTCCTCGACGATCGTGAGAGGCGCGCCGCCGAGGAGGCTCGCGAGTGGTCGTGGCTGGG
>JANLRV010000279.1:0-4026 GCA_031361905.1 Actinomycetes bacterium
CCGGCGCCGCCGCCGGGAAGCCGGGCGGCAAGGGCGCGGAGCACGGCGCCGGCGTCGCCGAGCAGCGGGATCTCGGCGCCGGCACTGGCGTCGAGCACGGCCGCGTCCAGATCGACCCTGATGATCCGGCCGGCCGGGGCAAAGAGTCCCTCGAGCGCCCACCAGTCGAGCTCGCTCAGCTGCGTCCCCACCGCGAGCAGCACGTCGGCGTCGAGGAACAGCCGATCGAACGGCGCGACCATCATGCGAGACGGCACGCAGAGCGGGTGCGTCGCCGGCACGGCGCCCTTGCCGTTGATCGTCAATCCGACCGGCGCGCCGATCCGCTCTGCCAGCTCCAGGGCAGCAGGACCGGCATCCCGCGCGCCGCCGCCGAGGATGATCGCCGGTCGCTCGGCCGTTGCCAGCACGCCGATCGCGCGCTCGATTGCCTCGCGTGACGGAAGCACGGCCGGCACCGTCGTCGCCGCGGTCGGCGGCGCCTCCGCGACCATCCGCAGCACGTCGACCGGCACCTGCAGGTGCACGGGGCCGGGCGGCCCCTGACGCCCCTCGAGCACGGCCCAGGCCGCATCGAGCGCGCCCGCCAGCTGAGCGGGCTCGTCGATCGACAGCGTCAGCCGGGTCAGCGTTCGCGTCAGCGCGGCCTGGTCGGGAAGATCGTGGATCGCACCCCGCCCCCGCTGGCCGCGGCTGACGACGCCCGAGAGCACGAGCAGCGGCCGAGCATCGTGATGGGCCTGCGCGATCGGCGTGAGCACGTTCGTCACGCCGGGCCCGCTGATCACGAGGCAGACGCCAGGCCGACCGGAGACGCGGCTCCAGCCGTCGGCCATGAAGCCCGCGCCCTGCTCGTGGCGGGGCGTCACGTGGCGCACGCCGCTCGTCGTCAGGCCGCGATAGAGCTCGAGGGTGTGGACGCCCGGGATGCCGAAGATCGTGTCGACGCCGCGCTCGGCGAGCCCCGCGATCAGCGCCTCGCCGACGGAGCTCACGAGCGCCCCTCGACGACAACCGTGAGCGGCCTGCCGGTGCGCTTCCAGGCGACCACGTTGGCGGCCTGCCGTGCGTACGCTTCGGCCTCTCCCTCGTCGCTCCAGAAGGCGGAGTGAGGCGTCAGCAGCACCCGGGGATGCCGGCGGATCGGCGCGTCGAGCGGCGGTGGCTCGCCGGCCACGACGTCCAACCCGGCCCCGCCCAAGCGGCCGTCGTCGAGCGCGGCGAGCAGAGCCTCGGTGTCGACGAGCGCACCGCGTGAGACGTTCACGAGAAAGGCGCCCGGCCGCATCATCGCGAGCGCCGCGGCGTCGATCAGCGGTCGCTCGCCCGGCACGGCGGGCAGGTGCAGCGAGAGCACGTCGGCCTGTGCGAGGAGATCCGGCAACTCGGTGCGGATCACGCCTCCCGGCCACAGGCCCGCGGGTGCCGGATCGTAGGCGCAGACCCGGTCGAAGATCGGCGTCGCGAGGCTCGCGAGCCGCCGGCCGATGCGCCCGAGTCCGACGATCCCGAGCGTCAGCGCCGACGGTCGCCGCCGCCGCCCCGTGACGAACGCGTCCCAGCCTCCGCCCCGCACCTCGCGATCGAGGAAGGGCACGTGACGGATCAGCGAGAGCGCGATCGCGAGGGCCGTCACCGCCACCTCCTCGGTCGTCGCGTCCGGCACGTTCGTGACCCAGATGCCGCCCGCGCGCGCGGCCTCGAGATCGATGTGGTCGACGCCGACCGTGACCGCCGAGACGATCCGCAACCGGTCCGCGAGCCCTGCGATCACCTCGGCCGAGACGGGGCTGTCACCGACCAGGAGCGCCTCGACGCCGACGCCGGCAGCGAGCACCTCGGCGGGCGTCGAGGCGACCGCCGAGCCCACCGAGAACCCGTTCGCTCGCAGCAGCTCCGGCCCGTCTCCGCCGTCGATCGCGACGGTGTCGACGTACAGAGCCGTTGCCGTATTCCCAATCACACGTGCATCCTAGGCTCCTGCCCCGGCCCCGGCAAGCGATTTGCGCCGCGCCAGCGGGAATGGTACGAATCGCCATGGGTTGTTGACGATGCGACAACACGGAGGGCGCGGCCGACGCTCGCGGCTGCGGCCTCGCGCGCTACTCGCGCTGCCGGGGTTCGCCTGGACGTCGCTGTTCTTCCTGGCGCCCCTCGCGCTGCTGCTCGTCTACTCGCTCGGCCAGATCGACGTGATCACCTTCAACGTCAGCTGGGGCTGGACGCTCGAGAGCTATCGCCGGATGGGCGACCCTCTGTACCTCGAGCCGATCCTCCGCAGCATCCTCCTGAGCGGTGCGGCGACGATCCTCTGCCTGCTGATCGGCTTCCCTGTGGCGCTCTGGATCAGCCGGCTCTCCGGCCGCCGGCAGACGCTCGCGCTGGTCGCGGTGATGATCCCATTCTGGTCGTCGTTCGTGGTGCGCACCTACGCCCTCGTGAACCTGCTCGAAGATGGCGGACCGCTCGCCGATGTCCTCAGTGCGCTGCACCTGACGAGCGACGCGCCCGGGGTGCTCTACACGCCCCTCGCGATCGCGATCGGGATCGTCTACAGCTACCTGCCGCTGATGATCCTGCCGCTCTTCGTCGCCCTCGAGCGGATCGATCCGTCGCTCCTGCAGGCCGCTGCCGACCTCGGCGCGGCCGGCCACCGCACGTTCCGCCGCGTCGTGCTGCCGCTCGCCGCGCCCGGCATCATCGCGGGCTGCATCCTCGTCGGCGTTCCCGCGACCGGCGAGTACACGATCCCGGCGATCCTCGGCGGCGGCAAGAGCCTGATGGTGGGCAACGTGATCGCCGACGAGTTCCTCAAGGTCGGGGACTACCCGTTCGGCTCCGCGCTGGCGATGACGCTGATGGTCGCCCTGACCGTGATCCTCGTGGTCGCCCGCGGACGCCTGCGCCGATACGAGCAGGCGTAGGTGGGCTTGCGGGCGCGTCCGTCGGCCCTCGCCGCGATCTCCGTCGGCGTGCTCCTGCTGCTCTACGCCCCGATAGTGATGGTCGTGATCAACAGCTTCAACGCCGACGAGTCGCTGGTCGGCTGGGGCGGCCTGACGACCCGCTGGTTCGGCGAGGCGATCCACGACGGCCGGGTCCGCGACGCCCTCGTCGCAAGCACCGAGGTGGCCGCGCTCTCGACCGCGATCTCGCTCGTCCTGGCCGTAACCGCGGCGCTCTGGGCGCGGAAGGCTTCGGCTCGCGCGCGCGGCCTGCTCGATGCGACGACCTACATGCGGATCATCCTGCCCGAGACCGTGATCGCGATCGGCCTGTTCCTGCTGCTGCGACGGGAGGACGTCAAGCTCGGCATCGCGACGATCGTGATCGGGCACGTCGTCTTCAACTCGGCGTACGCGACGATCGTGATCCAATCGCGCCTGGCAACGCTGACCGACACGCTCGAGCAAGCCGCGGCGGATCTCGGCGCGACACCGTGGCGCGTCTTCCGCCGGGTCACGCTGCCGCTGATCCTGCCGGCCGTGCTGGTCGCGGGCCTGCTCGTCTTCTCGTTCTCGTTCGACGATGTCGTCACCTCGCTGTTCCTCGGCGGCTCCGAGGTCGAGACGCTGCCCGTGCTCCTGCTGGGGCTGATCCGCCTGCACGTCACGCCCGAGGTGAACGCGATCGGCGTGCTCGTGATGCTGACGACGACCGGGCTGCTCGCGCTCGCGGCGACGCTCACGACGATCCGCGGCGCGGTCGGCGCGCGCGTCGTCGAGGCGACCGAGGCGGAGGCGTGAGCGGCTCCCTCGCCGGCGCGCCGGCGGTGCGACTCGTCGGCATCGAGAAGCGCTACGGCGAGATCGTCGCCGTGCGCGGCATCGACCTCGAGGTCGGCTCCCGCGAGTTCTTCTCCCTGCTCGGTCCGAGCGGCTGCGGCAAGACCACCACGCTGCGCATGATCTCGGGCCTCGAGCAGCCGACGGTCGGACGGGTCGAGGTGCGGGGAGAGGACATGACGCACGTCCCGCCCCACCGCCGCCCCGTCACGACGGTGTTCCAGAACTATGCGCTCTTCCC
>JANLRV010000004.1:0-24940 GCA_031361905.1 Actinomycetes bacterium
CCGCCCCCCCACCCTCCACCCGGCCGTGGGCCGCGTTTTCCTCCCTCCCCCGCCCACCCCCTGTGGGGTGTGCGGGGGGGGGGCGGGGGCCCCCCCCCCCCCCCACGACGCGCTCCGAGCATTCGAGCTTGTTCCTAGCAACCCGGCATCGGCGGCAACGGCGCGCCGATCGTCGACTGATAGGTCTTGGCGAGCTGCCCGTTCGCCTGCTGCTCGCAGATGAACGCGCTGAGGCCCTTCGCGAGCTTGGCATTGCCCTTCTGCACGCCGTACGAGCCGTACTCCACGTTCAGCGGCTTGGCGAGCTTGACCTGCTTGAGCTTTCCCGGGTTCGACTTCTGGAACTGCGCGAGCAGGTAGTTCTCGACGACGATGCCGTTCGCCCGGCCGGTCGCGACCTCCAGGAACGCGGCGTTCTGCTTCGAGAACGACTTCGACTCGGCGTTCGGGAACGTCTTCTGGACGAGCGTCTCTGCCGTCGAGCCCTGCAGCGAGGTGATCACGATGCCGGACTGGTTGAAGGCGCCGATCGAGCCGCCTGTCTTGTCCTTGGTGCCCTGCGCGAGGATCTGCGCGTACGGCACGTACGGGCGGCTGAAGCTGATCGTCTTCTTGCGCTCCGCGGTCGCCGTGAGGCCGACCGAGACCATGTCGAACTTCCTCGAGACGAGGCCCGGAATGAGGCCGTTGAAGTCGAGGTTCTTGATCTCGAGCTTGACGCCCCACTTCTTCGCGAGCGCCTTCAGCAGCACGACGTCGTAGCCGGCCGGCTCGCCCTTGTCCAGATACATCTGCGGCTTGAACTGGAGCGTCATGCCGACGGTCAGCGTGCCCGGCTGGTTCAGGTTGTACGGGTTACTGCTCGCTTTCTTCCCGGCCGACGCACCCGTCACTGCAACGACCGCCAGCGCGACAGCGCCGACCACTATCGCGATTCGACCGAACCTTCTCCGTGCAGACACTTCATACCTCCCGTTGTGATTGTGGCCCTCGGCCATGGTGAGAATTCGCTTGTTGCGAGCGCCCGGCGCACTCACGGCGCCTCCAGCTGCGCGCCGCCGACCGTCCGCACGACCTGCTCGACCCGCCGTCGCCTGCGGCTGTGGAGGGCGTTGGCGGTCCGCCCCTGCGGGGGCGTCGAGAGCGATCTCTCGACCGCGCGGAAGAGGAAGTCGACGCCGAATGCGGCAAGGATGTAGACGCCGGCCGCCGCGGTGTACGCGACGAACGACTGGTAGGTCTCGGTGTCGATGTCCTGCGCCACGCGCGTGACCTCGACCATCCCGATCACCGTCAGGATCGACGTGTCCTTGATCATCCCGATCAGCATGCTGCCGATGTTCGGTATCGCGATCTTCGTCGCCTGGGGCAGCACAATCCGCGCGAACACCCGCACGGGGTGCATCCCGAGCGCGAGACCGGCCTCGCGCTGACCGCGCGGGACCGCCTCGAGCGCCGAGCGGTAGATCTCCGAGATGAAGGCGCTGTAGAGCAGGGTGAGCGAGATCACGCCGGCCTGGAAGACCGTGAAGTTCAGGCCGAGTATCAGCGCGACGCCGAAGTAGACCCAGAGAACGGTGACGAGCATCGGCAGGCCGCGGAAGATGTTGACGTAGGTGGCGGCGACCCATGAGAGCGGCGCCTTGCCCATGCGGGCGAGCGCGAGCAGGATGCCGACGAGCACCGAGAGCGCGATCGCGAGGAGCGAGACCTCGACGGCCCGCAGGAGCCCGTGGAGGAACTGCTCTCGAGCGTCCCAGGCGAGCGACCAGTTGAGATAGGCGAGCGTCACAGGACGGCCGCCAGAAACTGCTTCGTGCGCGGGTTCGCGCACGAGTCGAAGAAGCCGCGCGGACCCGATTCGACGATCACTCCCTCGTCCATGAAGACGTTGAAGTCGCCGATCTCTCGCGCGAAGTTCAGCTCGTGCGTGACGATCACCATCGTCATGCCCGACTCGGCGAGCAGACGCATCACGGCGAGCACCTCGCCGACCAGCTCGGGATCGAGCGCCGAGGTCGGCTCGTCGAACAGCATCACCTCGGGATCCAGGCTGAGCGCGCGCGCGATCGCGACCCGCTGCGACTGGCCGCCCGAGAGCTGCGCGGGGTAGTGCGCCGCCCAGTTGAGCAGGCCGACGCGCTGCAGCGCCAGCGCCGCCCGGTCGTCTGCCTCGGAGCGAGAGACGCCCTTGACCGAGCGGAGCGGTCGCGAGATGTTGTCGAGCGCGGTCAGGTGCGGGAACAGGTTGAACTGCTGAAAGACCATGCCCACGTGACGGCGCAGCACGAGCGCGCTGCCGCGCTTCTGCTTGCCACCGAGGCCCGGACCGTACTCCACGCCGAGCACGCGCACCGACCCCGCGTTCGGCTCCTCGAGCAGGTTGATCGTGCGCAGCAACGTCGACTTGCCCGACCCCGACGGGCCGAAGATCACGACGTGCTCGCCCGGTGCGACGGTCAGGTCGACCCCGTGCAGCACCTCGAGCGCGCCGTACGACTTGCGGATCCCGCGCAGCTCAACGACCGCCGCCCCACCGCGACGAGGCCGATCGGCCTCCGGAGAGCTGTTCTCCGTCACGGTGTGGATCGTAGTGTCTGCATCTGGTGTTCGCATAGCGGCTGGTAGGTGCGCATCGTGAACATTCGGGATCACCGTGTCAAGCGGAATCAAGCAGTCAGACGATCAGAGCCTCGTTTTCGGTAGTCCGACCGTGTCGGGCGGCGATCGCCTGGCGCGTGTGGCTCGCCGGCCCGCTCCATACCGAGATAGCTAGGCGAGCCAGCCGCCGTCGACGACGAGCACGTGCCCGGTCACGTACGAGGCGGCGTCTGAGGCGAGAAACGCGACCGCGGCGGCGATCTCGTGCGGGTGGCCGAGCCGGCCGAGGGGAATGCGGGTCGTGCCGAGCTCGGCGAGCGCAGCCGCCGAGGCGAGGCCCAGCGTCAGGTCGGTCTCGACGGTCCCCGGCGCGACCGCGTTGACCCGCACCCCGCTCGCGGCCGCCTCGCGGGCCGCCGCCTGCGTGAGCAGCCGCACGGCGCCCTTCGACGCGTCATAGGCCGCCATCGGGCCCGTTGAGGCCGTGAAGCCCGACGTCGAGCAGACGGTCACGATGCTTCCCGCTCCGCGCGGCGCCATCGCTCGCAGCGCCGCCTGCACGACGAAGAAGACGCCGCGGACGTTGACCGCCATCAGCCGGTCGTACTCGGCCGGCTCGACCTCGACGAGCGGTCGCGCGAACGCGACGCCCGCGTTCGCGACCACGGTGCGCAGCGGCGACTCGGCGTCGACCGCGGCGATCACGCGGCGCACCGCATCGATGTCGGTGACGTCGAGCGCCACGGCGCGCACGTCGTGACCGTCGCGCGCGAGCAGCTGCGCGCTCCGCTCGGCGCCCGCAGCCTCGACGTCGGCGATCGCAACCGCGTCCCCGGCGCCCGCAAGCGCTGCGGCGATCGCGCGCCCGATCCCCTTGGCGCCGCCGACGACGAGCGACGTGCGTGCGGCCTCAGCGGACGTTGCTCGCACCGTTCAGATCGATCGTCGCGCCGGTCAGGTGACGGCAACGACCGCTCGCGAGGAACGCGATCAGCTCCGCCACCTCGAGCGGCGGCACCATCTCGCCCATCGCGAGCGCCTCGTTGACGGCCTCGATCCCGCCACGCGCGGCAGCCGATGATTCCGCGAGGCGCGTCCGCACGATACCCGGCGCGACGACGTGCGCCAGAATCCCGTCGCGTGCGTGGTTGCGGGCGACGGTCAGCGTGAGGTTCGCGATCGCGGCCTTGGACGCCGAGTAGGCACAGAGGTGCGGGAGCGCCGATCCCCGTTGCGCCGCCCAGCTCGAGAGCGTCACGATCGTGCCGCCGCCGTGCTCGAGGAAGTGCCGCACCGCCTCTCGGATCAGGCTTGCAGGCTCCAGCACGTTGACCTGGAAGGCCGTCCTCCACCCCTCCTCCCAGTCCTCGTCCGAGCCGTCGAAGGCCGTCGTCGGCATCGTCGCCGCGTTGACCACGAGCACGTCGACCCGGCCCCGCCAGGCGACCGCCTCGGCCCACAGCGCCCGCGCCGAGCCCGGCACCGACAGGTCGGCGGAGGCGAGCAGGCGGTGCTCGGGCGCGATCGCCGAGACGGCCTCCTCGGCTCCTTCGCGATACGCGCCGTAGTGCGCGATCAGGCTGGCCCCGCGCTCGCCGAGAACGCGAGCGGTGGCGGCGCCGATGCCGCGCGACGCGCCGGTCAGGAGCACCGTGCGACCGGCGAGGTCACCGCTCACGACAACCCCTCGCGCAGGCGCTCGACGTCGGCTGCTTGGCCTCCGCTCTCCCCGTCGGCGTTCACGATGATCGCGTCGCCGCCGGCGTCGGCGAGCGCCGTCAGCGCGGCCGCGACCTCGTCGGCACGGCCGGCCGACTCCACCACGCGCAGCACGACGCGGCACGCCTCCGGATCGCGGCCCGCAGCGGCAGCGGCCGCGCGCATCACGGCAGCACCGGCGGCGAGCTCCGGCGGATCGAGCTGCGAGAGCGGCTGCTGCGCCAGCCAGCCGTCCGCCTGGGCGCCGGCTCGCTGCAGCGCGATCTGCGAGTGCCCGCCCATCAGGAACGGGATCCGGTGCGCAGGCGTCGGCAGGCAGAGCACGCCCGCGGGGAGCGTGTAGCGCTCGGACGAGCGCGCGGCGGGCCTGCCCGTCCAGCAGTCGCGCGCGATCTCCATCCACTCGAGCAGGCGCCGGCCACGGCCCTCGAAGGGCACGCCGAGCGCGTCGAACTCCTCGCGCAGCCAGCCGGCTCCGACGCCCAGCGTGAGCCTGCCGGCGCTCGCGACGTCGATCGAGGCTGCCTGCTTCGCGAGCTCCACGGGGTGGCGCAGCGGGAGCACGAGCGCGGCGGTTCCGATCGTGACCGCGTCGGTCGCCCCGGCGATCAGGGCGAGCGCGATCAGCGCGTCGACGTACGGCGTGTCGGAGGGCCACGTCGCACGACCGTCTGCCGCGAACGGATAGCGCGACGCCATCACGGTCGGCAAGACGATGTGATCGCTGACCCACAGCGACTCGTAGCCGGCCTGCTCGAGGGCCCGCGCCATCGTCGGAATGCCGACGTCGAGAGGCAGGCGACCGGCGTTCGGAACGACGGCTCCGATGCGCACGGCACGGCGGTTATCCAACGATCCTCCCCGCCTGCGCGAACGATTGACCAGCCACGGCTTCCAGCATACTGTTCGGTCAGAGTACGCACGTGCGCAGAACGAACACTGACTCACATCCCTGTCCGGGCGAGGTCTCGTGACGCCGACGAGCGAGCTCGCCGTCGGCCCGGCGAAGGCCGCGGACACGCGCGACGCCGGCTTCGTGCAGTCGCTCCAGCGCGGTCTCGCGGTGATCCGCGCGTTCGACGCCGAGCATCCCGACCTCACGCTGAGCGACGTCGCGCGCGCCACCGGGCTGCCGCGCGCGGCGGCGCGCCGGTTCCTGCTCACGCTCGTCGAGCTCGGCTATGTGCGCGTCGACGATCGGCGCTTCCGCCTGACCCCGCGCGTGCTCGATCTCGGCCATGCCTACCTCTCGAGCCTGACCTTGCCGGAGATCGCGCTCCCCTACCTGCGCGACCTCGTCGCCGAGATCCGCGAGTCATCGTCGCTCTGCGTGCTCGACGACCACCACATCGTCTACGTCGCCCGCGTCCCGGCCGACCGGATCATGTCCGTGTCGATCAGCGTCGGCACGCGGTTCCCCGCGTTCGCGACCTCGCTCGGGCGCGTGCTGCTCGCCGGGCAGCCGAGCGCGTGGCTTGACGACTACCTGGAGCAGGCCGACCTCACGCCGCTGACCCGCCGGACGGTCGCCACGCACGAGGGGCTCGCCAGCGAGATCGAGCGGGCGCGAGCGCAGGGCTGGGCGATCGTCGACCAGGAGCTCGAGGAGGGCGTGCGATCGCTGGCGGCGCCGATCCACGACGCGCGCGGGGAGGTCGTCGCCGCGATCAACATGTCTGTTCACGCGAGCCGCTGGCCCCTCGATCAGGTCAGGGAGCGCCTGCTCCCCCGGCTGCTCGAGACCGCCTCGCTGATCGATCGCGACGCGCGCGCGGCGAGCGGTGCCTAACGGGGCCGGCCCGCCGACGGGCCGGATCGCCATCGTCGGCGGCGGAACGATCGGCGTCGGCTGGGCGATCGTGTTCGCGCGCGCCGGACGGACCGTCTGCCTGGTCGAGCCCGACGCCGACCGGCGTGCGGCGGTCGAGAGCGACCTCGCGGCCCGGCTCGCACGGCTCGGCGCGAGCGAGCTCCTCGACGATGCGCCGGCCGCGGTCGTCTCACGTGTCACCGTGGTCGGCGAGCTCGGACCGGCGCTCGAAGGCGCGGTCCACGTGCAGGAGTGCGCCCCCGAGTCGCTCGAGCTAAAACGCACGCTCTTCCGCGAGCTCGAGGCGGCCGCGCCGGGGGACGCCGTGCTCGCAACGTCGTCCTCGGCGCTCACGATCAGCGAGGTCGCCCACGACCTCGCAACGCGCTCGCGATGCCTCGTCGCGCATCCGGGGAACCCGCCGTACCTGCTCCCCATCGTCGAGCTCGTGCCGGCGCCGTTCACCGACCCCGCCGTCGTCGCGCGCGCGAGCGACCTCTTCGCGTCCGTCGGGATGTCGCCAGTCCAGGTGCGGCGCGAGATCGAGGGATTCGTCTTCAACCGCCTGCAGGGGGCCGTCCTGCGCGAGGCGTACTGCCTCGTGCGGGATGGCGTCGTCTCCCCCGAGGACGTCGACCGCGTCGTCCGCGACGGCCTCGGCAGGCGCTGGGGCGTGGTCGGGCCGTTCGAGACGGCCGAGCTCAACACGCGCGGCGGCATCGAGGCACACGCCGCGAGGCTCGGTCCGGCCTACGCGCGCATGGGAGCCGAGCGCGGACAGGACGATCCGTGGACGCCCGAGCTCGTCGCCCGCGTGGCGGCGGACGTCCACCGGCGCCTGCCTCCGGAGCAGTGGGACGCGAACGTCGCCCGGCGGGACGAGGCGCTGATCGAGCTCGAGCGGGCGCGCCGCGGCAGCAGCTCCTTCACGAGCCCTCCGGCTGGACCCGAATGACCCGGGCACTCGCACTGGTCGGGGGCTGACGGTGGGATTCGATCCGACCGAGCGTGTCCCGCTCGGCGCGCGCGGGCTCGAGGTGACGCGGCTCGGTCTCGGCACGGCGCCGATCGGCGGGCTCTACGAGGCGATCACCGACGAGGACGCCAGTGCGACGATCGCCGAGGCCGTCGACTCCGGGATGCGCTTCTTCGACACGGCGCCGCAGTACGGGCACGGGCTCGCCGAGACGCGTCTCGGCCGTGGCCTGACGGCGCTGCCACGCGACGAGATCGTCGTCGCGACGAAGGTCGGGAGGCTGCTCCGCGAGCTGCCCTCTACCGATTCGGCGCGCTACTACCATGGCACACCTGACGTCAATCCGATCTTCGACTTCAGCGAGCAGGGCGTGCTTCGCTCGGTCGCCGAAAGCCTCGAGCGGCTCGCGCTCGACCGCGTCGACGTGCTGCACATCCACGACCCCGACGAGCACTACGACGAGGCGGCCGGCGGAGCGTTCCGCGCGCTCGAGCGTCTGCGGGACGAGGGCACGATCCGCGCGATCGGAGCCGGCATGAACCAGTCGGCGATGCTCGCCCGCCTTGCGCACGCGGCCGACTTCGACTGCTTCCTGCTCGCCGGCCGCTACACGCTGCTCGACCAGGACGCGCTCGCCGAGCTGCTTCCGCTCTGCGCCGAGCGCGGCATCTCGATCATCGCCGGCGGCGTCTACAACAGCGGGCTGCTCGCCGACCCCAAGCCCGGGGCTCCGTTCAACTACGCGGCCGTCGACGAGGCCCGGCTCGAGCGGGCGCTCGCGCTCAAGGCCGTGTGCGAGCGCCACGGCATCCCGCTCAAGGCGGCGGCGATCCAGTTCCCGCTCGCCCATCCCGCGGTCGCCTGCGTCGTCACCGGCGCGCGTACGGCGGGCGAGCTCGCCGAGAATGTCGCGATGCTTCAGGTCGAGATCCCCGCAGACGTCTGGAGCGAGCTCCGCGCCGAGCGCCTACTGCCCGAGCCAGCGCCCACGCCCGCATGACGATCGACGCGCATCATCACGTTCTCGACCCGATGCAGCTCCAAGCCGGCTGATCGCGCGAGCATGGCCGGCGTCATCACCGATCTCGAGGTCGTCGACGTGCGCTTTCCGACCTCGCGGGACCGCGACGGATCCGACGCGATGAACCCCGACCCGGACTACTCGGCCGCCTACGTGATCGTGCGCACCGATGCCGACGATGGGCTCGCGGGACACGGGTTCACCTTCACGATCGGGCGCGGAAACGAGCTCTGCGTCGCGGCGGTCCAGAGCCTCGCGCCGCTGATCGTCGGCCGCTCGGTCGACGGCCTGCTGGACGATCTCGGCGGCTTCTGGAAGCTGATCACCGGCGACAGCCAGCTGCGCTGGGTCGGGCCGGAGAAGGGCGTCATCCACCTGGCCACCGCGGCGATCGTCAACGCCGTCTGGGACCTGCGCGCGAAGCGGGCGGGAAAGCCGCTCTGGCGCCTGCTCTGCGAGATGGAGCCCGACGAGCTCGCGTCGGTAATCGACTATCGCTACATCGACGACGTGCTCAGCGCGCCCGACGTCGCCGGCGTGCTCCGCGCGAGCCGGCCGCGCCGTGCCGAGCGCGAGGCGCTGCTGCGCGAGCACGGGCTGCCCGCGTACACGACCTCGGCGGGCTGGCTCGGCTACGACGACGCGAAGATTCACGAGCTCTGCCTGGCGGCGATCGACGGCGGCTGGACCCACATCAAGATGAAGGTCGGCGGGAGCCACGCGGCCGACCTGCGCCGCGCGGGCGTGATCCGCGATGCGATCGGCCCGGACCGGCACCTGATGATGGATGCGAACCAGGTCTGGGGCGTCGACGAGGCGATCGCCCGGATGCGCGAGCTCGCGCGCTTCGAGCCGCTCTGGATCGAGGAGCCCACGAGCCCCGACGACATCCTCGGCCACGCGCGCATCGCGCGAGCCGTCGACCCGATCGGCGTCGCGACCGGCGAGCACGTCCACAACCGCGTGATGTTCAAGCAGCTCTTGCAAGCCGAGGCGATCCGCTACTGCCAGATCGACAGCGCGCGCCTCGGCGGCGTCAACGAGGTGCTCTCGGTGATCTTCCTGGCGCAGCATTTCGGCGTCACCGTGTGCCCGCATGCCGGAGGCGTCGGGCTCTGCGAGTACGTGCAACACCTCGCGCTGTTCGATGCGATCGCCGTCGCGCCCGCTGTCGACGACCGCATCGTCGAGTACGTCGACCACCTGCACGAGCACTTCGTCCACCCCTGCGTCGTCGAGCGAGCCGCCTACGTCGTTCCGGATGCGCCGGGTTACAGTGCCGAGATTCACCCCGAATCGCTCACGCGCTTCGCGTTCCCGGGAGGGGCAGAATGGACGGCGCGGTAGGCATCCTCGATCGGTTCCGGCTCGACGGGCGCGTCGCAGCGGTGACCGGCACGAGCCGCGGGATCGGGCAGGCGCTGGCCCTCGCGCTCGCCGAGGCGGGCGCCGACATCGCGCACATCGACCGCTCGGACCCGGCGGAGACGCGCTCGCGCGTGGAGGCGCTCGGGCGGCGATCCCACGTCGTGCGGCTCGATCTCGACGGCGCCTCGGCGGATGACTGCGCCGCGGCAGTCGAGCAGTGCGCGACCGCTCTCGGCGGCCTCGACATCCTCGTCAACAACGCGGGCATCATCGGGCGCGGGCCGTTCCTCGACTCCGATCCGGCGCTCGTCGAGCGTGTCATCGACCTCGATCTGCTCGCCCCGCTGCAGCTCGCGCGCGCGGCGGGCCGGAGGTTCGTCGCTCAGGGCTCGGGGAAGATCGTCAACGTGGCCTCGCTGATGTCGTTCCAGGGCGGCGTCAACGTTGCGGCGTACGCGGCGGCGAAGCACGGGATCGCGGGCCTGACGAAGGCACTCGCAAACGAGTGGGCCGGCGCAGGCGTGCAGGTCAACGCGATCGCACCCGGCTACATCGCCACGGACCTCAACGCCGACCTGCGCGCCGAGGAGGGTCGCGCGAGCGAGCTCCGAGCCCGCATTCCGGCGGGACGATGGGGCGTCCCTGACGATCTCGCGGGGGCGGTCGTGTTTCTCGCCTCACCGGCGAGCGACTACGTCACGGGCACCGTGCTCGCAGTCGACGGAGGGTGGCTCGCCCGCTGACACGCTCGCCGAGCGGTTCCAGCGCCCGCGTCTCGCTGGCCGACACCCCGTCGCCGAGAGCGCGAACGCCAGATGACACACGTGATCGGAGGCGGTATTCTTCACCCAACTCCCCGCGAGTTCGCCGACCATGAATCCCTCGGACCACGAGCATCTGCGCGTCTTGATCGCGAACCAGCGACCGGCGCGCCTCGATCACGTCACCACCGTCGTGGCGAGCTTGGGCCATGAGGTGATCGCCCGCTCGGTCAACGTCGAAGACGTCGCGCTGCTGACCGCACGCGAGCGTCCCGACGTCGCGCTCGTCGGACTCGGAGAGAGCAGCGAGCACGCGCTCGAGCTGATCGATCAGATCGTCAAGCACGCGACCTGTCCCGTGATCACGATCTTGGAGACCGATGATCACGCCTTCGTCAGCGAGGCGGCGAAACGCGGGGTGTTCGCGTACATCACCGACGGCGATCCCGAGGAGCTGCAGAGCTCGATCGAGATCGCGCTCCACCGCTTCTCCGAGTTCCAGAACCTGGAAGGCGCGTTCGGGCGCCGTGCCCTGATCGAGCGCGCGAAGGGCATCCTGATGGAGCGCCACCGGATCGACGAGGTCCACGCCTTCGAGATGATGCGCACCCACGCACGCAGCACGAACCGCAAGCTCACCGACATCGCGAGCGCGATCACGGACGGCCACACGTTGCTACCAGGAGCTCCTCCGGCAACGTAGGCCCGGCTGGGTCGAACATTCCGAGCTTGCGCAGAAAGCCGTGCACACGCGCGAAAGCAATCGTGTCGTGTCGGACGCGGTGGCGCCCTGACCGGCGCCTAGACGTGCCCTACTGCTCGTAGCCCTCGACGGTCGCGACGTCCCGCAGCGACGAGTAGTCGGGGTCGAGCCCGGCTTCGAGCCGGGCGCGACGCTGGCGCAGCAGGTCCCAGGCCTGATCGAGGTGGAGCTTCGTGCGCGTCAGCCGCGCGCGCTCGGCCTCGCTCAGCCCGGCGTTCGTCGCGCTGCGCTGCTCCAGCTCGTGCTCCTGCGAGACGAGCTGCTCGATCTTGGCGTGGATCTCGGCGTCGCTGGTCATCGGAGTGCGCCTTTCGCGATCGGTGGACGAGAGCGTCTGCGGGCACCTTACAGCTCGTTTCAGAATGCCTCGCGCCGTCTCGCTGGCGCCCGAGACGGGATGGCGAGCCACACACCAGCACTCACGATTGATTCTGAAACGAACTCGTAGAAGCTCTCGCGTGCCGAACCGGTCAGGCCGCCGCTGCGAATGCCATGCGACGGAAGGGGTTGCCCGCACCGGGCACCACCCAGACACCTGATCCTGCTTGCCCGCGCCGTGCGGCTGCTACCGGAAATTGCGCCCGGACCGCACCACAGGCACCCGCACGCGTGACAGACGGGATCGATCATCCAGGAGGATGCACATGTTCGATTCGCTGAACCACGGCGAGATCGATCGCAACGACGCGATCGATCAGACGACCGGCGCCGCGGGGATCTCCCGCGCGTCGATGTTCCGGCGGGCTGCGGCGGGCGGCGGAGCGCTCGTCGGCGGCAGCGCGCTCCTCGCGGCGCTTCCGGGTGCGGCGCTCGCGTCGTCCACGGCGGGCGGCGACATCGCGATCCTCAACTACGCCCTCACGCTCGAGTACCTCGAGGCGGCGTTCTACAACGACGCGGTCGCGAAAGGGGCGCTCAAGGGCGAGACCCTGCGCTTCGCGAAGGTCGTGCAGGAGCACGAGAACGAGCACGTCGCATTCCTCAAGAAGGCGCTCGGCGCGAAGGCCGTGAAGAGGCCGAAGTTCGACTTCAAGGGCGCGACGGCCTCTCAGGCCGCGTTCCAGAAGACCGCGATGGCGCTCGAGGACACGGGCGTCGCCGCCTACGCCGGCCAGGGTCCGCTGATCAAGGACAAGCAGATCACGGCCGCCGCGCTCTCGATCCACTCGGTCGAGGCGCGACATGCGTCGTGGATCCGCGAGATCCTCGGCAAGGGCGGCAATCCGTCGCCCGCGCCGTCGGCATTCGACGCCGCCAAGACGATGAGCCAGGTGCTCGCGATCGTCAAGGGCACCGGCTTCATCGTCGGCTGATGCACGTCTCGGGGTCTGGCCCGCAGGTTGCGGGTCAGACCCCGAGCCCTCCTCTGGCGCGGAGCTGACCTGACGCCCGAGCCGAGCTCAGCGACGCTGGGCATCATGCGTGCCCCACTCTGCCCGGAGCACGCCGCACACCTCGCCGATCGTGCAGCGCGCCGCGAGCGCCGTCCGCATCGGCACGAGCAGGTTTTGCCCGGGGTCGCGCGCGGCTGCGCCCACCTCGGCAAGCGCGCGCTCGCACGCGAGGGCATCTCGCGAGGCCCGGAGAGCGCGCAGCCGTTCGACCTGCGCGTGCTCGAGGCTCCCGTCGAGACGGTGGAGCTCGCCCTCCGGCGCAGCGTCGCTCTGATAGCGGTTGACGCCGACGATCACGAGCTCGCCCGACTCGATCGCGCGCTGCGTGGCGAAGGCCTGCTCCTCGATCGCAGTCTTCATCCATCCCGACTCGACGGCCGCGACGGCGCCTCCCTGCGCGTCGATCTCGTCGATCAGCGCCTGCGCGGCCAGCTCGATCTCGTCGGTCAGCGCCTCGACGTACTCGGATCCGCCGAACGGGTCGGGCGCATCGACGATCCCCGACTCCGCGGCGAGGATCTGCTGGGTCCGCAGGGCGAGGGTCGCCGAGCGCTCCGTCGGCAGCGCGAGCGCCTCATCGAAGCCGTTCGTGTGCAGCGACTGGCACCCGCCCGCCGTCGCTGCGAAGGCCTGCAGCGCCACGCGCACGATGTTGTTCTCGGGCTGTTGCGCGGTCAGCGTCGAGCCGCCGGTCTGCGCGTGGAAGCGCAGCATCTGCGCACGCTCGGTGCGCGCGCCGAAGCGATCTCGCATGACGTGAGCCCAGAGCCTCCGCGCCGCCCGGAACTTCGCGACCTCGCGGAAGACGTCGTTGTGGGCGTTGAAGAAGAACGAGAGCCGCGGGGCGAGCTCGTCGACGTCGAGTCCCGCCTCGATCGCTGCCTGCACGTAGGCGATGCCGTTCGCGAGCGTGAAGCCGAGCTCCTGTGCCGCGGATGAGCCGGCCTCGCGGATGTGGTATCCGCTGATCGAGATCGTGTTGAAGCGAGGCAGTCGCTCGCCGGCATAGCGGAACGTGTCGACCGTCAGCCGCATCGACGGCCGGGCCGGGAAGATGTAGTTGCCGCGTGCCGCGTACTCCTTCAGCACGTCGTTCTGGATCGTCCCGGCGAGCCGGTCGGCGGGCACGCCCTGCTGCTCGCCGACGAGCTCGTAGAGCAGGAGCAGGAGCGACGCGGGCGCGTTGATCGTCATCGACGTCGAGACCTCGCCGAGCGGGATGCCGGTGAACAGCCGTGCCATGTCGTCGAGCGAGTCGATCGCCACGCCGGTGCGACCGACCTCGCCGAGCACGAGCGGGTCGTCCGAGTCGAGCCCGAGCTGGGTCGGCAGATCGAACGCCGTCGAGAGACCCGTCTGGCCGCGCTCGAGCAGCAGCCGGAAGCGCTCGTTCGTCTCCTCGGCAGTGCCGAACCCGGCGTACTGCCGCATCGTCCACGGCCGCGTCCGGTACCCCTCCGCGCGGATGCCGCGCGTGTAGGGGAACTCGCCGGGTGCCTCGTTCGTCGGCATCCGCGACATCCTAGGGCCGCTACGCGAACGCGAGCGCGACGACCGCCGGCTCGCCGGCCGTGGCGCGTCGCCAGTTGACGAACGCGCTGCACTCGACGAGCGCCGCGTACTGCTCGGGGCAGCGGTCGCGGAACGCTCGGCAATGCGCGATCAGCAACGTCAGCACCGCGCCGTCAGCCCGCTCATGCGAGTCCACGCAGTCGATCCACGCGTCGCGGTTTCGGCCGTAGTAGGCGGGGAACCCGAGAGCCTCGCTGAAGACGTCGTGAAAAGACTCCCAGTCGAAAATCTCGGAGGCGTCGATCTCGATCAGCGGCATCGTGCATCCATGGTGCCAGCCCGAGCGCGTGGCGTTGCGCCGTGCTCGCTATCCTCGTCCGCAATGACCGACGAAGCCTTCCCCCAGATCCCCGTCATCCCGTTCGAGGGAGCCGGCTCGCAGAACCCGCTCGCCTTCAAGCACTACGACGCCGACGCCGTGATCGAGGGCAAGACCATGCGCGACCACCTGCGGTTCTCCGTCGTCTACTGGCACACGATGTGCGGTACCGGCTCGGACCTCTTCGGCGTCGGCACGTGGGATCGCCCGTGGGATCGCGAGAGCGCCTCGGGAACGCTCGAGCACGCGAAGCGGCGCGTGCCGGTCTTCTTCGAGATCGTGCGCAAGCTCGGCGTGCCCTACTACGCCTTCCACGACCGTGACCTCGCCCCGCACGCGCCGACGCTCGCCGAGTCGAACCGCTGGCTCGACGAGATCGTCGCGCTGCTCGCCGAGCAGCAGCGCGCGACCGGCGTCAAGGTCCTCTGGGGAACCGCGCAGAACTTCGTGCACCCGCGCTACCTCCACGGAGCGGCCACGAGCCCGAACGTCGACGCTTTCGCGTTCGCCGCGGCGCAGGTCAAGAAGGCGCTCGAGGTGACCCATGCGCTCGGCGGAGAGGGGTACACGTTCTGGGGTGGCCGCGAGGGCTACTCGACGCTGCTCAACACGGATCTCGCGCGCGAGATGGACCACCTCGGGCGCTTCATGCAGATGGCGGTCGACTACAAGCGCGAGATCGGCTTCACCGGCGCGTTCTACATCGAGCCGAAGCCGAAGGAGCCGACCAAGCACCAGTACGACTCCGATGCCGCGGCGTGTCTCAACTTCCTGCGCGAGCACGACCTGCTCGGGGAGTTCAAGCTCAACATCGAGGTCAACCACGCCTGGCTCGCCGGCCACTCGATGCAGCACGAGCTCGAGGTCGCCGGTGCCGCCGGCGCGCTCGGCTCGATCGACGCGAACATGGGCGACGTCTTCATCGGCTGGGACACCGACCAGTTCCCGACCGACCTCTATCTCACCGCGCAGACGATGCTGAGCGTGCTCAAGTGGGGCGGCCTGACGACCGGCGGCACGAACTTCGACGCCAAGCTCCGGCGCGAGAGCTTCGAGCCCGATGACATCTTCCACGCCCACATCGCGGGCATGGACACGTTCGCCAGGGGGCTGAAGATCGCCGCGGCGATCCGCGCCGACGGCCGGATCGACTCGTTCGTCCGTGACCGCTACGCGTCCTGGGACGGCCCCCTCGGCACGCGCATCGAGGCCGGTGAGGTCGGCTTCGCCGAGCTCGAGCAGCACGCGCTCTCGCTCGGCGAGGTGACGACGAACCGCTCCGGGCGCCAGGAACGGCTCGAGGCGATCTTCAACGAGTTCATCTAGCTGGCTCGAAGGCGGAAGACGACGATCCGCCTGCCGAACGTGACCGCGGCCACATCGTCGTCGACCGCGATCGGCGCCACGAGTCCCGGGCCTCCCAGGGCGCGATTCGCCAGCGCCCTGCCGCTCCGCGTCGAGAACACCCGTAGACGACCGGTCCCGGTGCCCTCGATGACCGCGTCGTTCGCGATCGTGGGCACGCTATTGAGGAGGCCGCCGAGCGGCCGCACGAAGCGCCGCGAGAGGCGGCAGCCGGGCGTGATCGAGAGCGCGGTCAGGCCGGCCCGGCTGCCGCCGAGAGCCTCCGTCGTGGTCAGGAACAGCCGCTGGGTCCGGCGATCCCACGACGTGAGGCCATAAAGGGTCGCGGGCAGGGCGACGCGCAGCCGCTGGACCGGGCCGCGTGCGAGCGTCGCGCGCCGCCACAGGTAGACGACGCCGTCCTTCCCCTCGGCGGAGACGAGCTCGGGACACCCCCGCGGACGGAAGACGACCGGCGTCGAGCCGAAGCCGTAGTCGCCGTGATGCGGCATCCCCGGGGCATGGCTCGCCGCGAGCAGCTTGAGCCGCGAATCGAGCTCGACGACCGACTCGGCGTGTCCGGCCGCATCGTCCGTGATGCCCGCGCCGTTCGCGTTCGCGGTCGCGACGAGGAGATGGCCGTCGGCAGTCACAGAGAGGCCGCCGTAGCCCCAGATGCCACCGCCGCCCGGCCTCTCCGAGCCGACCGTCGACCACGAGCTCGTGACCGTCCGTGACTCGGTGTCGACGCGGAGCACGCGCCCGTCGTACGGCCGTCGGTCGCAGTACGACGCGAGCGGCACGTAGACGCCGGTCCCCGTCGCGGTCAGCGCACCCCAGGCGTGCTCGTATCTCGCGTCGATCGGCAGCTTCACCGGCCAGCCGGCGACCGCTCGCCCGGTGCCCGGATCGAGCGCCCAGAGCCGGTCCACCGCCGCCACGAAGATGCCGTGCACGAGAGGCTCGTAGACCGGCGTCCCGGTCACGCCGAAGACGCCGCCGGGAATCTGGTTGCAGCCGGTCCGCACCACGCCCACGTTCCGCGTCCAGAGCAACAGCCCGTCGCGCGCGCGGAATGCGCGCACCGAGCCCGACTCGCTGGCCGTGATGTAGATGTCCACGGGGCGCCCCTGCACGGCGATCGCGTAGAGGAAGAGCGGCTGGGCGACCGCGACGCCGCCGATCCCGCGGCTCCACGCCAGCCGCAGCCGATGCGCGTTGGACGCGGTCACGCGTGACGTCGAGGCGACGCCGTAGCGCGAGTTGCCGTTGCCGAACGTCTGCCACCCTCCGCGGTCGGCGATCACGCGAGGGCCGTGCGGCACAGTGGCCGCGCTCGCGCCTCCGAGCGCGAGCAGCGCCACCGCGACGAGCGTGATCAGGCGGAGGCTCGAACGGAAGCTGGGTGCGTGCAACGATCCTCCGAGTGTGCGAGCCGCGTGAGCTCGGGCAGGTCGCGCGCGCCGCCGTCGCGACGGCTCGAGCTGCCGAAGATAGCAGAGCCCCGAGCTACTTCGAGGGCGGCACGGCGATCAGCGTCGCCACGAACGCGAGCACGTCGCGCTCCTTCTGACCGGTCACGATCGCGGCGGGCATGACGCCCCCGCCGGCCTCGATCTTCGCCTTGACGGCCGCGATCGTGATGGGATCGCCGACGAGCTTCGGCCCGACACCACCGCCCTTCCCGCCGAGGCCGTGACAGCCGGAGCAGTTCTGCCCGAACTGGAGCTGGCCGCGATAGACGTCGCCGAGGGCGACGCTGACCCCGGAGAGCTTCGGAGGATCTTGGCGGGCGAGGTGGAGCTGGGCCAGTCCGAACGTCGAGCCCGAGACGAGCACGAGCGCCACGGCGGGTCGCAGCCGCATCTCAGAAGCCCACGCGAACCGTCGTGAAGTACCAGCCCGCCGAGGTGGCCCAGAGCAGCGCGAGCACTGCGAAGAGCACGCCCCCGGCGATGGGGATCGCGTAGCGCGGGTACGAGTGGTCGCGCAGGAACACGACCTTCGCGGCGAACACGCCGTAGATGAACGAGCCCAGGATCGAGTGGATCAGCACGCGGGTGGAGACCGTCTGGAAGCCGAGGATGAAGACGCAGTGGAACATCACGGGCAGCGTCAGCACGAGCGCGATCCGGCCCGACCAGCGGTGGACGCGCGCGACGACCTTGACCGGGGCCGGGATGAACCGCTGGAGGCGTCCGTACATGCGGGTCGCGGTCAGCAGCTGGGCGATCGCGAACAGAACCGCCCCGGTCGCGAACCACGCCTTCGCGGCGATCGTCGAGGAGAAGACCGTGGTGACGGCGTCGGAGTACGAGCCGCTGACGCTCGCGATCACGGTGCCCAGCACTGCGCTCCCCATCACCACCCCTTCGTCTCAACGGTGACGAGTGTATTCGTCAGGGGTGCGCGCGGGGCGATTCACCGCCTCACAGTTCTCAGGTCTTCGGGATCTCGACGTTCTTGATCTGGTCGAGCCCGAGATCGACCTTGTAGGTGTCGATGCCGGGGCCGCCGTCGATCTTGTCGACCTTGAGGTCCAGATCGCTCAGCTTGTCTGCGCCCTTGCCCCCGGAGAGGCGGTCGTGACCGCGGCTTCCCTTGAGCGTGTCGTTGCCCGAACCGCCGTAGAGGCGATCGTTGCCCTTGCCGCCGTCGAGGCGATCCTTGCCCTTGTTGCCGCTCAGCTTGTCATTGCCCTTGCCGCCGCCGAGCCGATCGTTCCCGGCACCGCCCCGCAGCTCGTCCGAGCCCTTGCCACCGATCATCCGGTCTGCGCCGGCGCCGCCGAGCACGAGATCCTTGCCATTGCCGCCATACAGCCGATCCCGGCTCTTGCCGCCGTAGATCTTGTCGTTGCCGTTGCCGCCGTAGATCGTGTCGTTGCCGGTGCCGCCGTAGATCTTGTCGGCACCCGGGCCGCCGTAGATCACGTCGTTGGCGCCGTCGCCGTAGAGGATGTCGTTGCCGCCGAGCCCGTAGATCTTGTCCGGCTTGCCGCGCCCGCAGATCACGTCATTGCCGGGCGTCCCGCGCAGCACGTCCTTGCCGTCGGTGCCCACGATCGTGCAGCCGTGGACGGGCAGGATCGTCGCGGCGATGGCGAAGGTGTTGTCGGCCGGCGTCGGATCGGTCTGCGCCGAGACGACGGAGATCGTGGTCGTCAGCGGTCCGGCGTTCGAGGCGCGCAGCGTCACGACCACCGTGGTCGTCGCGCCGCTCGCAAGATCCGCGAGCGTGCACTGCAGCGCGGCCGTCGTCGTGCACGTGCCGGTGGGCGAGACGATCGAGACGATCGTCGCCCCGGACGGGAGCACGCTCGTCAGCCGGATGTCGGTCGCCGCGGCCGGTCCGTAGTTCACGAGCGTCGCGGTCCACGTGATCGTCGTGCCGGCGTCGGTGCTCGTGCGGTCGATCGTCACCGTGACGTGGAGATCGGAGACCGCGGGCAGCGCACCGACGGCGATGTCGACGCCGATCGACGAGTTGCCCGGGGCCGGATCGGCCTCGTTGGCGCTCGCGGACACGTTCACCGTGATCGTGCTGTTCGCGACCGCCGCGGTCGGCGAGATCACGAGATCGAGCGAGCTGGCACCGCCGCTCGCGAGCGAGCCGACCGGGCACGTGATGGTTGTGCCGCTGACCGCGCAATCTCCCGCAGGCGTCTTCGCCGAGATCACGGTGACGCCGGCCGGGACCGTCGCGACGAAGGTCGCGCCGGTCGCCGTGGACGGGCCGGTGTTCGAGAGGTCGACGTGCACCGTGACGTTCGCGCCGGGGACGGCCGTCGAGCTCGAGGCGCTTCCCGTGACGGTCAGGTCGGCCGCCGCGGAAACCGGCGTCGTCGCCGTCGCCGAGTCGTTTGCGGGCTGCGGATCGTGGATCGCCGACGAGACGGTCGCAGAGTCGGTGGCGCTCGTTCCGACGTCGGCGACGCGCGGGCGCACGGTGATCACGATGCTCGCGGACGCGCCGCTTGCGAGGTTCCCGACGGTGCACGTGAGCACGCCGGTTCCGCTGCACCCGGCAGAGCTCGAGACGACGTCCGGCCCGGCCGGCAGCACGTTTGAGACGACGACGCCCGTCGCATCCGACGGCCCGTCGTTCGTCACCGTCAGCGTGTAGATCAGCGTCTGGCCCGCGAGCGCCGGCGAGGGCGCCGCGGCGAGCGCGAGCCTGAGATCGGCGGAGGGCAGGATCGCCGTGTCGGCGGTCAGCGTGTTGTTGCCGGCAGCCGGATCACCCTGGGCGCCCGAGGCGGTCACGGACGTCTGAACGGTGCCGTTGGCGAGCGTCGTGCCCGGCGTCACCACGATCACGCGCACGGCGTTCGCGCCGTTCGCGAGGGCACCGACGGTGCAGCTGATGATCCCGCTCGCGAGCGTGCACTCGGGCGAGCTCCCGGCGGCGTCGAACGACGTGCCGGGGGGCAGCGGGCTCGTCACGACGACGCCCGTGGCCGGGTTCGGGCCGCCGTTCGTCACGGTCACCGTCGTCGTCAGCGGCGCGCCGACGTAGACCGGTCCCACCGGGCTCGTCATGGTCACGCCGAGGTCGACGGGAACGGTCACGAGCAGATCGACGACGCCCGTGTTCCCCGAGGCGTCGGGGTCATGCTGCGTCGCGGTGGTCGTAGCGGAATCGTGGATCGTCGTTCCGGCTTGCGCGGGCGTCGGCGTGACGGTGATCGAGACCGTCGCGCTGGCACCGCTCGCGATCGTGCCGAGCGGGCAGGTGATCGTGCCCGACGCGTTCGTGCACGCACCACCCTGCGACGAGGTGATCGTCCCGATCGTGACGCCTGGCGGCAGCGTGTTGACGTAGGAGACGCCCGTCGCCGAGCTCGGCCCTGCGTTCGAGACGGTCGCCGTGTACGTCACGGGCACGCCGCTCGCGACGGGAGAGCCCGGCGTCGACGAGAGCGTCGTCGTGATGTCGGACGAAGGCTGCACGACCGTGGAGCTCGCGCCGGTATTGTTCGCCGCCGACGGATCGTGCTCGTTGGCGGTGACCGTCGCCGAGCTCGCGATCGAGCCTGCCGTCGCCGCGGCCGCGTTCGGCCGCACGACGATCACGACGGTCGCGCTCGCGCTCGGCGCGATCGTCCCGAGCGTGCAGACGAGCGGCGAGGCGGTGTCGCAGGTGCCCTGGCTCGGCGTCACCGAGATGCGCGCGGCGTTGGCGGGGAGCGTGTCGGTGAGCACCACGCCGGTCGCCGGCGAGAGGTTCGAGTTCGAGATCGTGACGGTGTAGGTCTCATCCTGGCCGGCGTAGACCGGGTCCGGGGTGTCGACGGTCGCGACGGCGAGGTTCGCCGACGCGACGACGGTGGCGTTCGCGGTGACCGAGTTGTTCGCCGAGGATCCGTCGAAGTAGGTCCCGGTCATGGTCGCCGTGTTGGCGAGCGCGCCGACGACGCCCGCGCCCGGCGCGACGACGATCGTGACGGTTGCGGTGGCACCGTTCGCGAGGGCGCCGATCGTGCAGGTCACGGTTGCGGCGCCGCTGCAGCTGCCCACGCTCGAGGTCGACGAGACGAAGCTCACGCCGGCCGGGAGGACGTCGGTCAGCACCACGCCGGCGGCATCGTTCGGGCCGCCGTTTCCGATCGTGAAGGTGTAGGTCAGATTCTCGCCCACATAGTCGCTCGCGGGCGCGGCGGTGCCCGTGACCGAGAGGTCCGAGGCGCGCGTGACCGTCAGCGTCGTCGTCACCGAGTCGTTCGCCGAGTTGCTGTCGGGCGACGACGTGCCGGCCGTCACGGTCGTCGCGAGCGTGCCGGCCGTGCCGGCGGCAGCGAGCGGGCGCACGACGGCGGTGACCGTCGCCGACGCGCCCGAGGCGATCGTCCCGAGCGCGCAGCTGAGCGACCCGGAGCACGTGCCCTGGCTGGTCGTGAACGACTGCAGTGCCGCAGTGGCGGGGATCGCGTCGGCAAGGGTGACGGCGCTCGCGGACGACGGGCCGGCGTTCGTCATCGTGAACGTGTAGGTGATGTCCTGGCCGGCGTGATACGGCCCGGGGCTGACCGCGACGGTGAAGCCGAGGTCGACCGAGGAGATCACGGTCGTCACGTCGGTCGCCGTGTTGTTGGCAGCGGTGTTGTCGGTCGCGTTCGCCACGGTCACGGTGTTCGTGACCGACCCGGCGGCGGCCTCGGTCACGGTCACGGGCACCGTGATGGTGGGCAGCGCGGTGCCGGCCGCGACGGTTCCCGAGCGCGTGCAGGTGACGACCTGCGCGACGGTCGAGCACGTCCAGCCGGTGCCGCTCGCGGCGAGCGGCGTGAGACCTGCGGGCGCGGTGTCGGTCACCGTGATCGTGCCGGTCGAATCGAGCGTGCCGACATGCGTCACGTCGATCGCGTAGGAGGCGTTCGTGCCGCGCGTGAACGAGCCGGCGTGCGTCGAGGCGACGGTGAAGTCGGGCGCTCGGACGACTGCCACGGTCGGCGGGTAGCTCGAGGACGAGAGCGGATTGCCGGGGAAGAGCGGATCGGCGTAGGCGAGCTGGGCGCTGTTGACGATCTGCATGCCGTTCGCGTCGGCGCCGAGCGTGACGCGGAAGACGACGGAGAACGACTCCGTCGGAGAGACCTTGCCGCCTACGGCGGTGGTCGCGCCGGTGCCGAGACGGAAGACCACCCGGGGATTCGCGTCGTTGATGAACTCGGCCTGGTCGTCGCCCGCGGCATCGGTCTTCGTGCCGGCGTTCGCGCCGGATGCGATCCGCATCGAGCCGGACAGGTAGCTCGAGCCCGCCGGGATCGGATCGGTGAAGACGACCGGGTCCGCGTCGTCGTTGCCGGTGTTCGTGGCCGAGATCGTGTACTCGACGACGTCGCCCGGCGCGTAGACGCCGGGCTGCGTGATGTCGACGCCCGTCTTCGCCAGCGTCTGGTCGAAGATCGGCGCGTACAGCTGGGTCGCGAACGCGACCATGCCGGGCAGGTAGACGTCGCCGCTCGTAGTCAGCCGCATCGTCGCGCTCGTGGCGCCGTTGCCGAGCGCGCTCGTGTTAACGATGTCGGAGTCATAGCCGAGCTGGTTGACGTAGTCAGGGGTCTTCGCCGTGAAGCGTGAGCCGAGGTTCGTCATCGACGAGTTGACGAAGTTCGTCGCGGGGTTGCCGACATCGGTCAGCGAGGTGCCGTTGAGCTGGAACGTATCGGGCGTGAGGCTGAAATCGCCCTCGTACGCCAAGACCGCCATGCGCGTGTTGACGGCGCCGGCGGGCGGGGTCGCGAAGCCGGTGACCGGGATGTCGAGGATCGGTGTCCCGCCGTTCACGAGGTTGAAGCCGTCGAAGATCGTGAGGTTGCGTGGCAGCGCCGTGGCGTCGGAGTAGGCGACGATCAGCGACCAGCCGGCGTAGCGGTTCTGACCGGTGCCGGCCTGCACGTCGGCGATCGTGTAGCTGCCGTTGCCGGCCGCCTGCACGAGCGTCGTGATGTCACGGAAGCCCTGGTAGTAGTTGTTGATGTCGTCGAGCTTGTCGGCCGTGTACGACGTGTAGGAGGACGCGCCCGGGACCTTCAGCTTGACCGTGCCCCGCTGGGCCGCGTTGACAGCCACTGCACCGCCGGTTCCGGCGCTCGTGTCCGAGCCCCAGTAGAGGCCGGCGAAGCGGACCGTCGCGGTCGCGGGAAGCGTCAGCGTCGCGCTCGACGAGTCGAACGTCGCCGCGTCGGCGTCGACGTCGACGTAGGTCATCGTGTGGGCGTTGTCGTCGTTCTGGACACCGGAGGCGGTTGCGGTGCGAGCCGCGGCGCACGTCGCATCGCCGCTGGACGGGCACGTCTCGAGCGTGTTGCCGACCAGCGCGATGTCGCCGGTGATGTTCTGCGAGTAGCGCACGGTGAACCCGCGGGCGGCCGGAATCGCCGGCGCGCTCGCCACGAGCATGACGACGAGAACGCCGAGAAGGACGAGCGGGCCACGGTGACGATGGAGCAGTCGCATGCCAGTTCATCGGCAGAATCTGCCGGATCCTTGAGAGCAAGATCCCTTCACAGGGGGTTCTCAGTCTCCCTCGATAGCGTGAACCGCATGACCTCCCCCTCCAGCGCCCTGATGAGCCGCGGACGCGCGCTCGCCAAGCTCGCCGTGGCCGGCGCGGCCGTCGCGCCATCCCCCTGCGAAGCCGCCTGACGAGCGGCTCGACCGCCGCTGCGGCCGCCGGCGCCTCGGTCGCGTGCGTGCTCACACCGGAGCTGACCGGGTCCGTACTTCCTCTCGGGCGACAAGCTGCGGCGGAACATCGCCGAGAAGCGACCGGGCACGCCGCTCACGCTCAACCTCAGCGTGCTCGACTCCGCGACCTGCAAGCCGATCGCGAACGCCGCGGTCGACATCTGGCACTGCGACGCCGGTGGAACCTACTCCGGCGTCTCCGGCAACTCCGGCCGGTTCCTGCGCGGGATCCAGAAGACGAATGCCAAGGGCGTCGCGAGCTTCGACACGATCTACCCCGGCTGGTACCAGGGACGGACGGTGCACATCCACGTCAAGGTCTACGTCGGCGGCAACGCGCAAGAGCGCGACCGGTCGCTACGTCGGCACGCTCGCGATGGGCGTGAAACGCTCGTCGTGAGTCGTTTCAGCCGCTGTTGAGGCGCATCACGACCCGCCGCGCGAGCGAGCGCGGCACGACGCGCACGCTCGCCGCGAGCACGCGGTTGCGCAGACCGGTGACGTGCACGACCTCGCCGGCGAGCAGCGCTCGGTAGCCCGCCGCCGCGACCTCGGCCGAGGTCGGCAGCCTCCGGCCCTTGACGGGACCGGAGCCGCGCATCGCGGCCGCCTCGGCAAAGCCCGACTGCGTGGGACCCGGGCAGAGTGCCGTCACCGTCACTCCGCTGCCGCGCAGCTCCTCGGCCAGCCCCTCGCTGAACGAGAGCACGTAGGCCTTCGTCGCGAAGTAGACGGACATCAGCGGCCCTGGCTGGAACGCCGCAGTCGAGGCGACGTTGAGGATCCGGCCCTGGCCCCGCGCGGCCATGCCGGGCGCATATCGATGCGTGAGCATCGTCAGCGCGCGCACGTTGACGCCGATCATCTGATCGATCTTCTGCGCGCTCGAGGCGATGAACGGCCCGAGATCGCCGAAGCCGGCGTTGTTCACGAGCACGTCGCACTCGGGCACGGCTGCAAGCACCGCGTCGATTCCGGAACGCGTCGAGAGGTCGGCGACGACCACCCGTGCGCCCGAGAGCTCGCGCGCGACCTCGTGCAGCCGATCCGCGCTGCGGGCGACGAGCCACACCTCGTGGCCGTCGCGCGCGAGCAGGCGC
>JANLRV010000034.1:0-8390 GCA_031361905.1 Actinomycetes bacterium
CATCGACGCGCGCCACCTCGTCCCCCGTCCGCCACCAGATCACGCGGATGCCCGTCGGCTCGCGCACCGCCAGCAGGCGCCGGTCGAGCGACGGCTGCGACGCGCCCTCGACACGCACGCGCGGGCCGGCGTCGGGCTGCACGATCACCGCGATCGAGCCGCCGGCGCGCACGGTGAACGCGAGCGCGCCCTGCGTCGGCGTGGCATCCGACGTGCTGCCGAACGCCGCGGCCGGCACGGCGAGCCCGGCCAGCGCGACCACCGCGATCGCGTTCGCCCGGCGGACCAGGCGATAGCGCGGCAGCAGCCGCTCGGCCGGGACGAGCACCGTGATCGCGCGCATCGTGCCGAAGAGCGCGAAGGCAAGGGCGCCGGCGAGCGCCGAGCCGTGCGCGAACGCCACCGCGAGCGCGATCCAGAAGATCGCGAACGGGACGTGCGTGCCGAAGCCGCAGCCGAGCAGCGCGCCGTACGCGGTCGACCAGACGGGCAGCGGCAGCGTCCGTCGCCACCGCTCGGGCACCTGCGCGCGCAGCTGGGGCGTGGGAACGCCGAGCGCGAAGGCGATCGCCGACGCCGCCAGCGCGAGATGGCTCAACCGTCCCCCGCCGAGCGCTCCGGCGAGCCCGCCGACCACGGCCGCGCTCGTGACCGCGCCCAGCGAGAACAGGGCGATTGCGACGATCCGGCGAGGTCGGCCGCCGCACACGGCGGCGGTGAGCGTGTCGCTCATCGCAAGCCCTCAGGGCGACCAGGCGCTCGAGACGCCCGCGAGGAGCGCCGCGATCACCGCGATCCAGGCGATCAGCACGAGATCTCCGAGTCGAAGTACATGACGCAGAAGACGCGCCGCTTGCCGTAGCAGTAGCCGGGCAGCGGCTCGTCGCCGTTGATGCGCGTGTCGTGCGTCGAGCAGCAGTCGATCAGCTTGCGCACCTTGCCCCCGCAGCAGCGATACCAGACGCCCTGCGTGCGGGCGTCGATTCCGAACGTCCCCGGCACCCAGTCCTCGCAGATGCGCGTCCGGGGCGCACGAGGCAGCAGCGAGCCGTCGGGTCCACGCAGGCGCTCGCCGCCCGCGCCGATCGGGAAGCCGTGCTCGTCGACCGTGCGCCCCAGGTTGTCGACGGCGGCGCCGTCGCTCGGCCGCAGCGGGAATCCGTTCGCGTCGACGCGTGGCAGCACGAACGGGCTCGGGCATGAGCCCGTCGTCCAGTAGTGGCCGCAGAAGCCGTACCAGCCGCCGGCGATCGGGTCGCTCCCGCGCGTGCGCCGCCGGCGCTTGCGCGGCCTCGCCCGCGCGCCCTCGGCACCGGTCGACGCCGCGAGCGCGGCCGCTCCGACGGCGGCGAGCAGCGAGCGTCGTGAGGTGCTGTCGGCCAGGCGGTTCGCGAGCCGCTCAGCGAACGACATGCAGCTCCTCACGGCGCGTGCCGGTCTCGACCAGCTCGTCGAGCTGCTCGAGCGTGTTGACGAGGCCCTTCGCCGCGACCGTGCCGTCGATCACGTGCACGAAGAACGGCGTGCCCGGCACGCCCCAGCGCGCGAACGCGGCGGCATCCTCGTGCTCGAACAGCTCGTGCACCGGGATCCCCGAGCGCGCGAGCGCCCGCGCGCCCGGCTCGAGCTGGCGACACACGCGACAGCTCTGGCTCGCGAAGAAGACGACCTCGTCGCCTGCACGGCGAAGCTGCGCGAGCACGGGAGCCGCCTCGCCGACGGCCGGGCCCTCGTGGGCGATCTCGAGGAATCCCTGCGGCAGCACGCGCCGCTGCAGCACGCCCACCTGCCGGTAGAGGGCCAGCACGAGCACCGCGAGCGCGGCGACGGCAAGCGAGAGCGCGGCCAGCACGAGCGCGACCGCGAGCTCGCGCGAGGGGCCCTCGACGCCGACGAGCGGAAGCGCGAGGACCGGAACGAGCAGCGCGCGCAGCGCGAGCACCGTCCAGTGACGCTCCCGCGCGCCGCCGAAACAGCCGCACGCGAATCGCGGCGTCCCGCGCAGGCGCGCGGTCGCGATCAGCGAGACGAAGGCGCCGCCGAGAACGATCGCCGCAGATCCGGCGAGCCTCGGCTCGCGGCCGCTCGCGAGCCAGCCGGCCACGCAGAGCTCGAGCGCGACCGCCGGCCAGACGAGCAGTCGCGGGAGCCGCGCCGCCGCGAGCAGCGAGCGGGCGCTGCGGGGGCGAGCGAGCTTCGCGATCGCGGCACTCGCAAGCAGCGCGACGAGGGCGATTCGAGCCAGAGCGATCGTCATCTGCCCGTCGAATGTAGAGCATCGGTCACTCGGCGCCCGTTCGCGCAGCGACGCCGAATCGCCGGCACGCCCGCGTCGGCAGGACGGCAGATCGGCCGGGACCTATCGGGGCTTTTCTCGGATACCCTACGCGGGCCTTCTATCGAACAGAACGGAGTTCATCGATGAGCCTCGCCATCAACGTTCATCACGTGACCCAGGTCCTGCTCTCCGATGGGTGGCACGAGGTCGATGACGGGACCTTCACGATCGACTCGTACGAGTTTCTCGACGGTGGCGGGGATGACGCGCGAGCCCTGCACCTTGGCGGGAACAGCGGCATCTGCGCGACGGGGTTCCGCTTCAAGAACTCGAACCGTGACTACACCTGCGGTCCCCTCTCGGCGATCCAGGCCGTGCGATCGTCCCACTGACCAGGCCGGGCCGAGCTCGCTGAGCCTCGGCTGAGCCGGCTGCTCCGACCGGCCCTCGCCCTACCCTTCGGTCGGCATGCCGCTCCGCATCGTCCACGCCGCCGACTGTCACCTCGACGCTCCCTGCCTGAGCCTCGACGCTCGCGTGCGCGCTCGCGTGCGCGCGGCAGAACGCGAGGCGTTCACGCGGCTCTGCGACCTCGCGATCGCGCGCGAGGTGGATGCGCTCGTGCTGGCCGGCGACCTCTTCGACGGGAGCTCCGTTCGCCTCGCCACGCGCATGTGGCTCGTCAACGAGCTGGGCCGTGTCTGCGCCGCCGGCATCCACGTCGTGGTCGCGAGCGGCAACCACGACCCCGGCTCGCGGCTCGCGGGGCTCGCGATCGAGTGGCCGCGCGAGCGCTTCCTGCTCGCCGACGGGCCCGATCCGGTCAAGCTCGAGCTCCCGAGCGGCACGATCGTGGCCGTCGGCCACGCGCACGAGAAGCTCGCCGACAACCTCGCGCTGACCCTCCCGCCCGCCCCGGCGGGAACGGCGAGCGTCGCAGTCCTGCACGCCCAGGTGAGCGGGTCGATCGGAGCGCGCGACCGCTACGCGCCCTGCACGCCGGAGGACCTGATCGAGCGCGGCTACGGCTACGTCGCGCTCGGACACGTCCATCTGCGCCAGGCGGTCGTCGCCGATCCGCCTGCCTGGTACGCCGGATGCCTGCAGGCGCACGACGTCGGCGAGCCGGGCCAGAAGGGCGCGATCGTCGCCTCGGTCGAGACCGACGGCCGCCTCGAGCTGGAGTTCGTCCCGCTCGCGCCGGTGCGCTTCGAGCGCGTCGAGCTGATCGATCCGGAGTGCGCGCCGAGCCAGCTCGCCGACCGCATCCGCGCCGAGCTCGGCGAGCTCGCGGCCGAGGAGCTGATCGTGCGCGTGATCCTGCGCGGGCGGTCCACGCTCGCGACCTCGTTGCGCGATCCCGATCAGCTCGCCGCGATCGAGGACGAGCTCGCGGCCGAGCTCGGGGCGCTCGCGGTCGAGCTCCGCGCCGATCGCCTGCATCCGCCGCTCGACGTCTCCCGGCATCGCGGCCAGCCGCACGTCCTCGGGGTCGCGCTCGAGCTCGTCGAGCGGGCGCTCTGCGACAACGCCCTGGTCGACGAGCTGACGCCCGTGACGCTCGCGGGCGAGCACTCCGACCGGCGCGTCTACGTCCGCTCGCTGCTCGAGGAGCTCGAGGTCGAGACGGCCGAGGTGCTGCTGCGATGAGGATCGAGCGGATCGAGATCGAGGGCTTCGGGCCGCTCGCCGACGCCAGCTTCGAGCGGCTCGCGAGGCACGACGTGATCGTCGTCCATGGTCCGAACGAGGCGGGCAAGTCGAGCCTGCGCGAGTTCATCACGACGATGCTCTACGGGTTCGACCCGGCGACGCGCGACGCGCACCCGGCTGCGCGCGACGGCGACGACCTGGCGGGATCGCTGACGATCGACGCCGACGGGCACGAGCTCGTGCTGCGACGCCAGCTGAAGTCGAAGGTGAGCGGCTCCCTGCAGCGCGGCGACGAGCGCGAGAAGCTCGACAACCGGCCGATCTCCGAGGTCGCGTGGCTGTCGCGCGAGACCTTCCGCGGGCTGCACTCGCTCGACCTCGACGAGCTGGCGCGGATCGACGCCTCGGCCTGGCAGGCGGTCGAGCAGCGCCTGCTCGGCGGCGCCGCCGTCTCGTTCCTGCGCCCGGGCCACGAGGCCGTTCGGGAGCTCGACGAGCGCGCCGGCGCGCTCTGGAGGGCAGACCGGCGCGGCAAGCCCGAAGCAGCCGTGCTGTCACAGCGACTCAGCACACTTCGTGCGTCCAGACGCGAGGCAGCCCTGGCGGCCTATCAGATCGACCGGGCGACCGCCGAGCTGGCGGCCGCGCGGGCGCGGCTCACGGCGGGACGGGCGCGAGCGTCCGAGCTGGAGCTCGAGCGAACACGCCACGAGCGCTTCGCGCCCGCGCTGCGCTCCCGGCGAGAGGTCGAGCGCCTGCGGGGCGAGGCCGACGAGCTGGCGTCCAGCGAGGTCGTCGAGCGCGCCGGAGACGATCCGGCGGCCCGCCTCGCCCAGCTGCGAGACGAGCTTGCGACCGCGGCGGTCGATTACGCCCAGATCGAGCTCGAGAGCACGGCCGAGCGCGAGCACGCCGAACCGAGCGTGCGCGACGCCACGCTCGTCGCGCACGCCTCGGAGATCCGCGGGCTGACCGCGCAGATCGAGCGCGACCTCGACGACCGGCGGCGGCTCGAGACCGAGACCGAGCGCGCGACCGAGAAGGCGATCGTGGCGGACGATCTCGCGCTGCGGACATTCGGGCGATCGCTCGAGGCAGGCGACCCGGAGGCCCTCGCCGGCGTCGACCTCGCAGCGACCCGTGCGGCGATCGTCCGCGCCGAGCGCGCGGCTGCCGTCTTCGCCGAGCGCACCGCCCGCCCGATGCCCGCCGCCACGATCTGGGCGGTCATGATCGCAGCCGTCGCGCTCGTCGTCGGCGGCGCCGTCGCGCCGACGCTGCCGCTGCGTGCGGCCGGCATCGGCGCCGGCCTCGTGCTGGCACTCGCCGGCCTGCAGCTCTCCCGCGCGCGCGATCGCGCGCACCGCGTTCGTGTCGCCTCCGAGGAGCGCGCGGCGGCGCGGCACGACCTCGAGCGGGCGCTCGCCGGATTGCCGATCTCACCTGCGCGGCTGGCCGACCCCGACGGCACGCTCGCGGGCGACATCGAGGCGCTCCGCGCCGCGGCGCGCGAGGCGACGCGGGCCCGTGCGATCCGTGGCGAGCTGGTCCACGCGATCGGCGAGCGCGAGGGCGCGCGCGCGGTCGTGCAGGCCAAGCTCGGGAGCTCCGACGTCGCCACCCTCGCACACGAGCTCGAGCTCGCGGAGCGGCGCATGCTGCGCCGGGAGGCCGCGATCTCGCGCCTCGACGAGCTCGCCCGGCGGCTTCGCGAGCGAGCTGCCGCGCACGAGCAGCTCGGCGGCCGGCTGCAGCTGTTGCAGGCGGCCGTGCTCGAGGCGTCGCCGGCCGGCGACGAGGCGGACGGCCTCGCACGCGTACGCGCGGCGCAGGCGAAGCGCATCGCGGCCGATGAGCGCGAGCGGACGATTCCGGCAGACGTGCTGGACGAGGCGCGCGAGCTCACCGCGGGCGGCGCGACCGTCGCGCTGAGCGACGAGCAGCTCGCGGCGGTCGTCGCCGATCTCGCCGGCCTGCGCGACGAGAACGAGCAGCTCGCGGGCAGCGAGGCCGACCTCGCCGCCCGCTGCTCGCAGCTCGCCGATCAGCCGGGCGTCGCCGACATCGACGGCGAGCTCGGCGCGGTCGAGGAGCGCCTGACGGCGATCAAGCGTGAGCGCGACCGGCTCGCCTTGCTCTCGCGGATCGTCTCGGCGGCCGAGCACGAGGTGCGCGACCGCTATGCCCCGGCGTTCGTGCAGACGGCCGGCCGCTACCTGGCTGCGATCACGGCCGGCCGCTATCACTCGCTCTCGCTCGCCGAGACGACCGATGGCGCCCCACGGCTCGAGGTGCTGTGCGGCGACTCGGCCTTCCCGACCCCGGTGGGCCACCCGCTCTCGCGCGGCACGATCGAGCAGATCTACGTGGCGCTCCGGCTCGCTCTCGTCGATGAGGTCGACGCCGATGTCCGCCTGCCGCTCTTCCTCGACGAGGTGCTCGTCAACTGGGACCCCCGCCGCGTCGACGCGCTCGTCGCGCTGCTCGGCTCGCTCGAGCGCAGGCAGGTGTTCGTCTCGACCTGCCACCCCGAGCTCGCCGACCAGCTCGAGCGGCGGCTCGGGGCCCGGGTGCTGGAGCTTCCGGGCCCCGACGGCGCGCTGCTCGAGCGAGCCACGACGCGCCGCCGCGCGATCGCGCTCGTGCGGCCGCCGGGCGTGCTTCCGGCGGCGGAAGCGGGCCCGACGCTGCTCGACATCCTGGACGGCTGACGGCCGCGTTGGGGTGGAATGGGGTGGGGTCAGACCCCACCCCACGTGCCACCCAGACCCCACCCCACGTGCCACCCACGCGCCGGGCGCGCATGGCCTCTCCGATTTCTTTGCATTTCTTCCCACTCGCTCTACTCTGCAGGCATGGGGACGCGACAGACACGCGGGACGGGGCAGGCCACCTACGAGGCGGTGGTGAATCGCGTTCGCAACGGCCAGAGCGTCAAGAGCGCCGCGCGCGCCGTCGGGAACGAGTTCGGCTTCACGCCCTCCACGGTCTCGTCGACGTACTACCGGTACGCCCAGCACGATCCCGAGAGCCGCGTCAAACCGCGCGAGCGCCGTAGCCATCCGATGCGGATCGCGGCAGCCGTGAGCGACGGGGCGACCGACTCGAACGGGATCGAGCTGCGGCCGCTCGACGTCGTCGCCGCGCTCACCGTGCTCGAGGAATACATCCGGCGGCTCGAGAACGAGAATCGCGAGCTGCGCGCCGAGAGCACGGCCCTCCGCCGTATCTCCGCACTGCTCGCAAGCTAGCCTGCCGCTGAATGGCGGAGGCGACGATTGCGACCGAAGGACTGACCAAGCGCTTCGGCTCGATCGTCGCGCTCGACGACGTCACGGTCAGCTCTGACGCTCCTGCAATCGGGCTGCTCGGCGCCAACGGTGCCGGCAAGTCGACGCTGATGCGCTGCCTGCTCGGCCTCTGGCGCGCCGACGGCGGGAGCGCCCGCATTCTCGGGCTCGACGCCGCGAAGGGCGGAGTCGAGCTGCGCCGCCGGATCGGCTACATGCCCGAGAACGACTGCCTGCCGAGCTGGATGGCGGCCCGCGACTTCTGCGTGCACGTCGGCGAGCTGCGCGGGCTGCCGCGCCGGATCGCGGTCCTGCGTGCAAGCGAGGTGCTCTTTCAGGTGGGCCTCGAGGAGGAGCGCCTCCGCTTGATCGGGACGTTCTCGACCGGCATGAAGCAGCGCGTCAAGCTCGCGCAGGCGCTCGTGCACTCGCCCGAGCTCGTCGTGCTCGACGAGCCGACGAACGGCCTCGATCCCGCAGGGCGTGACGAGATGCTCGAGATCGTGCGCCGGCTCTCGCGCGACCTCGAGATCCGGGTGCTGTTCTCGAGCCACGTGCTCGAGGACGTGGAGCGCACCTGCGACGAGGTGATCGTGCTGCGCAGCGGGAGGCTCGCGGCGGCGGCCGCGCTCGCCGACCTGCGCGGGGAGCGCTCGGGGACGGCCCGCCTGCACTGCGTTGGCGACGCGAGCCGGCTGCGCGCCGCGCTCGAGGCCCACGAGATCTCGTGGGAGGAGCTCGACGACGGCTGGCTCGCCGTCACCGGTGATCCCGCGACGCTCAACGAGCGCCTGCAAGACGCGTGCGCCGACTCCGAAGTGAGCCTGCGCGCGCTGCTGCCGGGCGCTCGCAGCCTCGAGGATGCCGTGATCGGAGCGATGGAGCAGTGAACACGCGCCTCGAGGACGTCCGCTACACGCGCTATGACGGCCCGCGCAGCCATCCGGCGCTCGCCGTCATCTCGCTCGCACGCTGGAGCGCGCTCTCGGCGCTCGGCGCTCGCAAGAGCTGGCGCGCCAAGTTCCTGCCGGTCTCGCTGGCGCTCGTCGCCTTCCTTCCCGCGGTCGCCGTGCTCGTGCTGCGCGCGCTCTTCGGCTCGCGCATCCCGCAGCTCACGAACGGCCTCGAGCTCGTCCCCTACCGCCAGTACCTGACGGGAGTCGGCGTCG
>JANLRV010000055.1:0-8567 GCA_031361905.1 Actinomycetes bacterium
GCGCCTGCGACAGCGCAGCCCGTCCTGACGACCACCAGCAGGCCCGCCACGAACCCACCGCACGGTGGATCCAGGCTAAAGAGCCGGTTTCAAAAGTCTCGGGGTGTCTGGAGTCGCTGGGTCGTGCAACGGTTGTATTGGGGGGCGGTGGACGCCCCGCGAGATGCCGGCGGCGCCCCGCAACCCCAGACACGAACGACACTTTTGAAACCGGCTCTAAGGCTTCGGAAGCTCGATGGTTCCGAAGAACGCCGATCCGGAGTCGTAGAGCTGGCCGTTGAACTCCCCCGTCGTCCCTTCGAACGAGGAGCCCTCGCTCCAGATCGCGTGCACGCCCGAGGCCGTCCACGCGAGCTCGCCGTAGTGACCGAAGAAGAGCCCGAAGCCGTTCGGATTGCCTGTCTCATCGTTGCCATGGGCATTCGAGAGCAAGAGCGGCGTGGTGAAAGTCGCCCCCACGTCGCTGGAGTACGCCCCCCACATGTTCCAGTGCTCCTCGGCCGAGCTGTTGTCGACCCAGCCGGCGAAGACCCGTCCGTCGCCGCGGGTCGCGAGGAACGGGTAGCGCCGTTGCACGGTGTCATCGCGCGGGTCGACCCGCAGCGCCTTGCCGAAGTGCCGCCCGCCGTCGCGCGAGACACGGAGGACGAGGTGGTAGGCCGGGTAGTCCGACTGCTCGACCGCCGTCGGGTAGAGCGCGTAGACGCGATTCTTCGTGTCGGCGGCGAGCGCGATCGAGCCGTAGCGGTCGCGCGAGACGCCTTCCAGCGTCTGGGCCTTCCAGTGCCGTCCGAAGCGGTCGCCGGTGACGACGATATAGCGGCAGCGCCGGCACTGATCCGTTCCGGTGTGGTCGTTCGAGACCGTCAGCCTGCCGGCCCAGAGACCGAGCACGATGTGGCCGTCCGGCGTGACCGTCAGATCGGACGTGACCGAGCCGGTCGCGGGCTTGAAGCGCAGGTCGGACGTGACCGAGAGGCTCTGGGTGCGAGCGCGGAAGACTGGCACGGGCGGATTGAACGAGCGTCCGCCCGTGTGCGAGACGAAGATCAGCGTGCGCCGGAAGCCCCCCTGATCGACGCCGGTGGCGAGGTAGACGTTCCGGCCGTTTGCGGAGACCGCAAGCTCGACCTTGTCGATCCCGTCCGCGCCGTAGATCCGCCGAGTCGAGAACGATCGCCCGTGGTTCGCGGAGCTCGCGAACAGCAGGTTGTTGCCCGCATCCAGCCAGGCGCCGTAGAGACGTCCGGAGGAGTCCGTCTCGAGGCGCTGGTCGTACGATCCGGGGGTTCCGATCTCGCGCGGCGGCCCCCAGCTCGCGCCGTCATCGCTCGAGCGCATGATCACGAGCTTCGCGGCACGCCGGAAGGCACGCTCGGCCTCCTCCGACTCCCCTCCATTCTCGGCCGGGGCGCTCGCGACGGCCTTCGTCGCCGCCTTCTTCTTGCCCACCCGCACGTCGCGGATGCGCAGTCCCATCGCGAACACGTTTCCGTCTGCGTCGGCGGCGATCGACGGCTCCCAGAGGTCGCCCTTCATGCGCAGCTTGCGCTCCTGCGAGACGACGGGCTGGCTCAGCGACGGATCTGCCGCCGCGGGCGCCGCCTTCCCGGACGAGCCGCCGGGCAGAAAGAGCACGAGCAGGAGCAGCACGACGAGGACGCCGGCGAGCCCGAAGACCACGCGCTCACCGATCGTCTGCAGCCGAATCGAGCCCATACACCTTGAACGACGAGACGCAGCGTCAGCTCCATCCCCCGCCTGAGGGATGCCCACGACCCCCGGATCGAGCGCTACCCGGCGATCACGCCCGAGCCGATCACCACGCCCTCCTCGTCGTAGAGCGCCGCGGTCTGTCCCGGAGCGATCCCGTAGACCGGCTCGTCGAGATCGAGCACGATCCCGCCGTCGGCGCGGCTGACCGCGGTCGCAACCGCCGGCGATCGTCCGCGCAGCTTCACGTAGGCGCGATCGCACCCGTCGGCGACGCGCGCCTCGCGGAGCTCGACCCGCAGGCGCGCCAGGCGCTCGCGCGGGGCCAGCACGACGACGTTCCGCGCGGCATCGATCCGCTGCACGAAGAGCGGCTCCGCCGCTGCGACCCCGAGCCCGCGACGCTGCCCGGGCGTGAACGAGAGCGCGCCGGCGTGCTCGCCGAGCACCCGGCCGTCCTCGGCCTCGATCGCGCCTGGCGCGCGCGAAACGCCGGCCCGCTCGAGAAACGGCGCGAGCGCTCCGCCGCCGAGGAAGCAGATGTCCTGGCTCTCGGGCAGCGCCGCCTGGGCGAGTCCCGCGGCGCTCGCCTCGGCGCGAACGTCTGGCTTGCGGGCGTCGCCGAGCGGCAGCGCCAGGTGCCCGAGCAGGTCCGCGTCCACGCGGGCGAGCATGTAGGACTGATCCTTGGCACGATCCGCACCCCGCGCGACGAAGGCGCGGCCGCCCCGCCGCACGATGCGGGCGTAGTGTCCCGTCGCGACCGTCGCCGAGCCGAGCCGGGCTGCGGACTCGACGAGCAGATCAAGCCGAAAGCCGGCGTTGCAGGTCGTGCACGGGTTGGGGGTCTCGCCGCTCGCGTAGCCGCGCACGAAGGGCTCGACGACCGCCTCGCGGAACGCATCCTGCGCATCGATCGAGAAGTGCGGCACGCCCAGGGCGTGGCACGTCTCGCGGGCGCGCACCACGGCGGTCGGCGAGCAGCAGGCCCGCTCGGCATCAGGAGCGTGCTCGTCGATCCAGAGCCGCAGCGTCAGGCCGACCACCTCGTGCCCGGCGGCCCGCTCGCGGTGCAACGCGATCGCGGAGTCGACGCCTCCCGACATCGCGACGATCCGGCGCCGCTCGTCCGGCACGAGCTGGACGCGCCCGAGCGCGTCGGCGAGCGCCGCGTGGAGCGCGTCGTGCGCGATCGCGCCGCACTCGCGCGAGGGCACGTCGAGCGCGTCGAGAGGGATCGCCGCCGCCGCGAGCAGGCTGCCTCCCTCGACCCGGCGCGCAAGCTCGGCCGCGGCGCCGGTCGCCGACGGGCACCCCTGCACGCCGAAGCGGATCTGCTCGATCGTCCCGCCGCGCAGACGCAGCGTGAAACGCACGCGGTCGCCGCACCGATCCGACCCGGCCAGGCCCTCGCCGTCCGGATCCGCGACGCGGCCGGCGCGCTCTAGCTCTGCCCTCATGCCGCGGCGGCAGCGGCCCGCAACGCGGTCGCCGCATCGACCACCGCAGAGACGATGCGCGGAAGCTGCGACTCGTCGTTGAGCTCGCCGAAGGAGAGCCGCAGCGCGGAGCGCGCCTCCGCCTCCGAGAGGCCGAGCGCCAGCAGGACGTGGCTCGGCTTCGCGCTGGCGCTCGCGCAGGCGGAGTTCGCCGCGGCCGCGATGCCCTGCTCGTCGAGCAGCGACACGAGCGTCGCTCCGCGCACGTCGTCGATCACCAGCAGGCTGTGCCCCGGCAGCCGCTCGACCCCGGCGCCGACCACGCGCACGCGCTCGAGCGAGCCCGCCACGGCGGCCTCGTAGGCGTCGCGGATGCCGCGCCGCCTTGGCGCGCGCGCCTCGCCGGCCTGCGCATGGGCGAGCGCGGCCGCGAACCCGCTCGCGCCGGCGACGTTCTCGGTTCCGGGACGCAGGCCGCGTTCGTGCGGACCCCCGTGGATGACGGCATCGAGCGAGTCGAGGCCGCGGCCGCAGAGCAACCCGACGCCCTTCGGCCCGCCGAGCTTGTGCGCCGCTGCCGCCGCGGTCACCGCGCCCGGCAAGATGCCGACGTCGACCGGAACACACGCGCACGCCTGAACCGCATCGAGATGGAGCGGGACCCCCCGCTCGGCGCAGATCGCGGCGACCTCGGAGACCGGCTGGATCACACCCGTGATGTTGTTGGCCCAGATGCAGCAGCAGAGGAGATCTCCGGATCGCACATGCCGGTCGAACTCCGCTGCCGGCACGCGGCCATCGGGCCCGCTCTGCAGGAAGACGACCTCGTAGCCGCGCTCGGCGAGCGATTCGAGCTGCAGCCAGACGGCCGGATGCTCGAACGGGCTCGCGACGATGCGACCGGGACCGGCCGTGAGCCGCCCGAGTACCGCCAGGTTGTCGGCCTCGCTCGCGCCGCCCGTGAAGATCACCTCTGCCGGAGCGACTCCGAGCGCGTCCGCGGCAACCGCGCGCGCCCGGTCGAGACCGGCGCGGGCCTCACGCCCGGCCCAGTGCGGCTCGGAGGCGTTGCCGAACTGCTCGCGCAGGAACGGCTCCATCGCCGCCCAGGCAACGTCCGAGAGCGGCGTCGTGGCCGCATGATCGCAATAGATGCGCTCCACAGCCCGCACTCTAGGTGCTACGGCTTCTTCGGCTTGATCTGCAGCCCCAGCTCGTCGAGCTGCTCGATGGGCACGGGCGCCGGCGCTCCCGTGAGCGGATCGGCGCCGCCGCCGAGCTTCGGGAACGGCACGACCTCGCGCAGGTTGTCGGTGCCGCCGAGCTGCATCGCGATGCGGTCGATGCCGGGCGCGATCCCGCCGTGCGGCGGCGCGCCGTAGCGGAGCCCGCGGAGCAGGAAGCCGAAGCGCTCCTCGGCGTCCTCCGGCGAGATCCCGATCACGCTGAGCACCCGCGTCTGCAGGTCCGCCCGGTTGATCCTGATCGAGCCCGAGGCCATCTCCTGGCCATTCAGGACGATGTCGTAGGCCTCGCTGATGACGGCGCCCGGATCGCTCTCGAGCAGCGCCTCGTGCTCCTTCAGCGGTGCCGTGAACGCATGGTGCGCCGCCGTCCAGCGCCTCTCGTCCTCGTTCCACTCGAAGAGCGGGAAGTCGACGACGAAGAGGAACCGCCAGGCGCCGAGGTCGACGAGCTCGAAGCGGGCCGCGAGGTGCGGGCGCAGCGCGCCGAGCACGCGCACCACGACGGGCGCGGCGTCCGCGGCGATCAAGGCGACGGAGCCGGGCTCTGCGCCGCTCGCCTCGCGGATCGCGTCGATCTCGGCCGGGGTGAGGAACTTCGCGATCGGCGAGCGGACCGATCCGTCGGCCTCGAAGATCAGGTAGGCGAGGCCCTTCCCGCCCCACTCCTTGGCGAACTCCGCGAGCTCGTCGTAGTCCTTGCGCGAGAGACGCTCGGCCGCCCCCGGAACGCTCAGGCAGCGAACGGTGCCACCCGCGGCCACGGCGCCTGCGAAGACGCCGAACTGCGACTCGCGCACGGCCTCCGTGACGTCGCCGATCTCGAGGCCATAGCGCAAGTCGGGCTTGTCGCTCGCGAACCGGCGGATCGCCTCGGCGTGCGGCATTCGCAGGAACGGCAGCTCGACCTCGTGGCCCGCATCGCGCCAGACCTGCGCCATCAGCTGCTCGGCCACCTCGAGCACGTCCTCGCGCTCGACGAAGCTCATCTCGAGGTCGAGCTGCGTGAACTCGAGCGCGCGGTCGGCACGCTGCGCCTCATCCCGCCAGCAGCGGGCGATCTGGTAGTAGCGATCGAAGCCGCCGATCATCAGGAGCTGCTTGAACAGCTGCGGGCTCTGCGGCAGCGCGTAGAAGCTGCCGGGCGAGAGCCGCGCGGGCACGAGGAAGTCGCGCGCGCCCTCGGGCGTCGCGCGGGTGATCGTCGGCGTCTCGAGGTCGAGGAACCCGCGCGCATCGAGGAAGCTGCGGATCGAGCGCACCGCGCGCAGCCGGATCTCCTGCAGCTCCTGCATGCGCGGCCGGCGCAGGTCGAGATAGCGGTGCGTGATGCGGAGCGCCTCGTCGACGTTCTCGTCGTCGAGCTGGAAGGGGAGCACCTCGGCGCCCGCGAGCAGCTCGAGCTCGTCGACGAGCAGCTCGACATCGCCCGTTGCGAGCTGGGCATTGCGCGTCGCCTCGCTGCGCGGAACGAGCGAGCCTCGTGCCTTGACCACGCTCTCGAGACGCAGCTCGTGGGCGGCGGCGTGCGCCGCCGGGGCGTGCTCTGGATCGAGCACGAGCTGCGTCGAGCCCGTGCGGTCGCGCAGGTCGATGAAGATCAGCCCGCCGTGATCGCGGCGGCGCCCGACCCAGCCGGACATCGTCAGCACCTCGCCGGCGCGAGCGAGCCGCGGATCGCCACACATCAGGTCGCGATAGCTCACGCGATTCGCCGTCCGATCTCGTTCTCAAGGCCCGCCACTGCTACCTCCTGCTCGCCGATGCGCACGCTGCCGCGCGCCCAGCTCTCGGGCGTGCAGACCGTCACGACCGTAGCGCGGAGCCGTTCCGCATGCTTCAGCTGTCCCTTCAGGCTGCGCCCCATCAGATCGGCCTCGCAGGCGATCCCAAGTGCACGCGCGCGATCGAGCGCCGCATGCAGCTCGGGCACGGCCGCAGGCTCGTCGATCGCACAGAACCACTGCGTCGTGCGATCGTCGATCTCGACGCCCTGATCCTCGAGCGTGAGCACGATCCGCTCGCTGCCGCAGCCGAAGCCGACGCCGGGCACGCGCCTGCCGCCGATCTGCTCGGCGAGTCCGTCGTAGCGCCCGCCGCCCGAGATCGCCGACTGGCCGCCGAGGTCGGCGCGCACGAACTCCCAGGCGGTCCGCTCGTAGTAGTCGAGGCCGCGGACGAGACCGGGATCGAGCTCGTACGACACGGCGCGCGCGTCGAGCAGCGAGCAGACCGCGGCGAAGTGCGTCCGGCAGCCGTCGCACAGGTGATCGGTGATCAGCGGCGCGGCCTCGGCGCCGGGGCCGCCGGCGATCGCCCGCTGGTCGCCCGCGTCCTTCGAGTCGAAGACGCGCATCGGGTTGAGCTCGAGGCGGGCCATCGACTCCTCAGAGAGCGCGTCTGCCCGCGCGCGCATCCAGGCGATCAGGCGCTCGCGGTAGGCCGGCCGGCACGTGTGATCGCCGATCGAGTTGAGCTTGAGCACGACTCCTTGCAGCCCGAGCGCCTCATACCAGGCGTGCTGCAGCGCGATGATCTCGGCATCGACCGCCGGGTCGTCGGAGCCGAGCACCTCGACGCCGAACTGCCAGTGCTCGCGGTAGCGACCGCGCTGGGCGCGCGCGTAGCGGTACATCGGGGTGAAATACCAGAGCTTGACGGGCTGCGGCTCGCGCGCCAGGCCGTGCTCGAGGTAGGCGCGCACCACGGGCGCCGTGCCCTCGGGCCGCAGCGTCAGCTCGCGGTCCGAGCGGTCGCGGAAGCTGTACATCTCCTTCTGCACGACGTCGGAGCTCTCGCCCGAGGTGCGCGCGAACAGGCGCGTCTCCTCGAACACGGGCGTGACGATCTGGCGGAAGCCGGCGCGCTCGAACGTCTCGACCGCGACCTCGGCGACCCGCTGCCGCAGCGCGATGCGAGGCGCGTACCAGTCGAGCGTCGCGTTCGGGGCCTTGATGGGCTCGCTCACCGCAGGCTGCCGAGGAACGGGTTCGTGGCGCGCTCGTGCGCGAGCGTCGTCGGCTCGCCGTGTCCGCAGAGCACGGCCGTGTCGGCCGGAAGCTCGTCACACAAGAGCTTGATCGAGCGCTCGAGGGTCGGCCAGTCGCCGCCCTCCAGATCCGTGCGGCCGACGGAGCCCGCGAAGAGCACGTCGCCCGAGAGCACGAAGCCGTCGCCCGCGAACGCGAGGTGCGCCGGCGAGTGCCCGGGCACGAGCAGCACGCGCAGCGTGAAGCCCGCGAGCTCGAGCGTCTCTCCGCCTTCGAGCAGGACATCCGGGACGTATGACTCATATGGCCCAAATTCCGGCCAACCGTGCTCGTCGAGCGATTCCAGCATGGACGCCTCGCGCAAGGCCATATACACTGGAGCTCCCGTTGCTCGAGCCACGCCTGCGACACCGCCGACGTGGTCGAAATGACCGTGCGTGACGAGAATCGCCGAGGGCCTCAGGCCCAAGGTCTCGACCTCGGCGCAAACTCGCTCAGGCTCGGCACCGGGATCGACAACCAAGCACGCCGGATATCCATCGCGAGAGAGCACGTAACAGTTCGCCTGGATCGGCCCGGTTGGAAGTCGCAGGACTCGCGGAATCTGTACAGTCGCCAAGGGTCAGATCGGTAGGAGGGCGCGCGGAAATCGCGCGAGGGAACGCAAGTCTAGCCAGCCATGGGGCCGGCTCCCCCACGGGAGCCGGGGGGAGGGACGAGATCACACGATGATGCTCGAGCAACAGCAGGACATTCGCGAGCTGCCGGAGATGCAGCGCCTGATCGAGATCGGACTCGAGCGCGGCAACCTCTCCACTGTCGAGATCGGCGAGGTGATCGCCGAGCACGAGGTCGAGGTCTCGAACCTCGAGGACTTCTACCGCGAGCTCGAGGCGCAGGGCATCGACATCGTCGAGCAGGTCGCGCCGACCGAGAAGATCTCGCCGCAGCGGCTCGTGATCGAGGGCACGACCGACTCGCTCCAGCTGTTCCTCCAAGAGGTCGGCCGCTACCCGCTGCTGACCAAGGTCGAGGAGATCCAGCTCGCGAAGCGCGTCGAGGCCGGCGACATGATCGCGAAGCGCCGGATGATCGAGTCGAACCTGCGGCTCGTGGTCTCGATCGCGAAGAACTATCGCGGTCAGGGTCTGGGCTTCCTGGATCTGATCCAGGAGGGCATC
>JANLRV010000105.1:0-2663 GCA_031361905.1 Actinomycetes bacterium
CCAGCACGCGCGCCGCGTTGCGCTCGATCTGGAAGTGCGCCTCGGTGACGTCGCCGAGATCGTCGCCGTCGACGTGCAGCGGCAGCGGCATGTGACAGCGCACGTCGATCCACTCGATGTCATGGGCATAGCGGAGGTAGCGGTCGTCACGTCGCGTGTGGCCGCCGGTCACGAGCAGCTGGCTCGCATAGCGCGCGAGCAGCCGGCGATGCATGCTCTTCGGCACGACGACGTCGAGGCCGGACTCGAACGAGGCCTCCGGTGCGAGCTTCAACGCGATCGGACCGATGTAGCTCCAGGGGTGCGTGTTCGCGGCGAGCACGCTGACGCCCTCGAACCGGGTCCCGTCGGGCAGGGTGACCTCCAGCATCGGCTCGCGATAGCGGTTCGAGACGAGCGTCCGCATGATCTGCGCTGCGAAGTACATGTCGCCGGGGCGACGCCCGTTCGCTCGCCCGGCCGCGTCGACTCGGCGCACGGCATCGGCATCGACGCCGACACCGGCGGCGAACGAGAAACGCCGGCCGTTGACGTTGCCGAGGTTGATCGTCCGCTCCCGCCCGTGCACGAGCGCGTCGCCGATCCGCGAGGCGCTCGCGCGCACGTCGCGCGGCAGACCGAGCGCGCGTGGCAGCACGCTCGTCCCGCCGGCCGGCAGGGCGCCGACGGGGATCGCCGTGCCCGCCCCGTTCAGCACCTCGTTCGCGGTCCCGTCTCCCGCGAGCACGGCGACGGCGTCGAAGCCGCTCTCGACGGCCTCGGCGGCGAGCTTGACGGCGTGTCCGTGGTACTCGGTCGCGATCAGCTCGACGGTGCACTGCTCGGACAGCCCGGCGATCGCCGCGGCGACCGTGCGCTGGTTCACGCCGGATGCAACGGGGTTGATGATCAGTCGGAAGCGCGGTCGCGCCAAGGCTCAGCGACCCTCGAAGCGAGGCGCACGCTTCTCCACGAAGGCGCGCACGCCCTCGGCATGGTCGGCCGTCGCGACCGCGTCGGCCTGCACCCTCGCCTCGCTCCGCATCGTCTCGGCGAGCGTCGCCGAGAGCGCCTCGCGCATCAGCCGCTTCGTCCACGCCACCGCGAGAGGCGGGCGCGCGGCGAGCGCTGCCGCGAACGCCTGGGCGGTCGTCACCACGTCGTCCCGCGGCACGACCTGCTGCACCAGCCCGATCGCGGACGCCTCGTCGGCCTGCACCCGCCGTCCCGTCGCCGCGAGCTCGAAGGCCCGCTCGTACCCAACGAGCCGCGGGAGCAGCCACGAGCCGCCCGAGTCGGGCACGAGGCCGATGTTCGAGAACGCCATCATCAGCACGGCGTCGTCGGCCATCACGCGCCAGTCGCAGGCGAGCGCGAACGACAGCCCTGCACCGGCGGCGGGCCCGTTGATCGCGGCGATCACCGGGCCCGGCAGCTCCTGGATCGCCTCGATCACCGGAATGTAGGTGTCGACGATCGTCGCCTCGACGTCAGCGAGCGCCCCCTCCTCACGCAGATCCTGGCCCGCGCAGAACGCCCGCCCCGCACCCGTCAGCACGACGGCGCGCACATCCGAGCGCTGCCCGAGCGAGCGCAGCTCCTCTGCGAGCCCTCGGCGGGAGTCGCGCGTGAGCGCGTTGAGGGCGTCAGGCCGGTCGAGCGTCACGGTCGCAACGCCTCCGGCGAGCTCCAGCTGGTGCGTTGCCATTGGTGGGAGCGTAATCGCTCCCGGCAACCTGCCCGCGCATGGCGTGGATCCGCTGGAAGCTCCCCCGAACGAGGGAGGGCGCGGCAGGCGCGCGCGCCGATGATTCACGTGATGCGCCGCTTGCTCTTGCCCGTTCTCGTGCTTGCCGCCACGCTCGTCCCGGCGTTCGCCGACGCCCGCTCGAACGCGCTCAAGCTGAGCGTCAAGCCCGAGTGGTTCGGCTCGACCCGCCAGCTCTTCGTCGACGTGACGTGGCGACCGAAGTCGCTCGAGACGGTCGTCACCCTGAACGTCAAGGTCGACGGCAGCTCGCTGCGCACCCTGCGCGGCAAGCGCTGGATCGTCGGGCGCAAGCTCTTCTCGCTCGACCTGCCGGCCTCGGTCCGCCCGGGCGCGAACGCCACGGTGACCGTGCGCGTCCGCTCGAGCGCCGGCACGGCCACGCAGGCCGTCGACGTCAAGCTCCGCTGACGGCCCCACTCGCGTAGGCGGGCACGCGCTCCTGGTATCGTCCGCGGCGATGCGGGACAGCGTTCGCGACACCTTCCACCGAGCCTCGCACTCGCTTCCCCGCGCGTCGCTCTACGCGTACGGGCTGGCGGTGCTCACGGCCGCCTACAACGTCGGGCAGTGGCTCTGGCCCGATCCGGCACGCGAGTCCTTCGGGTCGCACTTCATGGACGCGGCGACGACGGCCGGGATCTGGATCGCGATCGGCACGGCCCTCGCGCTGCTCCAGCAGATCGCCGACCGCCAAAAGTAAGACCTTCTAACAGAATGATTCGCGATGCCAGGCGGCGTCTTCTTTCGTGCCTCTGCTGGTAGCAGCGGCACGAAACACCGTGTCACGCCGCTCGCGGCTTGACACTCGCCTGGACGGTGATCGCCTCTTGCGGTTCCGTTCGATACAGGAGCCGCTGCAACCCACCCAGGCTTGCGAGCAGCGTGTCAAGCGCTGGCGCTTGACACGCGTGTG
>JANLRV010000119.1:0-7161 GCA_031361905.1 Actinomycetes bacterium
CTGCCCTTGGGATTGGTCGATCGCGTGGGCGTCTTCATGGACGCCCCGGCGCCGGCCACGTTGCGTCGGCGGGTTCTTGCAATCCTGGTCCGCGACGGGGCGAGCCGCAATTCACTCCCGTCTCGGGCTCTCGGGCTCTCGGGTGGCCCGCTTCGGAGGAATCGTTGAATGGGCCTGATCATGAGCATCTTCGGGTGTTGATCGCCAACCAGCGCTGCCTCCCCGGAAACGCGGCCAGCAGGTTGTGAGCGGCTAGCAGGGGAGCGGTGTCAAGGCCGTTTGAAAGTGGACCTCTTTCTGCCGGTTGCATCTTGACCCCCTTTTCCGCGAACTCATTGCGATCACCGCCTGAGCCAAGCACGAACAACCTGGTAGTCCCGAGACGTATCGCGAGCTAGCTTGCGAGGTCCTCGACGATCGTGAGAGGCGCGCCGCCGAGGAGGCTCGCGAGTGGTCGTGGCTGGGCGAGGTGGAAGCCTTGGGCGAGGTCGACGCCTTGACGTGCCAGCAGTCGCAGGGAGTGGTCGTCGGGGACGAACTCGGCGATCGTCTGCTTTCCCAGTCCCCGTGCGATGTCGGCGACGGATTGGATGATCAGGCGATCGCTGAGGTGGTGGGTGGCGCCCTTGACGAACTCGCCGTCGATCTTGAGGAGGTCGAAGGGGAGGTGTTTGAGGTAGTAGAACGAGCCGAAGCCGGCCCCGAAATCGTCGAGCGCGATCTTGCAGCCGAGCTCTTGCAGGGAGCGCGCGAAGCGTTGCGCGGCGGGGATGTCGGCGACCGCCGCGGTCTCGCTGATCTCGAGCATCAGGTTGGCAGGGTCGGCATGGTGGGAGATCAGCAGGCGCTTGATCAGGTCGACGAAGCGGGGGTCGGCGAGGGAGACCCCCGAGACGTTGACTGAGAGCCGCAGGCGGCGCCCTGCGGCGGCCTCCGAGCCGATCGCCTCGATCGCGCGCGTGATCACCCAGCTGTCGATCGGGGTGATCAGGCCGAAGCGTTCCGCCGTCGAGAGAAACGCGGCCGGGGGGATCAGCTCGCCATCGTCCGCGAGCATGCGCACGAGCACCTCCTCCCAGGCGATCTCGTTTCGCTCCAGCTCGAAGATCGGTTGCGCGTGGAGCACGAAGCGATCCTCGTCGAGCGCTTTGCGGATGCGCTTGACCCAGCTCATGCGCGCCGTCAGCCGCGGCACCCCGTGGTCGTCCGCGCTGAAGAACGAGTGCCGGTTTCGGCCGGCTTCCTTGGCGTCGTACATCGCCAGGTCGGCGTTGATGATGACCTCGTCGGCGGTCAGGCTGGCGTCGTCGAACATCACCACCCCGATCGAGGCGGTCACGCCCGTCGGGAGCCCGCCGAAGGCCGCGGCGCTGTCGCGGACGATCTCGGCGAGCGCCTGCGCGACGATTGCCGCGTCGGGCTGCTGCTCGGCCGGCAGCAGGACGGCGAACTCGTCGCCGCCGAGGCGGGCGAGCACGTCGGTGTCGCGCAGGCGCGAGCGCAGCGCGCCTGCGACCGAGACGATCAGCTGGTCGCCGATGTGGTGGCCGAGCGAGTCGTTGACGTACTTGAAGCCGTCGAGATCGAGCACCATCAGCGCGCCCTTGGGCCCGTAGCGGCGGCCGCGGGCGAGGTGCTGCTCGAGCGCCTTCTCGAAGCCGCGCCGGTTGACGAGGCCAGTTAGCAAGTCGTGGTCTGCGATGTGGCGCAGACGCTCCTCGTAGCGCCGCCGCTCGGTGATGTCCTGGACCTGCGCGAGCACGTGCACCGGCTCTCCCGCCTGGTCACGCACGAGCGTGGCGCTCGCGTGCACCCAGACGATCGCACCACCGGCCTGCCGTATGCGGTGCTCGACCGAGATGTCGTCGCTCTCGCCGCCGAGCGAGCCGAAGCGTTCAGCGACGCTCGCCGCGTCATCCTCGTGCACGAACGAGAACGGTGCGATCGCGCCCAGCTCGTCATCGGAGTAGCCGGTGATCTGTGTCAGCGCATCGTTGGCGCGGAGGAAGCTGCCATCGATGCCGACCAGGCACATCCCAATCGGCGCGCGATCGAAGGCGACCTCGAAACGCTGCTCTGCGGCGATGCGAGCTTGCTCGGCGAGCTTCCGCTCGGTCACATCCCGCGAGATGTTGATCACGCCGGTGATCAGGCCGGCGCCGTCCCGGTAGGGCGCGACCTCGACGATCAGATCCCGTCCCCGCTCCTGCGAGCGGTACTCGACAGTCGACGCAGATCCTTCCACGGCATCGAGCATCGCCGCTCGCAGCGCTTCCAGCGAGGCCGGATCGGAGATCTCGTCGAGCGTCTTACCGACGAGGACGGACGGCTCGATCCCGCGCTCGTGGAGGTAGGCGCCTTCGACGAGCAGGCAGCGCATGGCACGGTCGTAGACGGTGATGATCGCGCCCGGCAGGTTGCGCAGGACGAGCCGATGGTGGGTCTCGCTATCGCGCAGCGCGCGCTCGGCGGCGAGCCGCTCGGTCACGTCCGTGAAGGAGGCCACGACCGCATAGGGTGCCTGCTCGTGCGGCCTGATCAGCGGCCGCGTGTTGACCGAGCAGACCGAGATCGACCCGTCGGGATGGCGTGCCCGGAAGAGCGCTCCCGTCTCCGCCTGCCCCGTGCGCAGGGTGCGGACCGCGGGAAGCTCCGCATGGTCGAGCGGCGCGTCCTGCCCGTCGACCAGCACGACGCCGTAGTCGTCTCGCGACCATGCAGACCTCAGCCCGTCGTCCCCCAGGGCGAGAATGCGAGCGGCCGAGGCGTTCAGCTCGACGATCGTGCCGGCCGCGTCCAGCATGATCACGCCCTCCTCGAGCGACGAGAGGATCGAGCGTGCGCGCTGCTCTGACTCGGCCAGGCGGCTCTCGGCCTGCCTGCGCAGCGAGAGGTCGATCACCTGCGTTGAGAAATAGGCAGGAACGCCATGCGCGTCACGGACGAGATGGGTCGAGAGCGAGGTCCACACGACCGTTCCGTCGGGGCGCAGATAGCGCTTCTCGATCTGGAAGCCCGGCACCCGCCCGGCGAGCATCGCCGCCACGCCCTCTCGGCTCGCCTCGATGTCATCCGGGTGCGTCAGCTCCGACCAGTCGATCCGCTCGAGCCCGGCCCTCGATCGACCGACCAGCACGCAGAACGCGTCGTTGACCTCGATCAGGCGTCCGTCGGGCGCGGTCAGGCACATGCCGACGAGCGCCTGCTCAAAAGCCGCGTCGGCGCGTGCACGGGCCGACGCGGTCGCGAGGGCGCGCGTGCGCTCCGCGGCGCGCACGCGAAAGACGGCCGCGCACGTCGCGAACCCCAAGCCGGCAAGTAAGACGCCCTCAACCGCCGTGACCGTGCCGTTGTCAGCCGCAAAGGCGACGCCGACGAGAACCACGCAGACGGCCCAGGCAACAGACCCGCGCAGGATGCCGCTGATCTCCGACTCCCGCGATCGACTCGGCGAGGAGAACGCGCCGTCAGTCGCAGCTCGAATCAGCTTGGGTCCCAGAGCGCTCCGAAGAGACGCGTCGAGATCACCCCATTCGGCGAACGAGACCCGCGCGCCGACCGCGAGCGCCGAGCGGAGAGACGACCGCTCGGGCTCTTCGCCGACCACGACAAGCGCGAGCGAGGGCCGCCTCCTGAGCATCGACTCGAGCAGCTCGGCCCCGCCGCCGGCGAGCAGCGATGAGTCGACAACGAGGCAGTCAACCGACGCTCGATCAAGCTGGGCCGCCGCGCCGCCAAGATCCGCGAACTGCTCGAAATCGACCAGCCACCCGCCCGCGACCAAGCGACCGAGAGCATCACGGAAAATCGCGGCGTGCTCGACGTTCTCGAAAACGAGCACGAGGCGAGCCGAAGCACGCGTTCCCTCTCCAGAGCGGTGCAGCATCTCGCTTCGAAACATCGGCACACCTGCCGAAAAGCTGAGCAGCGTCACAACAGGAGCAGCAACCCCTCGCGAGGCGAGCGCGAGCGCATCGCCGTGCGGTCCCAGTGCCGTCGTCGCGTGAGCGTTGTCATCTCCTGTTCACGTAGATCGCCGTAGGCTCGGTTCACCGTCTGGATCACGATCGAATCATCTGATCCGTCGGGACTCGCGGCTCGTCGCGCGCTGCGCGGGATGGAGGCGAATGCAAGTTCTCGTGGTCGAGGATGAGACGAAGATGGCGAGCCTGTTGCGTCGGGGCTTGGCCCGGCACGGCAACGTCGTCGAGATCGTGGGATCGGGCGAGGAGGCGCTCGCGCGGTCGGTCGCGACGAGCTTCGACGCGATCGTGCTCGATATCGCACTCCCGGGCATCGATGGGATGGCTGCGTGTCGGCAGATGCGCGAGAGCGGCGTCTGGGCGCCGGTTTTGATGTTGACCGCGCGCGATGGGGTGTTTGATCGCGTCGCGGGGCTCGATGCGGGCGCTGACGACTATCTCGTCAAGCCGTTTGCGTTTGCCGAGTTGCTCGCCCGTTTGCGTGCGCTGCACCGCCGGGGTGTCAGCGAGCGTCCGACGATCCTCGAGGCCGCGGGCTTGCGGCTCGATCCTGCAGCGCGTCGGGTGCTGCGCGGCGAGGTCGAGATCGCGCTCACGAGCACGGAGTTCACGTTGCTGGAGGCGTTGATGTCGCGCGCCGGAGACGTCTTGCGTCGAGGCGATCTGCTCGAGTACGGGTGGGATATGGGGTTCGACAGCTGTTCGAACGTCGTCGACGTGTACGTCTCGCGTCTGCGTTGCAAGATCGACGTTCCGTTTGCGACCGACTCGATCGAGACGGTGCGTGGCTACGGCTACCGATTCCGCCGGGGTGCGCCCGGGTGAACCGGATGCCGATTCGACTGCGGCTGACGCTCGTCTCCACGCTGACGCTGATGATCATGCTGGGCAGCTCGGGCGCATTCGTCTACCAGCGGCACGCGTCCGATCTCGACAACCTGATCAGGCAGGGACTGGAAACGCGCGCGAGCGAGCTTGCCAGCTTCGAGCGTGGTGGTGGACGGCTCTCGACGACTCGGCTGGCACAGCCCGATGAGAGTCTCAGCGCGATCGTCGGTAGGTCCGGCCGCGTTGCCGACGCGACACCGAATGTCACGGCGAGCGCGCTCCTCGGTGGGATCGACATTTCGCGTGCGCGGCGCGGCGCGATCGTTCGAGAGTTCCGCCTTCCCGGCTTTGACAGCCACGTGCGGGTGCTCGCGGGACCGCTCGGGATCGGTCTCGGACAGGTCGGGGTCGTGGGCGTCAGCTTGAGCGATCGCAATGAGGCATTGGCGGCATTGCGCGACGAGCTGTTCTTGGCGGCGCTCGTCCAGGTTGTGATTGGAACGCTGTTGGCGTACGCGCTTGCCGCAGCGGCGTTGCGCCCGGTCGAGGCGATGCGCGCGCGTGCCGCCGAGATCAGCGCGTCGCGCGGCGTGAGGCGGCTACCGGTTCCCGTGGCTCGCGATGAGCTCTCGCTGCTTGGCGAGACGCTGAATCTGATGATCGACCGGTTGCAGTCGGCGGTCGAGCGTGAGCGCCGGTTCGCGGCCGATGCGAGCCATGAGCTGAGAACCCCGCTCGCGCTCCTGCGGACCGAGATCGACCTGGCGCTCGATGGCGCGCGGCCACGCGATGAGCTCGTCTCGGCGCTGCAGTCGGCCGGCGAGGAGACCGATCGCCTGACACGCCTCGCCGACGATCTGCTGCTGCTTGCCCGGGCCGATGAGGACCAGCTCGCGCTGCAACCGGTGCCGGTGCCGGTCGCCGACCTGCTCGCTCAGGTCGCGGGACGCTTCGCGGCCGCCGCTCAAGCTCAGGGACGGTCGCTTCGCACGAGCTGCCCGGACGGCCTCACCGTTGTCGTCGATCGCGTGGCGCTTGATCGTGGACTGTCGAACCTGCTCGCGAACGCGCTGCAGCATGGCGCGGGTGCGATCGAGATGTTCGCGACCGTCGAGCCGTTGCTGTTGCACGTCACGGACGAGGGCGATGCCGTGCCGGATCCGGCGAGCCTGTTCGAGCGTTTCCGTCGCGGCAGTGCGAGCGCTGATGGGAGCGGTCTTGGCCTCGCGCTCACGTCCGCGATCGCACAGGCGCATGCAGGGAGCGCCGGCGTGACCTCGACGGCCGGCTGTTTCGACGCGTGGATCCGGTTGCCCGAGCCCAGCTGACGCGGGGTCATGCGACTGTCATCGGACCGTCACGTCGCTGGTGCAGGATGGGGCCATGGATCGAGAGGAGCGCCCCATGCGGAACATCCGCGGACCGATCGCCCGGCTGCCCAAGCGCGTCATCGTCGGGCTCACCGTCACGTTCCTGACGGTTGCAGCTCTGCTGGCCTGGCAGCGCCAGGCGAGCGGTCGCTCGCCCCAGCCGCTGCGCCTCGCAACCGCAGACCGAGGCGATATCACCGTCACGGTCGGTGGCATCGGGCGGATCGTGCAAGCGCGCGCGCCGAGCCCGGTCGCGGTCGCGGCCGCGGCACCCTCGGGTGGCACACCCGCAGGAAGCGGCGGCCCGACGACGGCACCCGCCGGTGCCGTCTTCCCGCTCGCGAGCGGTCGGGTGGCAAAGCTCCTGGTCGTTCCCGGCCGCCATGTCGTGGCGGGCCAGGCGCTGGCGCAGCTGAACGATCGGGGTGCTGCAGCCTCCGCTGTGAGGCAGGCGCGCAACGATCTCGCGAGCGCGTTGGTGGAGCTGCGGCAGAAGCGCACGAATGATCCGCTCAGGGGGGTCCCGGCGACGTCCGCGGAGCTCGCCGCGGGGCGTTCGGCGGTGGCCGCGGCGCAGCAGCGGCTCGCGCAGATCGTGGGCCCGCCGCGTCCGGCAGACGTCAGCGTGGCGCGGCTCGAGCTGAAACGCGCCGAGGCAGATCTCGAGACGCTGCGAGGTGGCGTTCCGGTTGCGCACGCGGGTGCGGTGCGACTCGCTCGCAGGGCGGTCCAGCTTGCCCAGGACCGCCTCGCTCGCGCGCTCGCGCCGGCGCTGCCGGCAGACCTGGCCGCCGTCGATGCGGAGATCACGAAGGCCGTGGCCGACCTCGCAGCGCTGCAGCGGCCCGCACCGGCACCCGCACCCGAGGCGGTCGCGGCTGCGCAGGGGGCGATCGACGCTGCCCGCCTGAAGCTGGCTGCGCTGCAATCCTCCGGCGATGCCGCGGCGATCTCTGCTGCGACGGCCGACGTGAAGAAGG
>JANLRV010000019.1:0-4730 GCA_031361905.1 Actinomycetes bacterium
GAGTTCCGCCCGTTGTTGAGGAGGCGCTTGTGCGGGTAGTACTCCGCCGCGAGCACGCCGACGTGGTTTGCAAGGCCGTGGTTGTCGGCCGCGCGACCGGCTGCGCCGTAGGCAACGGGAGTGGACGGGAACACGTCGATCGCGTCGTTCATCTCGCCGTTCGGATGAGCCAGCGGATCTTTGATCTCATTGCCGTTCTCGGTCCAGCCGGAGAACGTCGCGACGCGGCCGTCGGGCAGCTCGACGACGCTCGGGTACCAGCGACCCTTCTCCATCGACTGCTGGCGGTGCCACGTCTCGGTGAACGGGTCGAAGGTGAAGACGAGCCGCGTGCCCTCCTCGTTCGGGATCAGCACGCGGTTGCCGCCCATCACGACGAGCGTGCCGTTGCCGAGCCACGCGAACCCCGAGCAATAGATCGGGGCGGGGCGAATCTCCAGCGACGCGGGATCGGTCTGCACGCCAGGCAACGTCGGGTTGTCGTCGATCGCCCCGCCGCCGTTCACGTCCGACATCGGCGGCGGCACGTCCTTGAATGCCCCGGCGCCCGTGCCGGCGCTCGGATCCCACAGCCAGGCGGTGCCGAAGTTTCGCGCGTCGCGCGTGCCCGATCCTCCGTACGGGGCGACGCTGTAGTCCCTCGGCCAGCCATAGAACAGCACCTTGCCGGTTGGCATCAGCGCGGCATGCATCGCGTAGTTCGGGATCCGGAACGGGGCCTCCCAGGAGCCGTCGACGTTCGCGGGGGCGGCCAGCTTGAGCGCGGCCTTGTAGGCCTGGTGGTCGCTCGCGACGAGCCTCTTCAGCTGCCGCTTCGAGAGGTGGCGGATCCAGCGCTGCTCGGCGCGGATCAGGCGATGCTCGGCTGCGTGCTCGGCGCCGACCGAGGCGACCTCCTGCCGGTCGAACGCGGTGCGAGCCGGCGGCGCGCTCTTGACGCCGAGGCCCGGCACCGTGTGGGCCTCGACGGTGCCGGCGGCTGCGGTCGCGATCGCGACGAGCGCGAGAACGGCGAGGAGGCGCGGCGGGAGGCAGGTGAGGCGGTCCATGAGGGGAGGCACGCGCGAACGAATGCGTGCCACCATATCTAGCGCAACCTACCGGAAGCTGGCAAGTCCCTCAGCTGAGGGTTTACATAACGCTCACGTCATTCCACCGCGACGTGGATGCGGCCGGCCGTCTGGCTCAGCCGCCGGCCGTCGCGGCCGCTGCGCACGGCGATGATCTCGCCGAGAATCGCGACTGCCGTTTCCTCAGGCGTGTGCGCGCCGATGTCGAGCCCGACGGGGCCGCTGACGACATCGAGCTGCTCGTCGGTCAGGCCGGCGGCCAGCAGGCGGGCGCGCCGCTTCTCCTGCGTGCGCCTGCTGCCGAGCGCGCCGATGTAGCCCGCGCCGCGCTGCACCGCGGCCGTGATCGCCGGGTCGTCGACCTTCGGATCGTGCGTCAGGATCACGACGTGGTCCTCGGGGACGAGCGAGATCGCGGCGTAGCCCTCGGCCGGCCAGTCGACGACGAGCTCATCGGCGGACGGCAGCCGCTCGGCCGTCGCGAACGAGCCGCGCGGGTCGATCACGGCGGTGCGCCAGCCGAGCCGCTTCGTGATCGCGCAGAGCGCCTCGGCCGTGTCGACGGCTCCGACGATCACGACGCGCGGCGGCGGCACGAGCGCCTCCGCGAAGAGTGCCACGCCGGCCTGCTCGCTGGACGTGTTCTGCTCGCTCGCGATCGCGGCGTCGCCGGCCTCGATGATCGCGGCGCGCAGCGCCTCGGGCGGGGTGCCGGAGACGACGGCGGAGCCGGCCACGAGCGCGACCGCGCCCGCACCCTCGCCCTCGATCACGGTCACGCGCGCGGCGCGCTCGACCGGCTGATCCCAGCCGTCGTAGCGCTCGACCCAGATCCAGATCTCGCCGCCGCAGGCGAGGCCGACGTCCCACGCCTCGTCATCGGCGATGCCGTAGTAGAGGAGCTTGGGCGGTCCGCCGTCGAGCACGGAGCGCGCCTCGTCGACGACGGCACCCTCGACGCAGCCGCCGGAGACCGACCCGGCGATCTCGCCGCGCGCGGAGACCGCGAACTTCGAGCCGAGCGGGCGGGGCGCGGAGCGCCTCGACCGCACGATCGTTGCGAGCGCAACGGCGTCTCCCCGTGTGCGCCAGGTGTCAGCCGCGCGAAGCGTGTCCTCGTTCATGGCCGCAGGCTACACCCGCACGCTGTGCGCCCGCGGGCGCCGATCGTCGCCGATCTCCTCGAGCACGCGAGCGAGCGTCTCGATCGAGCGCAGGTTGTGGCCCGGGAGGAACACGTCGACATATGGCAGCGCGGCCTGCATGCCGGCCACGAGCGGCCGATAGCCGTCCCCGCCGGCAAGCGGGTTGACCCAGACCGTGCGGTGAGCCGCGAGCTGGATGCGCTTCATCTGCTGGCCGAGCAGCGTGGCGTCGCCACGCTCCCAGCCGTCGCTCGCGATCACGACGACGGCGCCGCGCGTGGTCGCACGCCTGCCCCAGACGTCGTTGAAGGCCTTCAGGTTCTCGCCGATCCGCGTGCCGCCCGCCCAGTCGGGCACCGCCTTTGCGGCGGCCTCGAGCGCGCGGTCGGGATCGCGCCCCGCAAGGTACGGCGTCAGCCTTGTCAGCCGCGTGCCGAACGTGAACGCCTCGACGTGCCGCCCGCTGCGCACGGCGCACTGGAGGAACATCACCATCGCCCGCGCGTACGGCTCCATCGAGCCCGACACGTCGACGAGGTAGACGAGCTTCCGCAGCGTCGTCTTGCGCGTGCGCCACTCGCGCTCGATCGGCACGCCGCCCGTGTGCATCGCGGCACGGAGCGTGCGGCGGGGGTCGAACCGCTCGCCGCCGCGGGCCGGCTGCAGGCGCAGCGAGCGCCGTTTGGGCGCGCTGCGCGCGAGCCGCGTGACGAGCGCGCGCGCACGTCGCATCTCCTCGGGCGAGTAGCGAGCGAAGTCGCGGTCGCGCAGCAGCTCGTCGGCTGACCAGACCGCGGCGGCCGTGTCGTCGGCATCCTCGCCGTCGTCGTCGCCCTCGTCCTCGTCGTCCGACTCGTCGCTCGGCTTGACGGCCTGGTGGGCCTCGGTCGACTTCGGCTGATCGTCCTGGTTCGGCAGCGCGAGGCCGAGGTCGATCGGGCGCTGTCCCAGGTTGATGCGCGGCGCACGCTCGAAGAACGCGGCGAAGGCCGCGTCGAACACCTCGATGTCGTCGGTGCGCGAGACGATCGTGCAGCGCAGCGCCCAGTAGACCTCATCGCGAAGCGTCAGGTCGACCGCGTCGAGCGCGCGCACGGCGTCTTGCATCCGTCCGGGCCCGACCTCGAGCCCGGCCTCGCGCAGGATCCGCCCGAACGTCACGAGCTTGCGGATCAGCGCGTCGCCGCGCGGGGGTGTGCGAGTGGTCGCGATGCGTGCAGATTAGAACGTTTCAGCCCTTTGGCGGGGCCGGATCCGGCGACGGTCCCTCCGGCTGTGACGGCAGCGAGATCGTCGGCACCAGCGACAGCGTGACGATCGCCGGCACCGTGATCCGCGGCCCCGCGTGCGGATGCAGCACGTTGCCGTCCGGCTCGATGTAGCGGAGCGGCACGCTGTTCAGCAGCTGCTGGCCTGCCGGCGAAGGCTAAGGCGGCGCGGGGAGCGGCCCGCGCTCGCTGCGACCCGAGAGCTGCTCGGCCAGCGTGTGCAGGATCAGCGTCGCAAGCACTATCGCCCCGCCCAGCACGGTGGCGTTGCTGGGCTGCTCGCGGTAGGCGAGCCATACGAGCAGCGGGCCGAGCACGACCTCGAGCAGGCTGATCAGGCTTGCCTGAGCGGCGGGGATCAGCCGTGCGCCGGCCGTGAAGAGCGTGATCCCGAGGAACATCTGGATGATCCCGACGCCCAAGATCAACGGCACGTCGCCCGCTCGCGCGCTGCCGAGCGAGCCGACCGCGAACGGCAGCACGCAGGCCACCACGATCAGCTGGCCGATCCCTCCGGCCACGACGGGAGTGCCCGCGCTCGTGCGGCGCGCGAGCACGATCGTGACCGCGAACGCGACCGCGACGATGCCGGCGAGCAGGTCGCCGCCGATCGATCCCTCGGCGCTCGAGCCGGCGACCATGATTGCGATCCCGATTGCCGCGCCGAGCATCGCGAGCCACGTGCGGGCGTGAATCGGCTCGCCGAGGAAGAAGCGCGCGAGCAGCGCGGCCACGAGCGGTGTCGCGGCCTGGAAGAGCAGCACGTGCGCGACGCTCGTGAGCGAGAGCGCGAACATGAACGATCCGGACGCGACGGCGTACGAGATCGCCATGCCGACGCCCACACGGCCCATCCCCGCGACGGCCGCGACCGGCCCGCCCCGGCCGCGCGTCATCCAGGCGACGAGCAGCGTGACGGCGATGCCGGCGACGACGGCCCGCCCCGCCACCTGCACGGTCGCATCCGCGTGCATGCCGCGCTGAAAGAGGCCGCTCGTCGACCAGGCGATCGCTCCGGCCGCCGTCAGCAGCTGGCCGCGGCGGGCCTGCACGCTCGCCTGCTCCGGGGTCACCCGACTTGCAGTGCCGCCGCGCGAGCCTCGGCGACGAGCTCTTGCAGGCCGGCGTCGCGCACGCGCTCGATGTCCTCGTAGTACTTCAAGACCGAGCCGAGCGTCGCGTCGACGACATCGGCATCGAGCTCGCTGTGGCCGAGGGCGACGAGCGCCTGGGTCCAGTCGAGGGTC
>JANLRV010000162.1:0-4196 GCA_031361905.1 Actinomycetes bacterium
GACTCCGCTGTGGTCCGGCCAGAGGTCTGCATTCTGGTTCTGTCTCGCGCGGATAGGCTCGGCTAGCGTTCTCGGTGTGACGAGCCCCTTCGACCGTGACGGGCGCTGGCTGCGCTGCCAGCTGCACGCACACACGACGAACTCCGACGGGGAGCCCACGCCGGAGGGACTCGTCGAGCACTACCTGCGCGCCGAGTGCGACGTGCTCGCGATCACCGATCACTGGCAGATCACGACGTTCGAGCACGCCGACATCCTCGTGCTCCCGTCGAGCGAGCTCTCCGCGCGCATCGACGGCCGCCAGTCGGAGGCCGACATCCTCGCCTACGGGATCGACGAGCTGCCCGAGGTGCGCGACTACTTTCCGACGATCGCGGAGGCTGCGAGCTGGATCGTCGCGCAGGGCGGCGTCGCCTACCTCGCACATCCCTACTGGAGCGGCCTCGTCGCCGACGACTACGTCGCGGCGCCCGGTCTCTCGGGCATCGAGGTCTTCAACGGCTCCTCGGAGCTGTCCCAGGGCAACGGCCTCTCGGCCGTGCACTGGGACGAGATCCTGCACCGCGGAGGCACGTGCCTCGGGATCGCAACCGACGACGCGCACTACGCGGGCCAGGACAGCCGCCTCGGCTGGACGATGGTGCGCGCCGAAGCGCGCACGCGCGCGGCCGTGCTTGAGGCGCTCCGCACCGGTGCCTTCTACTCGACGACCGGCCCCGAGATTCTCGACGTGCGCGTCGACGGCGCCGAGGTGGAGGTCCGCTGCTCGCCCGCCCGGTCGATCTTCCTGCGCTCGGGCCCGTGGGACGGCGGTTCCGTCAACGCGAGCCCGCTCGCGATGCACTACCGCGCCCGGGTGCTCGAGCGGGCGTCGGGCGGTGCGATCACCGCAGCCCGCTTCGAGGCGCCCGAGTACTGGGAGTGGGGGCGCGTCGAGGTCGTCGCCGACGATGGCGGACGCGCCTGGTCGAACCCGATTACGCTGTCGAAGGAGAGCAAGCCATGAGCGCACGCGAGATCCACAAGACGCTGTCCGGACGCGACTACTCGGGACCCGAGATCTACGAGCTCGAGCGCGAGCGGATCTTCCACCGCCAGTGGTTCTATGTGGGACGGGCCGAGCAGGTCGCCGAGCCCGGCGACGCGCTCGTGCACGACGTCGCCGGCGAGAGCATCCTCGTCGTGCGCGGACGTGACGGCCGGCTGCACGCCCACTTCAACGTCTGCCGCCACCGCGGCGCGCGGCTCTGCGACGTGGGCAAGAGCAAGGTCAAGGGCGCGATCAAGTGCCCGTATCACGCCTGGAGCTATGCCCACGATGGCACGCTGATCGGCACCCCGAACGTCGCACCGGACGAGATCGATCGCTCGTCGCTGTCGCTCTGGCCCGTCAACGTGGACGTCTGGGAGGGATTCCTGTTCGTCTGCCTCGCGGATGATCCCGAGCCGCTCCGCGACTCGCTCGGCAGCCAGGCCGACGGGCCGCTGCGGTTCGAGGAGTTCGGCCTCGGCGACCTGCGCATCGGCGCGCGCACCGTCTCGGAGGTGCCCGCGAACTGGAAGATCCTGATCGAGAACTACAACGAGTGCCTGCACTGCCCGACCGTCCACCCGGAGCTCGTCCAGATCGTCCCGCTCTACAAGACGGGCTCGGTCGTCGCGCCCGATCGACCGCAGGGCGGCGCGCTGCTCTCGGAGGGCTCGAACAGCTTCACCTTGAGCGGCACGTCTGCGCGGCCGACCCTGCCCGGTCTCACCGATGCCGATGCGAACACCTACTACGGCGCCGCGATCTTCCCGAACATGTTCATCGACGTGACGGGCACGTGCGCGATCGCGACGACCCTCGTGCCACAGAGCGCGAGCCACACGCAGGTCGTCTCGGAATACCTGTTCGCGCCCGAGGAGGTGGCGCGCCGCGATTTCGAGGCGGCCGACGTCGTCGAGTTCAGCGAGCTCGTCGCGCAGCAGGACTACGACGTCTGCATCCGCGTCCAGCAGGGCGTCTCCTCGAAGGCGTTCACGAACGGCGTGCTGGCCGAGAAGGACGATCTGCTCCACGCCTTCCACGAGCGGTATCTGCACGCGCGCGACGCGGAGTAGATCAGCTAGCCGAGCAGGGCGGCCGCGAGCGGTCCGAGATCGGGCTCGATCGAGGCCTCGTCGGTGAGAAACGGCACGTGCTCGCGTGCGAGCGAGACGAGCTCGGCGGTCTCGGCACCGAGCGGAGCCGAGCCGCGCAGCTCCACGGCCTGCGCGGCGACGACAAGCTGGATCGCCGCGAGCGAGCCTGCGAGCTCGAGCATCTCGTCCAATCTGCGCGCCGCCAGCGGCGCCATGGTGACGCGGTCCTCGATCCCCTGTGCGCCGCTCGCGCTCGCGAGCGCGGGCGAGACGGGCGCTACGAGCAGGCGCGCCTCGGTCGAGAGCGCCTGCGCGGCCCAGACATACTCGGAGAGGGCGCAGCCGAAACCGGGCCCGGACTCGAGCCCGTCGCTGAGGCCGCTGTGGGGACTCTGCATCAGCTTGATCGTGCGCTCGTTGGCGCTCGAGATCACGGGCCCGAGCGCGAGCCGGGCAACATCGAGCGCCTGTGCGAGCGGCAGCACGTCGTAGTTCCCCGTCGAGATCACGCGGTCCTCGGTGATGAGCACGAGCGGGTTGTCGTACGACGCGTTCAGCTCGATCGCGAGCTGTGCGAGCGCGAACGAGACGGCGTCGTCTGCGGCCCCGAGGATCTGCGGGAGGCCGCGGAAGCTGAGCGGATCCTGCAGCGAGCGCGCGGCGCCCGGCTGCCACAGGAAGCTGCCCGCGAGTGCGGCGTGCAGGCGGTCGAGCACTCTGGCGATGCCGCGGTAGGGCCGCACCTCGGCGATCGCGGGGTGCAGCATCGTCACGTTGGCGCAGAGCGCCTCCAGCTCGAGCGCTCCGAGCCTCGCCTGCAGCCTGAGGTAGCGATCGCAGCGATCGAGCGCGAGCGCGGCGAGCGCGGTCGAGAACGCGTTGGACGCGAGCAGCGCGACGCCCTCGCGCGCCGCGAGCGGGAAGCCGTCCGCGAGCCGGGTGGCGACGTCGGCCATCGGCGCGAGATCGCCCATCCCGACGGAGCCGAGCAGGCGCACGCGCGGCAGCTCGTTCGCGTTGAGCAGCGCGACCACGCGCTCGACGAGCGCAGGACGGACCCCCGCGGTGCCGGCCGCGAGGCCGTTGGCGAGGCGCACGAGCGTCGCGCGCACGACCTCCTCGGAGGCATCAGGTCCGCTCGCGACCCGGTGGTCGGCGATCAGGCGCGCGTTGAACAAGGCGCTCGCGCCTGCCTCGACGCGCACGCCTTTGCGCACGCCGACGGCGGTCGTCAGGCCATACGCAGCGTCGCCGCGCTCGAGCACGCGCTCGACGACCGCCCGCGCGGCGCCCATGCGCTCGATCGACGCAGCCGAGAGCGCGACGGGTTGCCGCGACCGGGCCACGCGCACGACGTCGGCGAGCGTCAGCGAGTGCCCGTCGAGCGCGAGCGCGGAGGCCGCGGTCACGCCGGCCCTGGGATCGACGCCGATGCAAGGGCCGGAGCCTCGTCACCGAGGCGCGTGACCGCCTCGCCATCCGGCGCCCAGATGCCGCTCGTCCCTCCGGTCTCGAAGCTCCCGGTGCGGCCGCTTGGCTGCGCGCCGACGACCCATATCCCGGTCTCGCGCGCACGTGCGCCGAGGTGCTCTGCGAGGCGGTCCTCGGTCCCGAGCTCGAAGATCACGCCGGCGGAGTAGATGTCTGCACCGAGCTCGGCCGTCGCCGCGGCGTGCTCGGGAAGGTTCGCGTCGATGCAGAGCGCGAGCCTGACGAGCCGTCCCGCGACGTCGACGACCCGCGGCCCCGTGCCCGGCACGAAGATCCGCGGCTCGTCAGCGTGCAGGTTGAGCTTGCCGTAGACGTCCGGCGCAGATCCGTCAGGCCCGATGATCAGCGCGCCGAGCAGCAGGCCGCGACCGGTCGGCACCGGCGCGCCGACGATCGCCGTGGTGCCATGGCGTTCGCAGGCGGCCCGCAGCGGCGCGAGCCGCGGGTCGTCCGGCGCCCCGTGAAGGTCATCGCGCGACTCGATCGCGGCGAGGTCGTAGCCGGTCAGCGAGAGCTCGGGGAAGACGATCAGGTCGGCACCCGCGCCGTCCACGAGCCCGGCGGCGAGCGCGACGTTCGCG
>JANLRV010000188.1:0-4565 GCA_031361905.1 Actinomycetes bacterium
CCAGCACCACCTGCGCCCCGCGTACTCGTGCCTCGAGCTCGGCCCCTTCCGGCGCATGTGCTCGGGCCTCGGCTTGTGCCGCGGACAGCGTGAGCGGCTGCGAGGCGATCGCGCCCCAGGCTTGCGAGCCGCTCGCCAGCCGGTCACGATTCATTCCGTGAGAGCTTCTAGAACGCGAAGATCGCACGGGTCCGCTGGGCCAGTCGAAGATCGCCGGACACGTGCAGCCGATCGAGCGCCCAGGCGATCTGCGGTGCGAGCTCGCCGGCGAGCAGCTCCTCCCACGTCTCCACGGTGCAGCTGACGATCACGTCGGCGTCCGGCGACCCCTGGGCAGGCGACGCGCGCCCGTCCCGGACGAGCACGTCCGAGCGGTGATCGCCGATCCGGAACGACCAGACGGCGTCGACGCCGCCTGCCTGCTCGGAGCTGATCTCGAGGAGCCGATCCACGGCCGTACCGTACTGCGCGCCATTCTCAGGCATGCTTCCGGCGCATCCAGGCCGCCGAGTTGAAGAAGCTCGCGACGACCGACCCGGGCGCGACGAGCTCGTCGCACGCCTGCCGGAGCTCGTCCGACAGCGAGTGCTCGAGCACGGGGAGCAGAGACTCGAGCTGCGCCATCGTCTTGGGACCGATGATCGGGGCGGAGATCCCCGGCTGGTCCTTGACGAAGCAGATCGCGAGCTGTGCCGGATCGAGCCCACGCGCACGGGCCATCGCGGCGAAGCGGTTGCCCACGTCGACCCCCGCCGGCGTGACCCGCTCGGCATAGATCCCGCCGCGCACCGCCGCACGCGAATCGCCGGCGGGAGCGGCCGATCCGTCATACCGCCCCGCGAGCATCCCCATCGCGAGAGGCGACCACGCGAGCACGCCGATGCCGTGCCGCTCGCACGCGGGCAAGAGCTCGTTCTCGATGCGGCGGTCGAGCAGGTTGTAGGGCGACTGCTCGGTCGCGAAGCGGGCGAGCCCGCGCCGCTCGCTCGTCAGCACGGCCTCGACGAGATGCCAGGCCGGGGCCGTCGAGCTGCCGATGTAGCGCACCTTCCCCGCCCGGACGAGGTCGTCGAGCGCGCCGAGCGTCTCCTCGAGCGGGATCTCGAGGTCGGGGCGATGCAGCTGGTAGAGATCGATGTGATCGAGCCCGAGCCGGCGCAGCGAGTCGTCGCACGCCCGCATCACGTGCAGCCGCGAGTTGCCGCGGTCGTTCGGACCCGGGCCGGTCGGATAGTGGACCTTCGTCGCGACGAGCACGTCGTCACGACGGCCGCTCGAGCGCAGCGCCTCGCCGACGACGCGCTCGGCCTCCCCCGCCGCGTAGCTGTCCGACGTGTCGATCAGGTTGATCCCGCCATCGATCGCGGCGTGGATCATGCGGATCGACTCGTCGCGTGGCGTCGGGTTGACGAAGTTGTCGGTGCCGAGCGCGAGCGGCGAGACCAGCACGCCCGTGCGACCGAGAACGCGGTGCACTAGACGGCGGTGTAGCCGGCGTCGACGGGCACGAGCGCGCCCGTCATGTAGCTGGCGCCGTCGGAGGCGAGGAAGAGCACCACGCGCGCGATCTCGTCGGGGTGCGCGAGACGGCCCATCGGGACGGTGCGCTCGGCCAGCTCCGCCAGCTGGGCGTCGGTCACGGCCTCGGCGCGCTGCGAGCGGAGCATGGGCGTGTCGACCTCTCCCGGACACACGCCGTTGACGCGGATGCCGTCGCGGGCGTGGTCGAGCGCGAGCGCGCGGGTGAGCTGGTGGATCGCTCCCTTGCTCGCGCAGTAGGCGACGTGGCCGCGCCCGCCCACCTCGCCCCAGATCGAGCCGAAGTTGACGATCGCGCCGCGCCCCTGCAGGCGCATCTGGCGGATGGCCGCGCGGCAGAGGTAGAACGTCCCGCCGACATTCACCGAGAGCACGCGCGCCCAGTCCGCGTCGCTCGTCCCGTCGGCGTCGGCTCGGACGATCGTCCCGGCGGCGTTGACGAGAATGTCGAGACGCCCGTAGTCTGCGACCGCGCGCGCGACCGCGGCGTCGCAGAACGCCGAGTCCGAGACGTCGCCGACCACGGCGGTTCCGCCGATCTCGCCGGCCGTGAGCGCCGCTCCGGCCGCATCGCGGTCGACCACGAGAACGTGATCGCCCTCGGCGGCGAACAGCCGCGCCGAGGCGGCGCCCATGCCCGACGCGGCACCCGTGACGATCACGACCCTGCCCATCGTCGGAAGGATCGCAGGTCTCGCCGCCCACCACGCGGTACCGTGTACCGGCCACAGGCAGCAAGGCTCCGCTGGAGGATCACGTGTTCGTCGCGACGCAGCTCTTCGACTATTTCAAGGCGCTCGACTCGATCTCCGAGGAGGAGCGGTCGATCCACGCGTCGATCCGCGAGTTCGTCGACGCCGAGATCATCCCGCACGTGCAGGGCTGGTGGGACGCCGACACGCTCCCTCGCGAGCTGATGACGAAGATGGGCGAGCTCGGCATCCTCGGGCCGACGATGCCCGAGGAGTTCGGCGGCGCCGGAGTCTCGAGCACGGCCTATGGCCTGATCTGTTACGAGCTCGAGCGCGGCGATTCGGGCGTGCGCTCCAGCGCGAGCGTGCAGGGCAGCCTCGTGATGTACCCGATCTACGCGTATGGCTCGGACGAGCAGAAGCAGCGCTACCTGCCGAAGCTCGCGAGCGGCGAGATCATCGGCTGCTTCGGTCTGACCGAGTCGGACGGCGGGAGCGACCCCGGCGCGATGCGCACGCGCTGCGTCCGCGACGGCGGCCAGTGGGTGCTCAACGGCTCCAAGATGTGGATCACGAACTCGCCCGTCGCCGACATCGCGGTGGTCTGGGCCTCCGATCCCGAAGGCGTGATCCAGGGCTTTCTCGTCGAGCGCGATGCGAGCGGGCTGAGCACGCCGACGACGCACAACAAGGTCAGCCTGCGCGCGAGCATCACCGGCGAGATCGTGCTCGAGGACGTGCGCGTTCCCGAGTCGGCGCGCTTCCCAGTGAAGGGCGGGCTGAAGTACCCGCTCGGCTGCCTCACGCAGGCCCGCTATGGCATCTCCTGGGGGGCGCTCGGCGCCCTCGAGACGGTGATGACGGCGTCGATCGAGTACGCGAAGACCCGCGAGACGTTCGGCAAGCCGATCGGGCAGCGTCAGCTCGTGCAGCACAAGCTCACGACGATGGCCACGCAGCACTCGCTCGGCCTCCTGATGGCGGTCCGGCTGGGGCAGCTCAAGGACGCCGGCGAGATGAACTACGCCCAGGTCTCGATGGCGAAGCGGAACAACGTTCGCGTCGCGCTCGAGGGCGCGCGGATGGCGCGTGAGATCCACGGCGGCAACGGCACCACGACCGAGTACCCGGTCAGCCGCCACATGCTCAACCTCGAGACGGTCGACACCTACGAGGGCACGCACGACATCCACACGCTGATCGTCGGGCGCGATCTGACAGGGCTCAACGCGCTCGAGTAGAGGGAGCATCCACTGCTCGGAGCGTTCCCCTCGGACCGCATCGTCGGGCCGATACGCTCGCTGCGTGGAGCCCGCGACCCTCGAGACATCTGCCGAACGCGTGAGCGCGCGCCGGGTCGAGCTGCTCGCGTTCGGCGCGGCGCTCGTCACCGTCGTGCTCTGGTCGAGCGCGTTCGTCGGCATCCGCAGCGCCGGAACCGCGTTCTCGGCCGGCCCGCTCACCCTCGGCCGGCTGCTCGTGGCGAGCGTCGCCCTCGGTGGCGTCGCGCTGACGCGGGGCGCGAGCCGGCCGCGGCGCGCCGACGTCGTGCCCCTGCTCGTCTGCGGTCTCGCCTGGTTCGGCCTCTACAACATCGCGCTCAACGAGGCCGAGCAGCGCATCGACGCCGGCACCGCGTCGATGCTCGTCAACGTCGGGCCGATCCTGATCGCGATCCTCGCGGGGAAGCTGCTCGGCGAGGGCTTCCCCCGCGGGCTCGTGCTCGGGTGCGTCGTCGCCTTCAGCGGCGCGATCGTGATCGGCCTGGCGACCTCCGGCGACGGCCTCGCAGCCGGCTGGGGCACCGCGCTGTGCGTCTTCGCGGCGTTCGCCTACGCCTGCGGGATCATCGCCCAGAAGCCCCTGCTCGCCCGCATGTCGGCGCTCGACGTGACGTGGCTCGCGTGCGGCATCGGCACGATCGCCTGCCTCCCGTTCGCTCCCACGCTCGTGCGGCAACTGGGCGACGCAGAGCCGTCGAAGATCGCGTGGATCGTCTATCTGGGGGCGTTCCCGACCGCGATCGCCTTCACGACCTGGGCCTGGGCGCTCGCGCGCACGCCCGCCGGACGGCTCGGCTCGACGACCTACCTCGTCCCGCCGATCGCGATCGTGCTCGGCTGGGCGATTCTCGGCGAGACGCCGCCGCTCGTGGCGATCGGCGGCGGAGCGCTCTGCATCGCGGGCGCGGCGATCGCGCGGCGCCGTTAGAGCCGGTTTCAAAAGTGTCGTTCGTGTCTGGGGTTGCCGGAGCGAGCGGGAGTGCCGGCCGGCTCGCGGGGCAGGCTGGTGGCCTGTTCAAGAGCCGGCCGGTGCCCCCGCGAAGACCCGCAG
>JANLRV010000221.1:0-1687 GCA_031361905.1 Actinomycetes bacterium
CGACGCTCGGCGAGAACACCCGTGGAGTGCCGACGGCCTGGGCCGCCGAGCCGCTCGCGTCGCTGTTCTCCCGCGAATCCGACCTTCCGCCCGTCTGGCCCGATCCGCGTGGTCTGGTCCGCGGCCGGGCAGTCGCTCCACTGCACCCGTCGGCGCCCTATGCAGCCGCCACCTCACCCGAGCTCGGGCGCCGACTCGCGCTCGTCGACGCATTGCGGCTCGGGGGCGGCGCCAGAATCGAGCAGCGGGCCGCGACGCTGCTCGCGGCGGAGCTGCGCGTTCTTGACGGGTTCACCCACGAAATGCTCGCCACGTCGTCGTAGCGCGTCCTCGTCGCGCACGCTTCTGCGACCATCCCGGAACACGAGCAGGGAGAGCGAGCAGTGACGACCGCACTCGAGACGCAGCGATCCGCCGAGCTCGCCGCGCGCCTGCGCCGCTCTCTGCCGGGCGGCGACACCCGCACCGGCACGTTCTACCGGCCCTACCCCGTCGCGATCGAGCGCGGTGACGGCTACCGGATCTGGGACGTCGACGGCAACGAGTACATCGACTGCCTCGGCAACTTCACCTCGCTCGTGCACGGCTACAACGCGCCCGAGATCGTGCAGGCGATCGAGCGGCAGATCCGCAGCGGCACGGCCTTCGCGTCGCCGCACTCGCTGCAGGCCGATGTCGCCGAGCGGCTGCGTGAGCGCGTCGCCTCGGTCGAGCACGTGCGCTACTCGAACTCGGGAACCGAGGCGATCATCCTCGCGCTGCGCGCCGCTCGCGCGTTCACCGGGCGCGATGCGATCGTCAAGGCGGCCGGCGGCTACCACGGCTTCTGGGAGCAGCTGCCGATGACGCTCGGCGCGCGCGGGATCCCGCAGGCCGTCACCGACCTCGTCGTCGAGCACGACTACAACGACAGCGAGAGCCTGCGCGCGGCGGCACGCTCGCGCGAAGACATCGCAGCGATCATCATCGAGCCGGTGCTGACCGCCTCGGGCGTGATCGCGGCGCGGCCCGACTACCTCGCCGAGGCCCGACGCCTCGCCGACGAGATCGGGGCGCTCCTGATCTTCGACGAGATCGTCACCCTGCGCCTCGACTACGAGGGCTACCAGCACGTGATCGGTGTGCGGCCCGACCTGACCACGTTCGGCAAGATCATCGGCGGCGGCCTGCCCGTCGGAGCGGTCGGCGGTCGCGAGGACGTGCTCGCGGTCTACGACCCCTCCGTCCCCGGCTCGATCACGCACTCCGGGACGTTCAACGGCAACGCCCTGACGATGGCCGCGGGCTGCGCCTCGCTCGATCGCCTCACGCGCTCTGAGGTCGCCCGCATCAACGCGCTCGGCGCGCGCCTGGCCGAGGGGATCCGCGCGGGCCTCGACGACGTCGTCGTCACCCAGGTCGGCTCGATCGCGCAGGTGCATTTCGAGACCGGCCCGGCGATCGAGACGGTCCGCGACGCGAACATAGGGAGCGAGCGGCTGACGCGCTTCCACTCGGCCGCGCTGCGCGAGGGCGTCTACCTCGCGAGCCGCGGGATGATTGTGGTCTCGACGGCGATGGACGAGGGCGTCGTCGACGAGGCGATCCGGCGGCTCGTCGCGGCGGGCGTGGCCTCGCGCGAGCAGGCGTAGGTCCCGCGTTACGCAAACTTACGTTACGCATACATACGTAACGCGCCAGGCCCGAA
>JANLRV010000222.1:0-20511 GCA_031361905.1 Actinomycetes bacterium
CGAGGCGGAAGTGGCGCTCGCCTACGAGCGCCCGGTAGCGGCTCTGGATCGCGAACATGTCGAAGGCGCCCGAAAACGACGGGCCCTCGTGCAGCGTCCGGCACGCGGCGGCGATCTCGGCGAGGCGGTCGCCTCGCTGGATCAGCTCGACGCTCTGGGTCTCGCCCTCGATGAAGCCGATCACGAGCGCTCCCAGATCAGGGAGGTAGGCGACCACGTCGGCGCCGACGCCCGCCTCGGCGGCCGCACGCGAGTTGACGTGCTCGTTGTCGCGGTCAATCGCGAGCAGCCCCGAGTCGTTGTCGGAGATCCGCACGACGTAGGACTCGCCCGCGCAGTCGACGCGGTAGTTGCGGTTCGTCAGACCGCCGCCGAGCGCGGCGATCGTGCGCTCTCGGCCTCCGAGTTCCGGGACGAGGGCGATGATCTCGGCGAGCAGGGCGTCATCGGGCATTGCGAGACTCTACGATCTTGCGCAGATGCTCGTCGACTACCACATGCATCTGGCGACGGACCACGACCCCGTCGTCGGCGAGCGGCTGTCGGTCGAGGCGGTCTGCGCACGCGCCCGCGCGGCGCACGCTCGCGGCATCGAGGAGATCTGCATCACCGAGCACACGCACCGCTTTGCCGCCGTGCGCGGCCTCTTCGACGATCCGTTCTGGAATGACACGGCGGTGACCGATCTCGCCGAGTACGTCGCGGTGGTCTCCGCTGCGGGCGTCGTCGACGGCGTCGCGGTGCTGCGCGGCATCGAGCTCGACTGGGTTCCGGGGATCCAGGACGCGCTGGCGCGGATCGTCGAGCCATTCGCGTTCGACCTCGTGCTCGGTTCCGTGCACTGGCTCGACGGGCGGGCCGTGGACCTGCCTGGCGGGATCTGGGAGCAGTACGACGTCGCCACGGTCTGGCGGCGCTACTTCGCCGAGCTTCGCGCCGCAGCGCTGTCGGGCGCCTTCGACGTGATGGCCCACCCCGATCTCGTCAAGATCTTCGACCGCCGGCCCGGCGAGGCGGTCGTCGAGGAGGAGTTCCGGGCGACCGCCGAGGCCTTCGCCGCGGCGGGAGTGGCGTCGGAGGTCAACACGGCGGGCCTGCGCAAACCGGTCGGCGAGCTGTATCCCGATGCGCGCCTGCTCGAGCTGCTGTGCGCGGCAGGGGTGCCGCTCTCGCTCGGATCCGACGCGCATGTCCTCGAGGACGTCGGCCGCGACTTCGACCGCGCGCTCGTGCTCGCCCACGGGGCCGGCTACCGCACGGTCTCGCGCTTCCGCGACCGCGAGCGCGAGCAGGTGCCCCTTGGATGACCTGCGCGTCGGAACGGCGTTCGACGCCCATCGGCTCGTGCCCGGTCGCCCGCTCGTGCTCGGCGGCGTGCAGATCGAGAGCGATCTCGGCCTCGCTGGACACTCGGACGCGGACATCGTCTGCCATGCGCTGATCGACGCGATTCTCGGCGCGGCCGGGCTCGACGACATCGGCACGCACTTCCCGCCGAGCGACGCCCGCTGGAAGGACGCGAGCAGCCTCGACCTGCTCGCCCGTGCCTGGGCGCTCGTCGCGGCCGAGGAGTGGTCGCTCGTCAACTGCGACGCCTTCGTCGTCTTGCAGGAGCCGAAGCTCGCGCCGCACCGCTCGGAGATGCGCGCGAACGTGGCGCGTGCCCTGGGCTGCAGCGTGGATCGCGTCTCGATCCGGGCGACGACGACGGACGGGCTCGGCTTCGTCGGCCGTCGCGAGGGCGCGAGCTGCCAGGCCGTCGCGTTGCTCAGGCGCTAGGAACGCCTCGCTCGAACACGACGCGGCCGTCCGCCTCGATCGTCGCATCGGCCATCACGCCGTCGACGTGGATCGACGCGTGGTTGTCGCCGCCGTAGCTAAGCGAGTTGTCGCCGAAGGCGACGTGTGCCGTGCCGAGGACCTTCTCGTCGGTGATCACGCTGCCCGTGATGCGCGCCGAGTCGTTCGTGCCGATGCCGAGCTCGGCGACGACGTCGGCGCCCTCGCCGGCCGCCTTGATCTCGCGCCAGACGATCTCGGCCTCGCGGCCGCCCTCGACGCGGATCACCTTGCCGGCCTCGAAGACCAGCGTGAACGGCTGCTCGACGAGGCCGATCTCGCCGAACGCGATCGAGCGATCGATCACGCAGCGGCCTGCTGCGCCGCTCCGGAGCGGCGCGATGAAGATCTCGCCGGCCGGCAGATTGCCGAACGCTGCGGGCGCGGAGAGGTCGCCGTCGTCGGAGTTCCAGGCACGCCCCGAGATGTCGAACGTGCAGTCGGTCCCGCCCGGCGTCGTCACGCGGATCGTCGTCGCATCGCCGATCGCCGCGACGAGAGCGGCGCAGCGCGCCTGCACGCCCGCGTAGTCGGCCGCCATCTCGTGCTCCAGCATCGAGCGGTCGAGGCGGCCGCCGAACGCGATGCGGGTGCCGGTCTCCTGCGCCCGCGCGTAGAGCGGATGCCGGAACGGCTCGAACTCGCCGTCGTGGATCTCCTGGAACCAGAAGCAGACGGCGTCGGTCTCGGCGAGCGAGGCGAGCAGCTGCTCGTGCGTGGGCCCGAGCGGCCGTGCGCTGTCGGGCACGACGATGGCGATGCCTTGCGCCCCGCACGCGGTCGCGTGGCTTGCGAGCGCGAGGCCGACGTCGGCGAACGGCTCGTCGACGAGCGCGGTGAAGCGCTCGCCCGGCGCGACCCCGAGGCAGCGGATCGCGTTCGTCGCCCAGATCGGCGTCGTCATGTGGTCGCCCCGAGATCCTCGGGAAGCGACAGCCGCCCGTCGGGCAGCCGCAGCGCGAGGCCGTCTTTGAGCAGTCCGTCAACCACCTCGGCATCGTAGCCCTCGATCGCGCGCGGACCGGCGTGCAGCTCGCGCACGAGCCGGGCGCGGAGCTGCCGGCGGGAGCCCTCGAACGTGCTCTGCTTGCGCTCGGCCTCGAAGCGCAGTCCGGCCGACGGGCAGCCGTTCGCGAGCGGGCAGTGCAGGCACCGCGGAACGCGAGCGAGGCAGAGCTGCGCGCCGAGATCGAAGAGCGCCTGGTTCCACTCCCACGCGAGGCCTGCCGGCGGGGCGACGTCGTCGCGCCCGAAGGCGCGCACGAGCACCCGCTTGACGTTGACGTCGAGGGCCGTGACCTCCGCGCCGAAGGCGAAGCAGGCGACCGCGCGGGCGGTGTAGGGGCCGACGCCCGGCAGCTCGAGCAGGCCCGCGACCGTGTCGGGGAACCCGCCTCGCTCGACGACGGCCCTCGCGGCGCGCTGCAGGTTGAGCGCGCGCCGGTTGTAGCCGAGTCCCGACCACGCGCGCACGACGTCGGCTGCGCTCGCGTCGGCGAGCGAGCCGACGGTCGGCCAGCGCTCGAGCCAGGCGGCGTAGCGGCCGGTCACGCGAGCGACCTGGGTCTGCTGCAGCATGATCTCGCTGACGAGGATCGCGTACGGGTCGCGCGTCTCCCTCCAGGGCAGCTCGCGCCCGAACTCCGCGAACCAGCCGAGCAGCGAGGTCTGGAGGTGCTCCTGTTCGATCGCGGCGCCCACCATCTACGGCGACGAGCGGCCGAACGTGACGGCCGCGCGCACGGCGGGCGGCGCGGCCTCCGCGAGCTCGTCGTCCGCGTCGGTGCCGAGCGCGTCGTTGACCGCCGTGAACGCGAGCCGGAACGCGGCGAGCACGGTCGCCTCGACGATTGCGCGGTCCTCGACGCCGACGTCCCGGAGCGCCTGCACGTCTGCCTGCGTCGTGGCGTTCGGGTCGGTTGCGACGAGCCTCGCCCAGCGCGCGAGCGCGCGGCTGCGGTGATCGAGCCCCGTGATCTCCCCTCGCAGCACGTCGGCGGCGAGCTGCGGGTCGGTCTGCGCCGCGAGCCGGGTGCCCCATGCGAACGCGCAGGCGGCATCGTCTCGCGAGCCGGCGACCGCGGAGTTGATGACCGCAATCTCGCGTGGCGACAGCGCCGTCGTGCTGCCGAGGAGGTTGCGGGCGTCGTTGAACGCGTTCGCGACGTCCTGGCGCCACGCCCAGGCGTGCCGGTAGTTCATCACGTAGCCACAGTCGGCCTCGCACTCGGCGTAGGACGCGGCGACCGCCGCGTCAACGGGTGGTTCAGCGAGGAACAAGTCGACCTCTCGTGTCGAGCCGGCGCCACCGGCGTCGACCTGGTGGATCCATCCCTGCGATCCTATCGGGCATGCGCCTGCGCTTCGCACCTGCGCCGACCGGCGCGCTGCACCTTGGATCCGCGCTCGTCGCCGTTGCCAACGCGCTCGTCGCGCGGAACCTCGGTGCCGGCCTCGCGCTGCGCATCGACGACACCGATGCGCCCGACGATGCGGCTGAGCTGACGCGTGGCATCGTCGCCGACCTCGAGTGGCTCGAGCTTGAGCTCGACGGCCCACCGACGCACCAGAGCGCCCGGGTGGCGAGACATCGCGCGGAAGCGGCGCGTCTGCTCGCCGAGGGCGCCGCGTATCGCTGCTTCTGCACGCCCGGCGAGCTCGCCGAGCGGCGCTCGGCTGCTGCTGCCGCGCATGTCGCATGGAGGTACGACGGGCGCTGCGCGGCGCTCGGCCACGCCGAGTCCGAGCAGCGGGCCGAGGCCGGCGAGGCCTGGGCGCTGCGCCTGCGCGTTCCGGCGCACGCGGTCGTGCTCGACGACGCGGCGCGTGGACCGATCCGTTTCGAGGCGGGGGAGATCGGCGACTTCGTGGTCGCGCGGGCCGATGGCCGCCCGACCTACGATCTGGCGTCGTGCGTCGACGACTGTGATATGGATATAACACAGATCATTCGAGGCGAGGACCACCTCGCGAACTCGGCGCGGCACGCGATCCTGTTCGCCGCGCTCGGCGCCCCGCTCCCCAAGCTCGCCCACGTCGCCCTGCTCGTCGACGATTCGGGCGCGCGCCTGTCGAAGCGCACCGGCGCGCCGCCGCTCGCCTCGCTGCGTGAGCGCGGGGTGCCTGCCCCGGCGGTGGTCGGCTACCTCGCGCAGCTCGCGTTTCCGCTGCGGGCCGGTGATCCGGCCGTCGAGTCGTTCGCCGAGCACGCCCGGCGCGCCGATCTCTCGCGGCTCGCGACGGGAACGGCCGGCTTCGACGAGGCGCAGCTCGCGAGGCTCGCGCAGGAGCACCTCGCGGCCCTTCCCGCCGTCGATCTCGCGGCGCTCGTGGCACGCGAGCTCGGCGTCGACGTGCAGCGCGTGCTCCCGCTGGCCGCGGCGCTCCACGGCATCGCCACGATCGGTGACGGCGCTCTCGCCGTCAGAGCGGTGCTCGACCGACCTGCTCCGGTCGAGGCCGACGATCCCGCGCTCACGCTGTTCCGTGAGCTGCGCGTGGCCGGGGGCGTTCAGCTCGCCGAAGGCGAGGCCGTCGCGCTCGTGGAGCGCCTGCGTGCGAGCGCGACGGAGCGGGGCATCGGCGCGCGAGACGTGTTACACCCTGTACGGAGGGCGCTGACCGGCGCCGACCGCGGTCTCGCGCTGCCCGCCGTGATCGCAGCGATCGAGCGAGACGAAGCCCTGCTGAGGACGACGCGCCGATGAATCTCAGGCTCTATGACAGGTTGAGGGATGAGGTCTCGATCGTGGAGACCCGCGACCCCGGCGTGCTCACCGCCTACGTCTGCGGTCCGACCGTCTACGGCAGGATCCATGTGGGCAATGCGCGACCGTACTGGTTCTCGCTGGTGCTCAAGCGGTTCTGCGAGCAGCGGCTGGGCCTGGGCGTGCGGCTCGCGATCAACATCACGGACATCAACGACTCGATCTACCGCGCAGCAGCAGAGCTCGGCATCCCTTCAGCGCAGCTTGCCCGGGAGATGACGGCCTTCTACCTGGCCGACACCGATGCGCTCGGGCTCGGCCGGCCCGATCTGGAGCCGCTCGCGACCGAGACGATCCCGGAGATCATCGACCTGATCGAGCGGCTGATTGCAGCGGGCGCCGCCTACGCATCCGACGGCGACGTCTACTTCGGGGTGGCGACGTTCCCGAGCTACGGGGTGCTCTCGGGGCAACGGCCGGACGAGCTGCTCGCGGGAGCCCGCGTCGAGCCGGGCGAGCGCAAGCGCTCGCCGCTCGATTTCGCTCTCTGGAAAGGGACGAAGCCAGACGAGGACACGTCCTGGCCGTCTCCCTGGGGCGAGGGCAGGCCCGGCTGGCACATCGAGTGCTCGGCGATGGCCGAGCGTCACCTCGGCCTCGGCTTCGACGTGCACGGCGGCGGGCTCGATCTCGTCTTCCCGCATCACGAGAACGAGCGCGCGCAGACAGAGGCGTGCGGCTGCGGCGTGCTCGCGCGCCGCTGGCTCCACAACGGCATGCTCCGTCTGCAGGACGCGAAGATGTCGAAGTCGAAGGGCAACGTCGAGCGTCTGCACGACGCCCTCGAGCGGCTCGGCGGCCCGGAGACGCTTCTGATGTACTTCGCCGGCGCGCACTATCGGTCGCCGGTCGACTACAGCGAGGATGCGCTCGATCAGGCGCGGGCCTCCGCGCGCAGCCTGAGGGAGGCGCTGCGCGGTGCCCGGCGTGCGCTCGACGGCTCCGCCGAGGGGAACGACCCGGCCTTCCGCGAGCTCGCGCTCGGGGCCGGGGCGGCGTTCGACGAGCGCATGGCCGACGACCTCGACACGCCGCGCGCGCTCGCGGTCTTGCACGGGCTCGCCGGCGCTATCAACAGCGACGTCGCGGCTTCGGCGCCCGATCGCGTCGCGCTGAGCAGCGCGCTCGGGACCCTGCTTTTGTGCCTCGACGTGCTCGGGCTCGCGTCGCTCGGGGACGAGCAGGACGTGCCGCCGCACGTGCTCGACCTCGCGAGCGCGCGTGAGCGTGCGCGGCGGCAGCGAGACTTCGCCGAGTCCGACCGCCTTCGCGACGAGATCGCCGGGCTCGGATTCGTCGTGCGCGACACCGCGAGTGGCCCGCAGGTCGTGCCCGTCGATGCGTGAGCGACCCGGTCACGAGCGTGCCCCCCGCCGCGCTGAGCCGCTGGACGAGCGGCGCCCGCGCACCGATCTCGTCTACGGGCTCCAGCCCGTCCGCGAGGCCCTGCGAGGGCGGCGCGCGGTGCGCGAGATCGTCTGCACGCGGGAGGCGGCTGCCGCGATGCCGTTCCTCGAGGCATCGGGCGCCCGCCTGTCCTTCGCGGTCGCGGACCGCATCGCCGAGCTGGCTGAGCGCCCCGACCACCAGGGCGTCGTGGCGATCTGCGAGCCGTATCCGTATGCCGACCCGATGCAGCTCCTGGCGCGTCCGGACGCGCTCGTCGTCGCCCTCGACGGCGTCACGGACCCGCGCAACCTGGGTGCGATCGCGCGCTCGTGCGAGTGCATGGGGGCGCATGGCCTGATCGTCACCAAGCATGGATCGGCCGGCGTGACCGCGGTCGTCGCGAAGGCCTCGGCCGGCGCGGTCGAGCACCTTCCGATCGCGCTCGCGACGAACCTCAGCGACGTGCTGACGCGCGCCAAGCGACCGGATCTCTGGAGCTATGCAGCCGACGCCGAGGGCGGCCAGCCGCCCTGGACGCTCGACTTTGCGGGCGGCGTCGTGCTCGTGCTGGGTTCCGAGGGATCGGGCCTCCGCCCGCTCGTGCGCCGCCGCTGCGACGCGGCCGTCTCGATCCCGATGCCGGGGAAGGTCGAGTCCCTGAACGTCGCGGTCGCGGCCTCGCTGCTGCTCTACGAAGCCCTGCGCCAGCGAGCCTGAAGCCGGTTCTACGGGGTGGCCGCGCGCACGAGCGCGGTGCCGAGGCGGGTCCTCGCGTAGCGCAGCTCGTGCCCGTGGCGGGTGGCCGTGATCAGGCCGGCGTCCCGTAGCGCGAGGAGGTGCCCGGACACGCCGCTCGTGCTGCGGCCGTGGCGATCGGCGAGCGCAGTCGCCGATGCGGCCTGATCGAGCTGGACGAGCAGCAGCGCACGCGTCGGCCCGAGCAGCTTCGCGAGCGCGTGAGCAGGCGGGCTCGGGGTGGCCCAGAGCGGGGCGACCCCGCGGGCGGGGTAGACGAGCGTCGGCTGCCAGGGCGGGTCGACGATCGCCGCGACGATCGGCCACGCGAACGCGCTCGGCATCAGCACGAGCCCTCGACCGGCGAGCGCGACCTCGATGGTCGACGAGTCGGCGACGTCCACGGCTCCGTCGGCCCAGCGGATGCGCGGGTTCAGGTCGTCGAGGACCCCGCCGAGCCCGCGTCCGACGAGCACACGCGAGCGGCAGCCGATGTCGGCGTCGATCAGCGCCTCGATGCGCGGCCAGAAGGGCGCGACGAGCGCGTCCCAGGCCTGCCTCGTCCGTGCCGCCAAGAGCTCGCGCGCGGCCTCCGGATCCGCGCCAAGAGACTCCAGGACCGCCCGGTGCGGTGGCCGTGGCGCTGATGGTGCTCGTCTTCGAGCGCACGGGGTCGCCGCTGCTCGCCTCGCTCACGTTCGCGCTCGGCTTCCTGCCCTATCTCGTCTCGGGCGCGCTGCTCTCCGCCGTGGTCGATCGCATGCCGCTGCGCCGGCTGCTCGTCGGCTGCGATCTCGTCTGCGCCGGGCTCGTCGGCGTGATGGCGGCACCGGATCGTCTCGGAGGCGGCGTACATCCCAGCCCGCTCGCTCTTCCGGATCGCGGGGCAGAGCGCGCAGATCATCGGCAACGCCGCGGGCGGGGCCCTCCTGGTCGTGCTCCCGCCGCGAGGCGCGATCCTGATCGACGCCGGCTCGTCCCTCGTCTCGGCGGCGCTGATGCGCGCCGGCGTGCGACAGCGCGAGCGCATGCTCGATCCGTCAGGCGGTCCCACGTTGCTGCGCGACTCGCTGCGAGGCGTGCGCGCCGTGCTCGGCTGCGAGCCGCTCCGGCGCCTGCTGCTGCTCGGGTGGCTCGTGCCCACCTTCGCGGTCGCGCCCGAGGCGCTCGCCGCTCCGTACGTCGCCGGAATCGGGGGTCGCGCGGCGCTCGTCGGCTGGTGGCTCGTCGCGCTTCCCCTCGGCGTCGTCGTCGGCGATCTGGCGGGGATCTGGGTCCTCTCTGCGACCGTGCAGCGGCGGCTCGTCGTCCCGCTTGCCGCCTCCACGTTCGTGCCGCTGCTCGCGTTCGCGACCCACCCGGGCTTCCTGCTCGCGTGCGCGCTGCTCGTGCTCTCGGGGCTCACGGCGAGCTACGGCCTCGGCCTCGACGCGCTTCTTCGCGAGGCGGCGCCGCCGTCGATCTTCGGCCGGGCGCTCGCGATCAACACGGCCGGGCTGATCTCGCTGCAGGGCCTCGGCTTCGCAGCGGCCGGCGCGCTGGGGGAGTTCGTCCCGCCGCACGTCGCGGTCGCGATCGCCGCGCTCGCGGGGCTTGCGGTGGTCGCATTGCTCCGTCCGCGGCCCGGCCAAGCCGCCGAAACCGGCCGCGGGGTGGGCAGATAGGGCGAGCGGCGAGTCTCAACCTCATTGAGAGGGTTCGGACACATCGGGTGCCGCAAATACCGGGTTTTCTCGTCGCGTGGGTGGCATTCTGCCTCCGAAGCACACTTGCGTTCTTGCCTGAGCCTGCTATCTTCGACCAGTCGCACGCTCGACTTGACGTTGAGAGATTGACACGATCTAGACACCGGATCGCGTCGAAAACGTCGAGTGTCTCGCTTTGAAAACACCGTAGGAGCAGGTACTTACGCATGGCAGCCGCAGTTGCACGATCCGACGCTCGAAGGGTTCAACGTGAAGTCGAGGATCTGCACCTGGTCCTGAAAGCGCGCAACGGTGATCGCGGGGCGGAAGCGGAGATGATCCGCCGCTACCACGGCTTCGTCCGTCTCAAGGCGTCGAGCTACTTCATCGCCGGCGGCGATCCCGACGACCTCGTGCAGGAGGGCCTCGTCGGTCTCTACAAGGCCGTGCGCGACTACCGCGTGGAGAAGGAAGCGTCGTTCCGCTCGTTCGCCGAGCTGTGCATCACGCGGCAGATCATCACGGCGATCAAGACGGCGACCCGCCACAAGCACGCGCCTCTGAACGGCGCGCTCTCCTTCAGCCACACGCCGGCCGGCCACGAGGAAGGCTCCGACTTCACGCTTGGAGATGCGCTACCCGGCGCCGCCACCGATGATCCCGCGCGCCGCGTGGTGGCGTCGCAGGAGCTCGAGGCGCTCGTCGCGTGCCTCGGCAGCGTGCTCTCGACGCTCGAGAGCAAGGTCCTCACCCTCTATCTCGAGGGTCGCTCCTACGAGGAGATCGGTGAGACCGTCGAGTGCGATCCGAAGGCGGTCGACAACGCGCTGCAGCGTGTCAAGCGCAAGGTCGGGCAGCACCTCGACGAGCGAGCCGTGCTCGACGCCTGAGAGAACACGAGCCGGCTACCGCCGGATCGTGATCCGACCGGCGGGGCCTCCGCCGGTCAAGATCGCGCTCGCATCCTGCAAGCGGACGCCCTTCAGGCTCACGCCGTCGGGCAGGGGGCCGAGCTGGATCCGAGAGGCGAGGGCGCGCCGCACGGCCGGGCTGCCGTCGAGCGGGACGATCCGGATGACGTCCGGCGCGACGATCTTGAGAGCGGCTCGCATGCGCAGCGTGCCGCTGACGACGAGCAGGGTGTTCGGCCGGAAGAGCACGCGGGCGTTGCTCGCGCCGGGCAGGCCGCGGAGCCGCAGCTGCTCGCGCAGGAACGCCTGGATCGCAGGCAGGCCCGTCGAGACGGAGAACGAGACCGACGAGTACTTCAGGGCGAAGCTGCGATCGAGCACGCTCGGATAGCTCACCTTCGCATCGCGGTAGGTGGCGCTCGCGGACTGCAGCTGCAGCTTCTCGCGCACGAACGGCTCGCTCGAGACCGTCACGTCCCCGATCTCGCCGCTGAGCACGCCGAGGCCGTGCGGGGTCTCGAGCTTGACCGTCACCTTGGGCCCGCCGAACTGCTCGGCGATCGCCTTGCCGGCGATCCGCTCGAGATACGGCTTGCCGACGATCACGCCGACGACGATCGCGGCGACGACTAGCGCGAGCAAGATCACGAGGCGGCGGACGAGCTTGATCATGCGGTGCGCAGCTCGGCGAGCTGGTGCTCGGCGTTCGCGTGGCGGAGCGTCGCGCCCTCGTCGCCGAGCGGTCCGCGCGGCGTCGTGAGCGCCGCGCCCAGCGCGATCGCCTCGGTCGGCTCGGCGCCGTCGTCGAGCGCCGTGCGCACCGTGCGCTTGAGCTCGCGCAGGTAGGCGAGGTCGTCATGGGCGATCGCGCGCGCCTCGGCGGCGCTCAGCGCCGGGCCGTGCCCGGGCACGACCACGCTCGGCGGGTCATGCTCGAGCAGCTCGATCAGGGCCGTGACGGTCGCCCGATACGCGGCGGTCGAGACGTACACGAACGGGAACTCGATCGCCGAGAGGTAGTCGCCCACCGCCAGCACGCCGCTCTCGCGCAGGCGGTAGCCGGCGCCGCACCAGGTGTGCCCGGCGAGCGCCATCGTCTCGAGCGTGAACGGCCCCGCGGCGATCGCCTCGCCCGGCTCGAAGCTGAGGTCCGCGCGTGGCGAGCCAGGCCAGCTCAGCCCCTCCGCCGCGCCGCTCGAGACGACGTCGGCGGCCGTGCGCCCGCTCGCGATGTCCTCGGCCGCTCGCGTCGACATCACGGCGGGCGCGGCGGGAAAGCGGTAGAGCCCGCAGACGTGGTCCCAGTCGGAGTGGGTCACGAGCTGGGCCTCGATGCGGGCGCCGAGCTCGGCGGCCGTCGAGGCGATCGCCTCGAGCTCATCCGCGGAGATGCACGGGTCGACCACGATCGCGCGTGCGTCGTGCGTGATCAGCAGCGAGCTCGTCTGCCAGAGCGCGCTCTCGAAGCGGACCACGCCGTCTGCGATCTCGTTCATGCGGGGACCTCCTCGATCCGGCCTGCTGCGGTGCCTTCGAGCAGCGCCTCCTCGAGCGAGCGCGGCCCTCGACAGTCTCCGACGGCCGTGTGCTCGATCCCGCTCGCGGTCAGCTGCACGCTCAGCGTATCGGCAGGAACCCGCCCGAGCGCGAGCGCGATCGTGCGGACGCCGAGGGGCAGGCCATGGTCGTCGTAGGTCCAGATCGACCGCAGCGTGGCGCCGCTCGGCCTATCGACGAGCTCGCGGGCCTGCAGGATCTCGACGCCGAGCCGCTCGAGCCGCCCGAGCGTGAACGCGCGCTGGTACTGGTGGATCGTCTCCCCCGCCGTCGCGCTCGCGACCGCAAGCCACACGCGCAGACCTTCCTCGGCCAGCGCCTCGGCCGTGTCGAGGCCGGTCCAGCCGCCGCCCCAGTCGGCCACGAGCACGGGTCCGACGACGGCTTCCGGCGCGCTGATCGCCGCCAGCGCGTCGATCAGCGTGACGTCCGGCGGGGCGGTCAGCGGCGGCAGGTAGGCGGTCGCGCCCGTGGCGACGATCACGCGATCGGCGGCGCGGATGCGCGGATCGTCCGCCTCGAACCGGCAGTTCAGCTCGAGCTTGACGCCGTGGCGCTCGAGGCGCCGCTGCCAGTCGAAGCTGAAACGGCGAACGGTCTCGGCGTGCGCGGGAGTCTCGCCCGCCAGCGCGAACTGGCCTCCGATCGCTGCCGCCGCCTCGACGAGTGTGACACGAGCATGGCACTCTGAGGCGCCGACCGCGGCGGCGAGCCCGGCCGGGCCGGCTCCGATCACGAGCACATGCGATCCTCGCTGGCTCGCCGGCTGCTCGCTGAGGCGAAGCTCGCGGCCGGTTCGCGGGTTCTGCAGACAGCGGATCGGCAGGCCAAGGTGGTAGCGGCCGATGCATCCCTGGTTGCATCCGGTGCAGAGGATCCGCTCGCGCTCGCGTCCCTCGGCGAGCTTGCGCGGCAGCTCCGGGTCCGCGATCAGCGCCCGGTTCATGCCGACGGCGTCGGCGCCTCCTGATGCGATCAGCTCCTCGGCCTCGAGCGGCTCGTGCACCCGCGTGGCGACGATCAGCGGCACGCCGAGGTCGTGCTTCAGCTCCTCGCTATGCGGCCGCATCGCGTCGCGGGGGATCGGCGGAGGCGGCACGATCCAGCTTGCGCCGATGTAGCTCGAGGAGTCGCCGATCACGACGCTCGCGTAGTCGATCAGGCCCTCGCCGGCGAGCAGCCGCAGGATCGCGGCCGTCTCGGGGGTGTGACGGCCCTCGGGCGAGGCCTCCTCGGCGGATAACCGGATGCCGACGGCGATCTCCGGACCGGCGCCGCGTCGCAGGGCCGCGAGCGTCTCGCGCACGTAGCGAAGGCGGTTCTCCGGGCTCCCGCCCCAGCGGTCGGTGCGCTGGTTCGTGCGCTCGCTGAGGAACTGGGTCGGCAGGTAGCCATGCGATCCGCACAGCTCGAGGCCGTCGAGGCCGGCGGCGCGGGCATGCGCTGCGACCGTCTCGTGGCTCGCGATGATCTCCTCGATCTCGGCGTCGGAGAGCGCGCGAGGCTCCGTCTTGAAGCGCTGGCTCGGGACCGCCGAGGGCGCGACGGCCGGGTGCTTGGGCGGCGACTCGATCTGCTCGCGCCCGCCGTGGAACATCTGCGCGAAGAGCTTGCCGCCGGCCGCGTGCACGGCGTCGGCAGCTCGCGAGAGCGGCTCGACGACGCGCGGGTCGTAGCCCGCGATCGTGTGTCCCGTGAGCAGACCGGCCGGGTGCACGGCGGTCGCCTCCAGGCAGATCAGCCCGACGCCGCCCGCGGCGCGGGCGCGGTGGTAGGCGACGAAATCGTCGGTGGGCAGGCCGTCGTCGACGAGCGTCGTCTGGTGCGCGGTCGAGACGATCCGATTCGCGATCGTGACCGGTCCGAGCGTGAGCGGAGAGAGCAGATGGGGATACGGGTTCACGGCCGCGTTTCGGTGGAGTCCGTCCTCGCGGAAGCGGGAACGTACAGTGACGAGGGTGAGTCGCCCGAGAGATGAGTCTACGAGGTGGTAGTCCGGTCGGCGATCCGGCTCGTGCGACGCCATCCGGTCGTCGAGCTCGCGATCACGGTGGTGCTCGCGCTCGGCATCGCGTTCGGCGTGCAGCGCTACGTCGTGCGCCCTTACTTCATCCCGTCCGGCTCGATGATCGGAACGCTGCACGTGCAGGATCGCCTGCTCGCAGCGCGCTTCTGGTACCGGCTGGCCGACCCCTCGCGCGGCGACGTGATCGTGCTGCACCCGAACGGACATGGCAGCGATGCGGCCAAGGTCGACCACGTCGCGAGCGTGACGTACGTCAAGCGCGTGATCGGCATGCCCGGGGAGTGGATCCGCGCCGAAGGCGGCCACGTCAACGTGGCGCCGGGCGCAGCTGGCCCGTGGCGGACGCTCGACGAGCCGTACCTCGGCTCGCGCCAGCTCGACTTCAACGCGACCCTCGTGCCCGATGGTCGCTATTTCGTGATGGGCGACAACCGCTCCGAGTCGGACGACTCACGCGACTGGGGCACGATCGCGCGCTCGCAGATCCTCGGCCGGGCGTTCGCGATCTACTGGCCGCCGCTGCGTGTCGGCGGGCTCTAGAAAGCTCGCCGTCTGTCGTCGCGTGGATCGAACCATGAAGTCTCTGGTTGACCGTGTTGCGAGCCTCGACTCGATGCTCCGCGACGGTGAATCAGATCACGGCCGGTTCGTCTCGGTGTGCTCGCGGATCACCTTGCGCGGCTCACCTAGTGAAGGCCTACCGGTGGTTTCGGCGCGGCTCGCCGATCGCGTGGCGCGCACGAGCGCCCTGCTCGGCCGGCTCGAGCAGGAGACGCCCGAGCTGACGCGTGGACCGTTGGCACGCGACCGGCAGGTCTGGATCTCGAAGGGCGCCGAGGCTCCGGATGCGAGGCGGCTCACCCGGCGGCTGTTCGCCGACATCGCCGATGCCGCGGAGGCCCGGGCGAGCACTAGGAGCTGGTTTCAAAGGTGTCGTTCGTGTCTGGGGTGGTTGGAGCGAGCCGGCCGGCTGGTGGCCTGTTCAAGAGCCGGCCGGTGTCCCCGCGAAGCCCCGCGGGTCGCGCGTAGCGCGGGCCTCGGGTCGCCGCAGGTTCGTCGGCTGGGCGCGCAGCGCGCGGCCAACGAACTGCAGGACGATCCAACCGCTCCAGACACCCCGAGACTTTTGAAACCGGCTCTTAAGCCGTTTCAGCTCGGGCTGTTCAGCTCGACGTCGCTGTTGGAGAGCCCGGGGATGTGGTGGGAGTACATCAAGCGGTTTCCAGGGCCGTCGTCGCTCTTTCCCGAGCCGTGGGGGTTCTGGGCGCTGGAGGTAGATCAGAGTGCGACGGTCCTGGAGGTCGCGAGCGCCCGTGACTGGTTGTCGGTGGTGGACGCGCATCCCGTCCACCACCGAGGCTTCGTCTATCCCGATTGGACCGCGATCGCGGCACGGTGGGATGCAGTCCACATGACCGCAGCCGCGATCCTTGCCACGCAGGGCGTGTGTCTTCGTCTCGCCGACGGCAGCCCGGTCGCCGCGCCGTTCTGGGACGTCGAGTCGACGTTCTGGCTCCGCTGGGTCTTCGCTGGAGCCGAGCGGATCGCCGTGGCGCGCTGACCAGGCGCGGCGCGCCAATAAAAGTGCCAGGCACCGATCTGAGTGGTGGCGGCCCGACGACTCGCACGATGTCGGTGCAATCCCGCACCGGCAGACCGGTTCGAGTGGCTCGATCTACCAGCCGCTGTCGCACTTCGGCGGGCTGGCGCGGCGCGACGCGCCAATAAAAGTGCCAGGCACCGATCTTGGCGCGACCTACGCCGCCGAGGCCGTTGGCGCGTCGACCGTGTGCAGCGCGTCGGCGAGCGCGCGCACCACGGCTGGATCGAAGCGGGCTCCGTCGTCGGCCTCGAGGTGCGCGAGGATCGCCTCGCGGATGCTCGGCGAGAAGCGCGGGACCAGCGAGACGAGCTCGATGTAGGCGGCTGCGACGGCCACGATGCGCGCCTCGAGCGGGATCTGGTCGCCATCAAGGCGGTCGGGGTAGCCGGTGCCGTCGAAGCGCTCGTGGTGGTGGCGAACGGCGTCAGCGGCTTCGCTCAGGCCGGCCACGCTGCGCACGATCTGCTCGCCGACGACGACGTGGTTCTCGATCAGCGCGCGATCGACGGCGTCGGCCGGACCGACGAGCTGCAGCAGGCGGTCGGGGATCGAGACTGCGCCGAGGTCGCGCAGCCACGAGCCGAGGCGGCAGCGCATCACCATCGAGCCCGCGAGGTCGAGCTGCTCGGCGATCGCGGTGGCGATGCTCGCCACCTGCTCGCCGTTCGATTTCGGCAGGCTCTCTCGCGCGCTCGAGGAGAGCGCGAGAGCGCGGGCGAGGCGCAGCGCCTCGGGCTCCTCGGCGACGAAGTCCTCGACGGTCAGATCGCCGAACAGCTGGGTGCGATCTCGGCCACGGCGCTTCGCGGCGTAGAGCGCGCGGTCGGCGGCATCGACGATCGCCTCGGCCGTGCGCAGGCTCTCGCTTGCCCGCGCGGCTCCGATCGACACCGTCACGGGGATCGTCGTGTCGCCGGTGACGGTGAAGGGCACCGATCCGATCAGGCGGCGCACGTCCTCGGCGACCTGGAAGAACGTCTCGTCGTCGCCGACGCCGGGCACGAGCACGATGAACTCCTCGCCGCCCCAACGCCCGATCACGTCGTAGCCCCGCATGCGGCTGCGCAGCCGATCGGCGACCTCGACGAGCACCTCGTCGCCGGCGCCGTGGCCGTAGATGTCGTTGATCCGCTTGAAGTGGTCGACGTCGAGCAACAGCACGATTGGAGCGGGTCCGCCACGGCCGGCGCGCGAGAGCTCCGCCGAGATCGCGTCGACCATGTGCCGTCGGTTGAAGAGCTGGGTCAGCGCGTCGGTGAGCGATCGCCGCTCGGCCTCGGCGCGCGCCTCCTGCGCGAGGACGAGCGCGAGCGCGTGCTCGCGGCGCGCCCGCTTGCGCATCAGCATGCCGACGAGCGAGAGCGCGACGGCGCCTGCGACGAGCAGCAGCGGGCCGATTGGGATATTCGTCGTGAGCACGCTCGCGACCGGCACCGAGGCGACGATCAGCCAGCTCGCCCCGGTCCCGCCGGAGAGCCGGCGGTAGGCCAGGCGGTGCCCGTCCGTCTCGAGCACCCCTGCATCGGCCTCGACGCCGATCAGCCGCGTGAAGGCCGACGAGCGCCGGGTGCCGGAGAGGGTCGTGAACGTGCCGGTCCGCGGGTCGACGAGGCCGACCTGCGTGCCGTCCGCGGCAGTCGAGCGCGCGGGCGAGACCGGAACCTCGAGGCGGAGGATGCCGATCGGCTCCTCGCCTGAGCGCACGACGGTGGACTCGCTGATCACGAGCCGATCGGTGACGGTCGAGACGTATGGCGGCGACTCGTAGGCCGCGCCCGCCGCGAGGCTGAGCGTGGGCTCGAAGAACGGCTCGGTCGAGGCGTCGCGCGCGAGCTTCGAGCGCGACTCGATCACGCCGTCGACGGAGCGCACGCGCTCCTCGCCGCTGAGCAGGAAGAAGGAGGCGGTGTCGGCCACGGTCGCGTCGATCGCCTCGATCGACGCGAGCACGTGCTTGACGGCTCCGAGGCCGAGCCCGTGCCCGCGCTGAGCGAGCGTGGCGAAGGCGGGTCGCTCGGCGAGCAGCAGGACGGCCTGGTGGCCTCGATCGAGGCGTCCCCTCACGTCGGTAGCGATCCCGTCGGCGGTGCCGACGAGCTGCACATCCGCGCGCTCGCTGGTCTTCGTACGCTCGCTCGAAGCGAGCGCCAGCCCTGCGATCAGCAGGACGACGCTGGTGAAGAGGGCGGCGGTGGGGACGAAGCGCATCAGAGTCGGGGGATGGTGGACGCCCCCGTGAGCGGGTATCGGCGAACAGCCCTGCGCTCACGCCCCCCGATCGAGGGACTCAGCCTGGGTCCACCCTCAGAGCTCAGTCGACCGAGAGCATCGCGCCGACGCCACGGCGCTCGAGCCCGCGCGAGACGATCAGCCGCTGGATCTCGGAGGTCCCCTCCCAGATCCGGTCGACGCGCACCTCGCGCCACAGCCGCTCGGCCGCATTGCGACGCATGTAGCCGCGCCCGCCGAGGATCTGCACGACCCGGTCTGCGACCCGCCCGGCGGACTCCGAGGCGGCGAGCTTGGCCATCGACGCCTTGCCGTGCACGAGTTTTCGGTCGGCGCCGGAGTCCGAGAGCGCCGCGACGTGTCTCGTCAGGAGCCGCATCGCGAGCGCCTCGCAGGCGCTGTCGGCGAGCGGGAACGAGACGCCCTGGAACTCCATCAGCCGGCTGCCGAACTGCTCGCGCTCGAGCGCCCAGGTCGTGCCGATCTCGATCAGGCGCTCCATCGCCCCGACGCAGCGCGCCGCGATGTGCACACGCTCCTCGACGAACCACTCGTTCGTCAGCGAGTCGCCCGCTCCGATCTCGCCGAGACGGGCGCCGTCCGGCACCTCGCAGCGGAACCGCACGACCGGATGCGTGTACGGGAAGGTGTGGGTGAACGCGGGATCGTCGATCACCTCGACGCCGGGAACGTCGCGATCGACGAGGAACAGGGTCGGGCCGAGCTCGCTGCCGTCGGCGGCAATCGCGCGAACGTGCACGATGAAGAAGTCGGCCTCGTCGCCGCCCGTCGAGAACCACTTGTCCGAGTCGATCAGCCAGCGATCGCCGCTCCGCGTCGCCGTGCCCGCGATGCCGCTCGCATCCGATCCGGCGTGCTCCTCGGTGATGCAGTAGCACTCGACGCGCTCGCCGCGGAGCGCGGGGCGGAGGTAGCGGTCGATCTGCTCGGGCGTGCCGTGGGCGAGCACGTTCGCGCAGGTCGGGACATACCACCAGACACCGTTCGTGTTGCGCCCGTAGGCCTCGTGCAGCACGACCTGCTCGAGCAGCGACATCCCCTGACCGCCGTGCTCGGGGCGGTGGTCGGGACCGACCAGCCCTGCTGCCCGGGCCTCGTCGGCGATGCGGGCGCGGATCTCGTGAGGCAGCTTTCCGCCACTCGACTCCGCCTGCTCCTCGAAGGGGATGCAGTGGTCGTCGACGAAGCGTCGAGCACGCGTTGCGAGGTCGTCGAGATGGCGCACGTCGTTCACGGGAGCTCCACGGTCCTGATTGATCGATCAGTCAGCAGCCGCGAGGCTACCACGCGAGGGCAGCGTCGTGCCGTCGCACCCGGATGCGCGGCGGGCGTGGCACGATGCAGGCGGCGCCGGAGTAGCTCAGCTGGAAGAGCAGCCGCCTTGTAAGCGGCAGGTCACCGGTTCGATCCCGGTCTCCGGCTCTCGTGGCATCGCGACGGTAGGCTGGCCGCCGTGAAGATCCTGCTCGTCTCCAACATGTGGCCCTCGACCGCGCGGCCGTCGTACGGCGGCTACGTCGCGTCGCTCGCGGCGGCCGTCGAGGCGCTCGGGCACGACCTCGAGGTGGTCGCCACGACCGAGGCCGGCGGGGGAGGCGTCTCCACGCTGCGCAAGTACGCCGAGCTCGAGTGGGCGGCGCGCCGCGCCGCACGGCGCCTCCGGCCCGATGTCGTGTGGGCGCACTACCTCGTGCCCACCGGATCGATCGCGCGCCGGCTCGGCCGGCCCTACGTCGTCACGGCGCACGGAACCGATGTGACGAACGCCGAGACGAGCGAGCGCCTGCGCGCGTCGACCGCGAAGGTGGTCGCCGGGGCGGCCGCGGTGATCGCCGTCTCGCCCGAGCTGGGCGCGCGGCTCGAGCGCGTCGTCGGCTCGCTCGGCGACCGGCTGCAGACGATCACGGCGGGGGTCGATCTCGCTCGCTTCCACGCGGGCGATGCAGAGATCGCGGCGGCGGCGCTCGGCTGGAACGCGTCCGGACCGCGGCTCGTGGCTGTCTCGAATCTCGTCCCGGTGAAGAACCACGCCCGCCTGCTCGAGGCCTTCGCGCGGGCCTTCGGCGAGGGCGACGGCCAGCTCGCGATCGTCGGAGACGGTGAGCTCCGCGAGGCGCTCGAGCTCGACGCGCTCCGGCTCGGCATCGCGGAGCGCGTGCGCTTCGTCGGCTCCGTCCCGCCGACGGCCGTTCCGGCCTGGCTCCGCGCCGCCGACGCCGCCTGCCTCGTCTCGGAGCGCGAGGGCTTCGGGCTCGCGCTGATCGAGGCCTTGGCCTGCGAGCGGCCGGTGGCGGCCTCGCGGACCGTGCCGGCGACGGCCGTCGTCACGCCCGGGTGCGGCGTGCTCTGCGACCCGCTCGACGTGGACTCGATCGCGCACGCGCTCGTCGCGGCCGTGCAGCTGCGGCCGGGCTCGGCCGCGCGCGCTGCCGCCGAGCCCTACGCGCTGGAGCGCGAGGCCGCGAGGGTCGCCGCCGTGCTCGTCGCAGCGGCCGGGTAGCGAAACAGGCTCCTTAGAAGCTCTAACAGAATGCCTCGCGGTGTCTGGCGGCGTCTCGCTGGCGCCTGGACGGTGATCGCCTCTTGCGGTTCCGTTCGGTATAGGAGCCGCTGCAAGGCGATCCTCGCCAAGCCTTGCGAGCCACTCGCCAGTCACTCACGAATCATTCTGTTAGAGCTTCTTAGAGCCGGTTTCAAGAGTCTCGGGGTGTCTGGAGTCGCTGGATCGTCCTACGGTTCTCTTGCTGGG
>JANLRV010000250.1:0-6520 GCA_031361905.1 Actinomycetes bacterium
CCCGAGAGTAAGAAGCTCTAACAGAATGATTCGTTAGTGACTGGCGAGCGGCTCGCAAGGCTGGGTGGTGATCGCCTTGCAGCGGCTCCTGGACCGAACGGAACCGCAAGAGGCGATCACCACCCAGGCGCCAGCGAGACGCCGCCAGACGCCGCGAGGCATTCTGTTAGAGCTTCTTAGCGCTCGAGGCGATGCGCGCGATTGCCGCGCCCGCGACGAGCCCCCAGAACGGCGCGCCGATCCCGGCGATGGTCGTCCCGGACGCTGTCACGAGCAGCGCGACGACGCCGGCCTCGCGATAGCGCTCTGACGCGACCGCGCCGGCGGTCGCAGAGACGAGGATGCCGAGCATGCCGATCCCGCCCATCGCGGCGACGAGCTCGACCGGGAGCCCGGCGAAGAGCGTCGCGATCGCGGTCGCTGCGAGACCGACGATCACGAGGCACACGCCGACGGCGACCCCGGCCGCGTAGCGCCGGCGAGGGTCGGGATGTGCAGCCGGTAGCGTCACGTAGCTCGCCGTCAGCACCGACAAGTTGACCAGGTTGGCGCCGAATGGCGCGGCCAGGAGCGACGCGACGCCGGTCGTCGCGATCACGCTGTCGACCGGCGGGTCCGTGTAGCCGCTCGCGCGCAACACGCCGAACCCGGTCGCATTCTGCGCCGCCATCGTCAGCACAAACAGCGGCAGCCCGATGCCGACGACCGCGTCGAGTGCGAAGGTCGGCCGCGTGAACACCGGATCGCTGAGGCTGAACGCGATCGGTCCGGGGTTGATCCGGCCGAGCGCGGCGGCGACCGCGACGCCGATCGCGACGGCGCCGATTGCCGGCGCACGGTAGCCGAGGCGTCCGAGCAGCAGGTAGACGACGACCATCGGCAGCACGATCTCGGGCGCCTGCGGCGCGGCGCTCACGAGCCCGATGCCGAAGCGGAAGAGCACGCCGGCGAGCACTCCCATCACGACCGGCTCGGGCACGAGCGCCATCATCCGCCGGAACAGGCCGGTCACGCCGACGAGCAGCGTGACGAGGGCGGCGGCGACGTACGCGCCGATCACCGCGGAGTATCGGTAGTCGGCGATCGACGTCACGAGCAGCGCGGCTCCCGGGGTCGACCAGGCGCACATGATCGGCATCCGGTAGACGAGCGAGAGGACGATCGTGGCGACGCCGGCACCGATCGCCGCCGACCAGAGCCACGAGCCGAAGCCGGCCACTCCGATGCCCGCGGCCTGGCTCGCCTGCTGCACGATCACGACCGGCGCGCTGAACGAGATCACCGTTGCGGTGAGCGCGCCGAGCCAGGTCGAGGGCACAAGCGAGCGGGGTAGGTCACGGAGATTCTCGATCAGCGACACGGAGCGCCCGAGGGTAGAGAAAGCTCGACCGCTCCGCTCTGCTAACCTTCCATCCGGTTGAACGGATGAATCTAGTCGCCTCCCCTGATCCCTTGCTCTCCCGCATGGCCGCGCTCGGCGATCCGATCCGCCTGAGGATGCTGGCGCTGCTAGAGCGGGAGGAGCTCGGCGTGGGAGAGCTCGCCGAGGTCCTGCAGCTGCCGCAATCGAGCGTCAGCCGGCACCTCAAGCAGCTCGCAGAGGCGGGGTGGGTGATCTCGCGCAGCGAGCGCACGACGAACCTCTACCGCATGCCGTCCGACGAGCTCGACGCATCGGCGTCGCAGCTCTGGGCGCTCTCGCGCGGCGAGATCGCGAGCTGGCCGGTGCTCGAGCACGACGCGCTGCGCCTGACGAGGCGGCTCGCGGAGCGGCGATCCGTCTTCGCCGACGTGGCGGGCGAGTGGGATGAGCTTCGCACCGAGCTGTACGGAACGCTCTTCACCGACGTCGCGCTGCGCGCCCTGCTGCCACGGGACCTCGTCGTCGCCGACCTGGCCTGCGGCTCGGGCGTCGCGAGCGCGGCCCTCGCACCGCACGTCGCGCGCGTGATCGGCGTCGACTCCCAGCCTGAGATGCTCGAGGCTGCGCGGTGTCGCGCCGTCGCGAACGTCGAGCTGCGGCAGGGCGATCTCGCCAGCCTGCCGATCGCCGACGAAGAGTGCGGTGCGGCGCTCTGCCTGCTCGCGCTCACGCATGTCGACGATCCCGCGGCCGCGCTCGCCGAGATGGCCCGAATCGTGCACCCCGGCGGACGCGTGGTGATCGTCGATCTGCTGCACCACGGCCGCGACGATTTCCGCCGGCGCATGGGGGCCCTGCGCGCCGGCTTCACGCGTGATGAGCTCGCCGGTCTCGTATCCGGCGCCGGGCTCGGTCACGTCACCTGCGAGCCCCTTCCTCCCGAGCCACAGGCCAAAGGCCCCGCACTGCTGATCGCAACCGCCGAAAGGATCCGACCGTGAGTGTCAAGACGCTCGACTACAAGGTCAAGGATCTCACGCTCGCCGCGTGGGGTCGCAAGGAGATCGAGCTCGCCGAGCAGGAGATGCCCGGCCTGATGTCGGTCCGCGAGGAGTACCGCAGCGCGAGGCCGCTCGCCGGCCAGCGCATCATGGGCTCGCTGCACATGACGGTGCAGACCGCCGTCCTCGCCGAGACGCTCGCCGACCTCGGCGCCGAGGTGCGCTGGTGCTCGTGCAACATCTTCTCGACGCAGGACCACGCCGCAGCTGCGGTCGTCGTCGGGCGCGACGGCACCGAGGACAGCCCTGCGGGCCTGCCGGTCTTCGCCTGGAAGGGCGAGACGCTCGAAGAGTACTGGTGGTGCACCGACCGCACGCTCGACTTCGGCGATGGCCTCGGGCCGACGCAGATCGTCGACGACGGCGGCGACGCGACGCTGCTCGTGCACAAGGGCCTCGAGTTCGAGAAGGCCGGCTCGGTGCCCTCGCCCGAGACGACCGACAACGCCGAGTTCAAGGTCGTCCTGGAGCTGCTCGCCCGCCTCCAGCAGGACGATCCGGGACGCTGGAGCCGCGTCTCCCCGGCCGTCCGCGGCGTCTCCGAGGAGACGACGACGGGCGTGCACCGGCTCTACGAGATGGCGCGCGCGGACACGCTGCTGTTCCCGGCGATCAACGTCAACGACTCGGTCACGAAGTCGAAGTTCGACAACCTCTACGGCTGCCGGCACTCGCTGACCGATGGAATCCTGCGGGCGAGCGACGTGATGCTCGCCGGCAAGGTCGCCGTCGTGCTCGGCTACGGCGATGTCGGCAAGGGCTCGGCGCAGGCGTTCCGTGGCCAGGGCGCGCGGGTGATCGTGACCGAGGTCGATCCGATCTGCGCGTTGCAGGCCGCGATGGAGGGGTACGAGGTCACGACGCTCGACGATGTCGTCGGCGAGGGGGACGTGTTCATCACGTGCACCGGCAACCGGGACATCATCACCGTCGCCGACATGCGCAAGATGAAGGACAAGGCGATCGTCGGCAACATCGGTCACTTCGACAACGAGATCGACATGGCCGGACTCGCGAGCGAGCCCGGCATCGAGCGCATCGAGATCAAGCCGCAGTTCGACGAGTGGAAGTTCGCAGACGGGCACAGCGTGCTGATCCTCGCCGAGGGGCGCCTGCTCAACCTCGGCTGCGCGACCGGCCATCCGTCGTTCGTGATGAGCTGCTCGTTCACGAACCAGGTGCTCGCGCAGATCGACCTCGCCGAGAACGGCGAGTCCTATCGCCGCCAGGTGTACACGCTGCCGAAGGCGCTGGACGAGAAGGTCGCGCGGCTGCATCTCGGAAAGCTCGGCGTGAAGCTGACGACGCTCAGCGACGACCAGGCCGAGTACCTCGGCGTTGACGTCAACGGGCCGTTCAAGCCGGAGTCGTACCGCTACTAGAGGGCGCGCCGTGGCGAGTGGTGCTCGCGCATCATTCGCCACGGGTGCTGCCCGCTCTCTCCTGCGCGTCGTAGAATCGCCGGACTCGATCTGCAGGAGACCCGATGACCCAGCGCATGTTCGTCCTCGACCAGCAGCAGATGCCGACGCGCTGGTACAACATCCAGGCGGACCTGCCGCTGCCGGCGCCACCGCTGCATCCGGGCACGAGGCAGCCGCTCGGGCCGGATGACCTCGCGCCGCTCTTCCCGATGAGCTTGATCCTGCAGGAGGTCTCAGGCGAGCCGGAGCACGTGATTCCGGACGAGGTGCTCGAGGCCTACCGCCTCTGGCGCCCGACGCCGCTGATGCGCGCGCGCGGGCTCGAGGCGGCGCTCGGGCTGAAAGCGGCCCGGATCTACTACAAGTACGAGGGCACGTCGCCATCGGGCTCGCACAAGCCGAACACCGCGATCCCGCAGGCGTTCTACAACAAGCAGGACGGACGCAAGCGGGTCATCACCGAGACCGGCGCGGGGCAGTGGGGCACGGCGCTCTCGTTCGCGACGCAGCGCTTCGGGCTCGAGTGCGTCGTCTACATGGTCGGCATCTCGTTCCGGCAGAAGCCCTACCGCCGCGTGATGATGGAGACGTTCGGCGGCAAGGTGTTCTCGAGCCCGTCGAGCAACACGAACGCGGGCCGCTCGATCCTCGAGCGCGATCCCGACTCGAACGGGTCGCTGGGGATCGCAATCTCCGAGGCCGTCGAGGCGGCCGCGACGGATCCCGAGGCCGCCTACTCGCTGGGCTCGGTGCTGAACCATGTGCTGATGCATCAGACGATCATCGGTCTCGAGGCCAAGGCGCAGCTCGCGATGGCGGGCGAGAAGGGGCCGGATGTCGTCGTGGGCTGTGCGGGCGGCGGCTCGAACTTCGCCGGGATCGCGTTCCCGTTCCTGCGCGACAAGATCGCCGGGGCCGAGATCGAGATCATCGCCGTCGAGCCGGCCTCGTGCCCGACGCTGACGCGCGGCATCTACAGCTACGACTACGGGGATGCGATCGGGATGGCCCCGATCGTGCCCATGCATACGCTCGGGCACGACTTCATGCCGCCGGGCATCCACGCGGGCGGGCTTCGCTACCACGGCATGGCGCCGCTCGTCTCGCACGCGCTCAATCTCGGCCTGATCCGGGCCGAGGCGTACCAGCAGCTCGAGTGCTTCGCGGCGGGCGTCCAGTTCGCCCGGGTCGAGGGCATCCTCCCTGCGCCCGAGCCGACGCACGCGATCCTCGGGGCGATCAACGCCGCCCGCCGCGCGGAGGAGGAGGGCAAGGAGAAGGTCATCCTTTTCAACCTCTGCGGCCACGGGCACCTCGATCTGCAGGCCTACGACGACTACCTCTCGGGCAAGCTGGTCGATCACGAGATGCCGCAGGGCGACATCGACCGAGCTCTGGAGGCGATCGCCGACATGCCGAAGGTGCCGGTTCCTGCTTGACCTGAACGATCTCGCCGCTCGGGTGGCTGCGCTGCCACCCGAGCGGTTCGAGCAGGCGCGCTGGTTCGGAGGCAAGGGCCGGGCCTCGTGCGCGACGCTCATCGACGCGGTCGAGCTTGCGGGCGGTCGCGGCGTCGTGCTGGTCGACCTCGGCGGCGAGACGTACCTGCTCCCGCTGCGGCTCGACACGCTCGACGAGGTGCCGTCGTCGGACCAGCTCTGGCTCGAGCTCGCGGAGATCGTGCGCGAGGGCCGAACGATCGGCCCGCTGCAGGGCATTCCCGCCGCTCACGCGAGCCTGCTCGAATCGCCCGCTGCGGCCCGCGGGCTGGGTGCCGATCAGTCCCACACCTCGGTCGTGCTCGGCGAGCGCTGCGTGTTGAAGTGCTACCGGCAGCTCGGCGACGGGCCGAACCCCGAGGTCGAGCTCGCGACCTACCTGAGCGCGTCGGGGATGCGCCGGATTCCGCCCGTGGCGGGCTCGCTGCGTTTCGGCGATCGTGACGTGGCGCTCTGCCAGGCGTATCTCGGCGGAACGATCGACGGGTGGGAGTGCGCCAAGCGGGACCTGGCGTCGGACCTGCCGCGAGTCGGCGAGTGGGCGGCCGGGATCGGCTCTGCGCTGGCCGAGCTTCATGCCTTGCTGATCGCGCGCGATGCCCGGCCCGCGACGTGCGACGAGGTGGAGATCTGGGCCGACGCCGCCTCGGCACAGCTCGACCGGGCGCTCGAGGCCGCTGCCGACGAAGTGGCGTGGGCCGAGCCGGTCCTGCGCGAGCAGATCGACGTGCTTCGGCACCACGCCGGCACGACGGTCTCGCGCGTCCACGGTGATTTCCATCTCGCGCAGGTCTTGATCCGCGACGGCAGCGTCGTCGCGATCGTCGATCTCGAGGGAGAGCCAGGCCGTGATCCGAGCGAGAGGCGGAAGCTCGGCACCCCCCTGCGTGACGTCGCCGGGATGATGCGCTCGTTCAACCACGTCGCGCGTTTCGTGGGCTGGAAGCTGGACGACCCGCCGCAGGCGGAGATCGAAGCGTGGATCGAGATGGCGCGAGCGGCCTTTCTCGGCGCCTACCAGGAGCACCACGACGTCGATCGGGAGCTCCTGTTCGCGCTCGAGTGCGAGAAAGCGGCCTACGAGTTCGTCTACGCGGCGATGTACTTGCCGTACTGGACGGAGGTGGCGTCGAGGTCGCTGGCGGCGTTGCTGGCGGCGTAGGTGTTGGAGTA
>JANLRV010000012.1:0-18267 GCA_031361905.1 Actinomycetes bacterium
GGACGCGGGTTCGATTCCCGCCGCCTCCACTGCCATCCGAGATCAGTCTGCGGTGACCGCGTGGTTGCCGTGGATGCGGCCATCCGGATCGACGCGCTCGCACAGGGCGTTCAGGCGATCCGCGGTCCCGGCGTCGTGCAGGACGTCGCCGTCCCGCTCGGAGAAGTTCGAGTAGCCGATCGGCGACGCCCACGGCGCGAGCGCGTCGACGACACCCTGGGTCTGGGCCTCGAGCAGCTCGCGCGACGCCGGGCCCATCGGCATGCCGATCGCGAACATCGCGTACTCGCCGGCCAGCATCGAGCGGGCGCCACCGCCACGGGCCGGGCGAGCGAGCGCGCCACCGAGCTGGCGCAGCTCGACGGAGACCATCGCGGAGCCCGAGCCCGGCCCGGCCGCCCCGACGAACGCATCGAGCGCGGCCTCCGGCAGGGTCTCGACGATCGCATGGTGGCCGATGCCCGGCACAGGCGACGGGGGATCCTGGTGCAGCTCCATCAGCGCGGTCTGCGGCACGGTCGCGAACGTGTCCAGCTCCGGGCCGAGCGCGCGCAGCGGCTCGAGCAGGCGGGACGCCTCCTTCTCGCTCTCGAGGAACGTCGCCTCGATGACAACGGGCCGGCGGCCGCGGAGGGGCTCGGGGATTTCGGGGATCGGCGGGATCTGCAGGATGCGGCCGACGGACGTGACCGTCTCCGGCGTCTCGCGCGTCCAGGCGGCCCAGGCCCCGAGGACCGCGCGGGAGCGCTCCCACGGGAAGATCAGCCAGCCGGCGTACGCCTCCTCGATCGGCAGGAGGTCGTGCCCGCAGTCGGCGAACTGCAGGGGGCCGCGAGCTCCTCGAGATCGCCGAATGCGAGTGCGATGCCCGTCCCGTCGCCTCAGTAGCCGGCCTCGCGGACGCCGGGCGTGTCGATGATCGCGCCGCCGTGCGGCAGCGGCACGAGCTCGCGGTGCGTCGTCGTGTGGCGACCCTGACCGTCGCCGCGCACCTCGCCGGTCTCGAGCACCTGCTCGCCCGCGAGCAGGTTCGTCAGCGTCGATTTGCCGGCGCCCGACTCGCCGAGCAGCACCTGCGCGCGGGCCGCCTCCGGGTCGTTGCGGCGGTCGGCCTTCGTGAGCACGACGATCGGCTCGGCACCGCTCTCCCACGCGATCGCGAGGAGCGACTCGATGCGCGTCAGGCTGACGGCGACATCCAGCGCGCGGACGATCAGGACGCGATCGACGTTCGCCGCGGCGACCTGACGCTCGTCGCGCCGCGCGCCTGCGCGCCGGACGAGCTCGGTCCGTCGTGCCAGGATCCCGGCGAGACCCTCGCCCGTCCGGAACGCGACCCAGTCGCCGACCGCCGGCGCGAGGGACGAGCCGGTGGGCAACCGGTGCTCGCCGTCTGCAGCGAGCACGGTCGCGAGGCCTCGGTCGATGCGAACGACGCGGCCGGCCTCGAGTGCGGGATCGCCGAAGGCGGCGACCTCCGCGGCACGGTCCTCGGTGTAGCCGAGGAGCGCGAGAGGATGAGAGAACACCTTGACTCCGTGTGTGCGGGCACCGGAGCCGCGCCGATCAGGTCAGATCGCGCGCGCCCGGCGCCGGATTGGCAGTGAGCGGGTGGGCACGTGCTCGGTCTGCAGTCATCTCGCTCATCACCTCCTGGGGCGTCGGGAACGGTCGAGATGCAGGATAGCGACTCGCCCGGCCCGTCACGCTCTCGGATGCCGGCGTGCACGCGTGCGTCGTGCCGGTTGGCCTGGCTCTCACGCCGTTCGCGTGGCGTGCTGTCACACTGCTCGCATGCGAGCAGTCGTCTTCACCGGGGCCGGGGGCAACGAGGTCATCGAGGTCGAGGAGCGTCCCGACCCCGTGCCGGGAACCGACGAGGTGCTCGTCCGCGTCAGCTACGCCGGGCTCAACCCCGCCGACGCGCAGCAGCGTCAGGGCAACTACCCGCCGCCGCCGGGAGCACCGCGCGACATCCCGGGCCTCGAGGTCGCGGGCGAGGTGCTCGCGTGCGGTGCCGGCGTGCTCGGCTGGAAGGCGGGCGACCGGGTCTTCGGGCTCGTCAGCGGCGGCGGTCTCGCCGATCGCGTCGTCGCGCACGAGCGCCACGTCACCGCGGTTCCCGCGCGGCTCGCGTCCGACGAGGCCGCCGCGATCCCCGAGGCGTTCATCACCGCGCACGACGCCGTGTTCTCGCAGGCCGGACTGCGCATGGGTGAGACGCTGCTCGTGCACGGCGCCGCCGGAGGCGTCGGCAACGCCGCCGTGCAGCTCGGTCTGGCGACGGGAGCGCGCGTGCTCGGCACGGTCCGCAGCGAGGCCGCCGCCGCCGCGGTGCGCGCGCTCGGCGCGGAGCCGGTCGCGGACGAGGGCTTCGTCGAGGCCGTCCGCGAGCTGACCGACGGGCGCGGGGCGGATGTGATCCTCGAGCTCGTGGGCGCACCGCACTTCCCCGGCAACCTCCGGGCGATCGCGAACCAGGGGCGCATCACGGTCGTGGGCATCGGCGCCGGCGGTGACGTGACGCTGCCGCTCGGACTGCTGATGCGCTCGCGCGTGACCATGCGCGGCACGGTCCTGCGCGCCCGCTCGCTCGAGCAGAAGGCGCAGGCCGTGCGCGCGTTCGAGCGTGAGGTGGTGCCGCAGATCGCCGCCGGGCGCATCTCGGCGCAGATCGACTCGGTCCACGAGCTGGCCGACGCGGCCGGCGCGTTCGAGCGACTCGAGGGTCGCGGCAAGAGCGGCAAGGTCCTGCTCTCGTTCCGGGACTGAGCCAGGCTCGGCCAGGCCGAGCCGTCTAGGATCCTGAGATGGCCCGCTACGTCGCTCCCGTCGAGTCGTCCCGCACTGCCGAGGACGCGTTCGCATACCTCTCCGCCTTCGACAACATCCGCGACTGGGATCCGAGCGTCGTCTTCGCCCGTCGCCTCGACGAGGGTGCTCTGCGCGTCGGCAGCGCGTTCGAGGTCGTGGTGCGGCAAGGCAGCAAGGAGACGCCGCTTCGCTACGAGGTGCGGGCGTACGACCCGGCCGGCTCGATCACCGTCGAGGCGATCGCCTCGGCGTATCGCTCGCTGGACACCATCAGCGTCGTCGCGCGTGACGCCGGGAGCGCCGTGACGTATGACGCGCTGCTCGAGCCACGCGGGCTGATGCGTCTCGCCACGCCGCTCGTGAACCGCGCGTTCAAGCGCCTCGCCGAGGACGCGCAGCGCGGCCTCGAGCGCGTGCTCAACCCGTAACGAGCACCTCGACCGCGAGCGGCAGCGGCTCGTCGAGCTCGTCCGCGAGGCGATGGCAGCCGCGGCAGCGGGCCTGGTACTGCTCGCTCGCGCCGACCACGATGACCGGGTCGCTCGAGCGCGCCGGCTCGCCGTTGACGAGTCGCTGCGTCATCGTCGCGGGGCCGGTGCAGATCTGGCAGATCGCGTGGAGCTTCTCGACGAAGTCGGCCCGCGCGAGCAGCTCGGGCATCGGCCCGAACGGCTCGCCGCGGAAGTCCCGGTCGAGCCCGGCCGCGATCACGCGCGTGCCGCTGCGCACAAGCCGGTGGACGACGTCGACGATCGCGCCGTCGATGAACTGCACCTCATCGATCCCGACGACGCGCGCGCGGCTCGTCGCCGGATGCACCTCAATGTCGCGCGGGTCGCCGATCGCATGGCACTGCAGCCGGCTGCCGGCGTGGCTGACGACGTCGCTCGCGCCGAAGCGATCGTCGATCGCGGGCTTGAACAGGGCCGGTGCGAGGCCGGCGATCTCGGCGCGGCGGATGCGCCGCAGGAGCTCCTCGCTCTTGCCCGAGAACATCGGCCCGCAGACGATCTCGAGCGAGCCTCCTCGCAGTGGGGCGAAGGGAATCACGTGCCGGAATCCTACGCGCTGGGCGTGCCTGCATACTGGGGGTGTGACCGACTCCCGCACGCGCCGACGCGGTCCGCGCGCGTTCACGCGCGCATCGATCGCCACGGCCGCGCCGGCCGGCGCGACGGTGCTCGTCAGCACCGGGCTGATCGGCTTCTCGTCGTTCGCGGTGTTCGTGCTGCGCCGCTGGTCGAACTACGAGGCGCTCGGCGTCGTCTACCTGCCGGCGGTGCTCGCGATCGCGTTCCTCTTCGGCAAGCGCGCAGGCCTGATGACCGCCGCGGCTGCCGCGCTCCTGTGGGACGGGGTGTTCGTCAGGCCGGCCGGGTTCCGGCTCGACAACTCGCGCTTCTGGGTGCTCGCGGTCGCGCTCGGGCTGTCGGCGGTGACCGTCGGCGAGCTCGCCTCACGCGAGCGGCGGCGCTCGACCCAGGCCTACGAGCGCGAGCGCGAGGCGGCGCTGCTCGCCGGCATCTCGAGCGCGCTCGTGGGCGGCGCCAGCCTCGAGCGCGCCCAGCTCGATGCGGCCCGCATCGCCGCGGCCGCGATCGGGGCGGCAAGCGCACGGATCGTGCTCGGGCGGGGACCGCTCGACGGCCAGATCGCGCTCCCGCTGCGGGTCGACGACCGCGTGATCGGCCGGCTCGAGCTGACGGGCGTCCCGCCCGAGATCGTGCAGGACGGCGATGCGATGCGGGTCGCGCGCTCGCTCTCGGGTCTGCTCGCGCTCGCCCAGGAGCGCGAGCGACTCGCAGCGGCGCACGTAGAGGCCGCCGCGCTGCGCGAATCCGACGCGCTCAAGACCGCCCTGCTGCGTGCCGTCTCGCACGAGCTGCGCACGCCGCTGACAGCGATCAAGACCACGGTCAGCGCGCTCTCCGGCAGCGAGATCGAGCTCGACCCGGAGACGACCATCGAGCTCCTGCGCGACGTCGCGCTCGAGACCGATCGGCTCGACCGGCTCGTCGCAGACCTGCTCGACGTCTCCCGGCTACAGGCCGGCAGCACCGTCTCGGCGCTCGACTGGAACGAGGCGCACGATCTCGTCCGCAACGCCGTCGCAGCGGCGCGCGGCCGCGTGCCCGAGATCCCGATCGAGGTCGATCTGGCCGCCGACCTGACGCTCGTTCGCTGCGACCCGGCGCAGATCGAGCGCGTGCTCGTGAACCTGATCGAGAACGCCGCGAAGTTCTCGCCTCTCGGCGCGAACGTGACAGTCTCGGTGCATCGAGACCCCGGCGACCGAGCCGTCATCGAGGTGCTCGACCACGGCCCCGGCATCCCGGCCGACGAGCGCGACCGCGTGTTCGAGCCGTTCTACCGCGGCAGCACGCGCGGTGCCGCGGGCGGCACGGGGCTCGGGCTCGCGATCGCCCGAGGCTTCGTCGACGCGAACCACGGCGTGCTCTCGATCGACGACGCGCCCGGCGGCGGCGCCTGCATGCGCCTGGTGCTCCCAGCCATGCCGGTCGAGAGCGCGGTGGCCTCGTGAGCGACGGCGCCCGCGTGCTCGTGGTCGATGACGAGCGCGCGATCCAGCGTGCGCTCAAGGCGACGCTCGAGGCGGCCGGCTACCAGGTGGAGATCGCGGGCACCTGTGCCGATGCGCTCGCGCAGGTCGCACTCAAGCCGCCGGATCTCGTGATCCTCGACCTGCTCTTGCCCGACGGCAGCGGCCACGACGTCTGCCGGGATATCCGTGGCTGGTCGCCCGTGCCGATCCTGCTCGTTTCCGCGGTCGGGGACGAGCGCGAGAAGGTCAAGGCGCTCGACGCGGGCGCAGACGACTACGTGACGAAGCCGTTCGGGATCGACGAGTTGCTCGCACGCATCCGCGCGATGCTGCGGCGCGCCGTCGATCGTCCGCGCCCGGACGCGGTCGTCGAGCTCGGCGATCTGCGCGTCGATCTCGCGCGCCGCCTCGTCGCGCGCGGTGCCGAGGAGATCCATCTGACGCCGATCGAATACGACCTGCTGAAGGCGCTCGTAGCGCACCCAGGCCGCGTCCTCACGCATCGGGCGATGATCCAGGAGGTGTGGGGACCCGGCTACGGCGAGAGCCACCTGCTGCGCGTGCACATCGCGGCGCTCCGGCGCAAGATCGAGCGGAATCCGCGCGAGCCCGAGCTGATCGAGACCGTCACCGGCGTCGGCTACCGGCTCCGCGAGCCGCTCGTCTCCGACGCCGAATCTTGATGCGGCATTGATGGAGCGTGCGCAAGGCTGTGGCTATGGATTTGCAACGAGCACTCGGAGAACGCCATCCACTCGTGATCGTTGAGGGCCGCCTTCGCGCGATCGGCGTCAATCTGATCACCGCGGTTGGAACGGGCCTCGCCGCTCTCGCGCTGGTCTCGCTCGGCCTGCTCGGAGAGCGCATCGCGAGCGCGACGGAGCTCGCCTCGGCGATCGTGGCCGCCGCGCTCGCGCTCGCGTTCCTGGTCATGCGGGGGCGCCGCCGCGAGCTCGCCCGCGAGCTGATCGCGGCGGGTCGCGACGACCTTCCGATCCCGGCCGTTCGCGACGAGCGGTGCCGCCTCGAGAGCCGCCGGCAGAGCCTCCAGCTCGCCGGAGCGCTCGATCGCATCGTCGAGCGCGCCGAGTCGCGCGCGCGCCCGTGGGTGCCGGCGGGATATGCCGACGCGCGCTCGGTGCGTGCCTCGCGCAACGATCTGATTCGTCTGGCGGAGCTCCTGCGGCGCGCCGAATCGCCGTGCGCCCAGGCCGCCGCGCAGATCCACCGCCTGATCACGGACGGCCCGGCCTCGCCGCTCTACGCCTCCGATCCTGTTCTGCTCGAGCAGGAGCTCGGGCGGATCCGCTACCTGCTCGAGGCCGCCTGACGCGCCGGCAACGCTCCGGGCTCTACGAGCTCGAGCTGGCTCTCCGGCGTCAACGAGACGGCGTGCGGCACCGGCCGGGCGAACCGATCGCGCCCTGATCCATCCGGCCCGCTCTCTACGCTCGTCGGGTGGCCATCGGCTCGATCATCATCCCGCCCTGCGCGCTCGAGCCCGTCGATCGCCTGATCGACGCCCTCGGCGTGCATCGCGTCACGGCCGAGGCGCTCGTGCGGCGCGGGTTTGAGGATCCAGCGGCGGCGCTCGCCTATCTGGACGGCGAGACGCCGCTCCACGACCCCTTCCTGCTCGGGGCGATGGGCGAGGCGTGCGACGTGATCGAGGCGGCGATCGCGAGCGGCACCCGCATCGTCGTCCACGGCGACTACGACGTCGACGGCGTCTGCGCGACCGCGCTGACGCTGCTCGCCCTGCGGATGCTCGGCGCGGAGGTCGAGCCGTTCCTGCCGAGCCGCTTCGTCGAGGGCTACGGGCTCGCGCCCGAGACGGTCGACCGCCTGGCCGACGAGGGCTACGGCCTGATCGTCACCGTCGACTGCGGCATCACGGCGGTCGATGCCGTGGCGCGCGCGCGCGAGCGGGGAATCGCGATCGTGATCACCGACCACCATCGCGCGGCCGAGCAGCTGCCGGCGGCTCCGACCGTCGCCGCGCGGGGGCCGCACGCCGAGGGGTACCCGTTCACGGAGCTGTGCGGCACCGGCGTCGCCTTCAAGCTCGCGCAGGCGCTCTGGGCCCGTCGCCACGGCGGCGATCCGGCAGACGTGCCGCTCGAGCTCGAGGAGCTACTCGACCTCGTCGCGCTCGCGACGGTCGCCGACGTCGTCCCGCTCGTCGACGAGAACCGCTCGCTCGTCCGGCGCGGCATGCGCCGCCTCGGCCGCGGCGACCGCCCGGGGCTGCGCGCGCTGATGGTCTCCGCCGGGGTCGATCCGGCCCGCATCCGGGCGTCCGACCTCGGCTTTCGCCTCGCACCGCGCATCAACGCGGCCGGCAGGCTCGGGCATCCCGAGCTCGCGCTGCAGCTGATCCTCGCGGCCGATCGACGCGAGGCCCAGCCGTTCGCCGATCAGATCGAGGAGCGAAACCGCGAGCGCCAGCGCGTCGAGGAGCAGATCCTGCGCGCGGCGGCGCGTGCGATCGAGGCGCAGCCGGAGTCGGCGTCCGCGAAGGCGCTCGTGGCGTGGGGCGATGACTGGCACGAGGGCGTGATCGGCATCGTCGCCTCCCGCCTGGTCGAGCGCTACGGGCGTCCCGTCGTCCTGATCGCGCTCGACGGCGAGCGCGGCAAGGGCTCTGGGCGCTCGATCCCGTCGTTCGACCTGCACGCCGGGCTGCAGGCCGCCTCAGGCCACCTCGAGCGCTTCGGAGGGCATCGCGCGGCGGCCGGGCTGACGATCGCCAGGAGCGAGCTCGCGAGCTTCGCCGAGGCGTTCCGCCGCCACGCCGAGGAGCACCTCGAGCCGGGCGACCTCGGTCGGCGGCATCGCGTCGATGCGGTGCTCGCGCTCAGCGAGGTCTCGATCGAGCTCGCGCGCGAGCTGGAGCGCTTCGAGCCGGGAGGGCTCGGCAATCCCGGGATCAACCTGCTCGTCCCGGGCGCCGACCTGCGCGCGGTCGAGACGATGGGCGAGGCCGGCAAGCACCTGCGCCTGCAGATCGCCGATGACGCCGCGCGCTGCGGCGCCGTCGCCTTCGGGCGCGGGGGGGATGCCGAGGCGCTCTCCGAGCCGTGCGGCTTCGACGTGATCTGCCGGCTCGAGGTCAACGAGTGGCGCGGCTCGCTGTCGCCGCGGCTGATGTTGCGCGAGGCGCTCCCGCTGGCGGCCCGCGGCGCGGCGGGCGGGCGGGCGCTGCAGGCGCGGCTCGCGAGCGCCGGGCGGCGCGTCGCGATTGCCGGCGAGCTCGTGGTCGACGACGCTGTCGACGACGTGATCGTCGCGCGCCCGCCGCTGCATCCCGACGAGCTGGCGCTGCTCGACGCGCTGCCGGCCGGCGTGACGGTGCATCACGCGTACGGGCCCCACCAGGTCGAGGAGGCGCTGATCGGCCTCGACGCGCACGAGCTGCGGCCCGTGATGGCGGCGATCTGGCGTGCCGGCGGGCGCCACCAGTCGCTCGCCATCGATCCGGTGCTCGCCGAGCTCGCGGCAGCGGTGCTCGTCGAGCTCGGACTGGCCGTGCGCGAGGGGCCGAGCCTCGTGCTCCAGCCGGGAGCGCAGAAGCGTGATCCCGCTGAATCGCGCACCTACGCCGCGCACGCGCGGCGGCTCGCCGAGAGCCGTGCGCACCTCGCGTCGCTGGCTCGCATCGAGCCCGCGCTCGCGCTCGTCTCCTGAGCGCCGGAAGGGCCCCGGGCGGAGCTACCATGTGGGGTAGAGCCATGTCGATTCCCGCCCGCACCCAGACCGATCACCTGATGCCGCTCGTGGACGAGCTGATCGCGATCGCCCAGGAGTCGAGCGATGACGTCGACGGCGAGCTGATCCGCCGCGCCTTCCTGTTCGCCGCCGACCGGCACGCCAGCCAGGTCCGCAAGTCAGGCGAGCCGTACGTCGTGCATCCGCTCGGCGTCGCGAAGATCTGCGCGCAGCTCCACCAGGAGGCGACCGTGATCGTCGCGGCGCTCCTGCACGACACGGTCGAGGACACCGAGACGACGATCGAGGAGCTGGCCGCGGAGTTCGGCGAGCAGGTCGCGGTGCTCGTCGACGGCGTGACGAAGCTGTCGAAGATCCACTACGACTCGCGCGAGCAGGCGCAGGCCGAGAGCTACCGCAAGATGATCCTCTCGATGGCGCGCGACGTCCGCGTGATCGTGGTCAAGCTCGCCGATCGCCTGCACAACATGCGCACGCTCGCGCCGCTCGCGAAGCAGAAGCAGCTGCAGAACGCCCGCGAGACGCTCGAGGTGTACGCGCCGATCGCGCACCGGCTCGGCATCCACTCGCTCAAGTGGGAGCTCGAGGACCTCGCGTTCGCCGCCCTCCATCCCCGTCGCTACGCCGAGATCCAGGCGCTCGTGAGCCAGCGGCGCGACGATCGCGAGACCGAGGTCGGCACGGCCGGCGAGTCGCTCAACGGCGCGCTCGTCGAGGTTGGCATCGGCGCCGACATCCGCGGCCGCGCGAAGCACTACTACTCGATCTACGCGAAGATGTCGCGGGGCGGCAAGGAGTTCAACGAGATCTTCGATCTCACCGCGATGCGCGTCGTCGTCGACTCGATCAAGGACTGCTACGGCGCGATCGGCGTGATCCACGCGCTCTGGAAGCCGATGCCGGGACGCTTCAAGGACTACGTCGCGATGCCGAAGTCGAACGGCTACCAGTCGCTCCACACGACGGTGATCGGGCCCTTCGGCCAGCCGCTCGAGATCCAGGTTCGCACGCACGCGATGCACCAGACGGCCGAGTACGGCGTGGCCGCGCACTGGATCTACAAGCGCAAGTCGGGCCCGAAGGAGCAGCTCGCGTGGCTCGGCCGCGTCGTCGAGGGCGCCGAGCTCTCCGACACCGCCGACTTCATGGACAGCCTGCTCGGCGACCTCTTCGACGACGAGGTCTTCGCGTTCACGCCGCAGGGCGAGGTCAAGGCGCTCGCGATCGGCGCGACGCCGCTCGACTTCGCCTATGCCGTGCACACCGACGTCGGGCACCGCTGTGTCGGCGCGAAGGTGAACGGCCGGATCGTGCCGCTGCACTCGACGCTCTCGTCGGGGGACATCGTCGAGATCCTCACGTCGAACTCCGAGCGCGGCCCGTCGCGCGACTGGCTCGCGCTCGTGCGCACCTCGCGCGCTCGCAACAAGATCCGCCAGTGGTTCGCGCACGAGCAGCGCCAGGACCTCGAGCAGAAGGGGCGCGACTCGCTCACGCAGGCCTTCCGCTCGCATGGCCTGCCGAGCCAGAAGATGGGCGCGTCTCCCTTGCTCGTCGGCGTGATGCGCGAGATGGGGTTCAAGAAGGCCGACGAGTTCTACGTCGCGATCGGCAGCGGCAAGGTGCAGGTGGGCCAGGTCGCGAACAAGATCCTGCACCGGCTCAAGACGACCGAGGTCGAGACCAGCGAGCCATCGCCCGCCGTCCGCCGGCAGACGCGCTCGCGCGTCGGGTCGTCGGCCGAGTACGGGGTGCTCGTGGACGGCGTCGCGGAGGCGAGCGTGCTCGTCCGCATGGCGAAGTGCTGCACGCCGGTCCCCGGCGACCGCATCACCGGCTACATCTCGGTCGGACGCGGGATCACGATCCACCGGGACGACTGCCCGAACGTGCGGGCGCTGCAGCGCACGCCGGAGCGGTTCTGCACGGTCACCTGGGACGGCAACCCGACCGAGTCGTTCCGCGTCGAGGTCGGTCTCGAGGCCTGGGATCGCCCGCGGCTGCTCGAGGACATCGGGCGCGCGTTCGCCGAGCAGGGCTGCAACATCGTCGAGTACGGCGGCGTCACGCAGGACCAGGTGTGCAGGAACTGGTACGTCGCCGAGGTGGGGGACGTGAAGAGCATGAAGGCGCTGGTCTCGGCGTTGCGCAACGTGGAGTCGGTGTTCGACGCGTATCGCGTCACGCCGCGGGCAGACATGGCCGAGTGACGGCCGTCCTCGTCTGCGAGGACCTGCGCAAGACCTACGCCGGAGGCGTCGAGGCCGTGCGCGGCGTCAGCTTCGAGATCGGCGAGGGCGAGGCCTTCGGGTTGCTCGGACCGAACGGCGCCGGCAAGACGACGACGATGCGCATGCTCGGCACGCTGCTGACGCCGACGGGCGGGCGCGCGACCGTCGCGGGCCATGACGTCGTCACTGCGGCGGCAGCCGTCCGCCGCTCGATCGGCTTCGCCATGCAGGAGGCAGGGCTCGCGCGCTTCGCCACGGGACGCGAGCACCTGCTGATGATGGGCAGGCTGTACGGCCTCTCGCGCGCGCAGGCCAGGGCGCGCGCCGACGAGCTGCTCGCCCTGTTCGACCTCGAGGAGTCGGCCGACCGGCAGGTGCGCACCTACTCGGGCGGCATGCGGCGGCGCATCGACCTCGCCTGTGGCCTCGTGCACCGCCCGCGACTGCTCTTCCTCGACGAGCCGACGACCGGCGTCGATCCGGCCTCGCGCGCCGCCCTCTGGGACGAGCTGCGCCGGCTGCAGACTGCCGGCGTCTCGCTGTTTCTGACGACGCACTACCTGGAGGAGGCAGACCGCCTCTGCGAGCGGCTCGCGATCGTCGATCGGGGCGTCGTCGTCGCCGAGGGCACGCCCGCGAGCCTGAAGGCCGAGGTCGGCGCCGACGTCGTCACGATCGGCACCGACGACGCGGCCGGCGTCGCCGCGGCGATCGAGCACCTCGGACGCGCCCGGGTCGGCGCGGGCCAGGTCACGCTCGAGCTGCCCGACGGAGCCGCCGCCGTCGCGCCGATCGTCGGGCGCCTCCGCGAGCTCGGCCTTCCGGTCGGCTCGATCTCGGTCGCGCAGCCGACGCTCGACGACGTCTTCCTGCGGCACACCGGCGGCACGATCGCCGAGCGGGAGGGGTGATGGCGGTCGCGACGTGGGTGCTGTTCGTGCGCGCCCTCCGCGAGATCCCGCGGGTGCCCACGCGGATCGCCTTCCCGCTGATCGGCCCGGTGATGCAGGTGATCCTGCTGACCTCGGTGTTCTCGAGCCTGACGCGCTTCAACGTCTACGGCTCCGGCTCGAGCTCGGTGCAGTTCATGACGGGTGGCATCCTCTCGCTGACCGTGCTCGCCGGCGCGGGCGGTGCCGGGTTCCAGATGGTGCAGGACATCGACTCGGGCTTCCTCGACAAGCTGCGCGTCGCGCCGATCTCGCGGTCCTCGATCGTGCTGGCGCTGCTGCTGACGGACGCCGTGCGGCTCGCCGCGCAGGCGCTCCTCGTGCTCGTGATCGCGCTCGCGCTGGGGGCGCACGTCGCAGCGGGCGTGCCGGGCGTGCTGGCAATGCTGTTGCTGGCGGCGCTCTTCGGCGCCGCCTGGTCGGGCATCTCGCTGAACGTCGCCCTGCGCACGCGCAATCCCGAGGTGACGGCTGCCGCGAACGCGCTCACGTTTCCCCTCTACTTCGGCTCGACGGCGTTCATGCCGCCGGGAAGCCTGCCGGGCTGGCTGCAGACGCTCGTGCGCCTCAATCCCGTCGACTACCTGATCCGCGCGCTTCGCTCGTTGATGGTCGAGGGGTTCGCGGCCGGTCCGCTCCTGGGCGCGGTCGTGGCGGCGCTCGTGGTCGGCGCGATCACGCTGCCGCTCGCCGTGCGAGCGTTTCAGCAGACGCTCAGCCAGTAGCCGCAGGCGCGGGTGCGGCTCGGATCTCGAGCGCTGCAGCCGCGTGGGGTTAAATGCCCGGGGCAGAGCCCCCGGGAATAAACCCCCCCCGGGCCCGGGTGCAACGGGGCCGCGGGGGGGTGGGGTACCCAACACACTTAGGCAGAAGTCAAGGCCCGCCCCCGGGTCTATACACCCACGCGAGGCCGGGCTGCTACGGTCGCTCCGTGGGAGTGCTCTCCGATCACGAGATCGTCAGAGAGCAGGCCCGTCCCGCCGTTTCCGGCAGACCGGCCGCGCGTCAGGGCCGCGTCCAGGCCGCGGGCTCTTCGCGCGTAGACTCGATCTCCATGGCTGCGCGCGTGGAAGTCCGGGTGTTCACCCGCGCCGATCAGATCCTCGTGCACGCGCAGGCGTGGGACGAGCTGATCGGTCTGATGCCGCGCCCCTCGCCGTTCCTGCTCACCCGCTGGGTGGTGCCGTGGTGGGAGGCCTACGGGGACCCGTCCCGGGAGCTCGCCGTGCTCGCGGCGTTTCGCGACGACCGCCTCGTCGGGCTCCTGCCACTCGTCGTGCGATCGCTTCGCGGCGTGCGCGTGGCCGGGTTCATGGGAGAGGAGCAGAGCGCGCTCTGCGACATCGCGCTCGCGCCCGGTGAATCGGACGAGACGGCCCGCGCGCTGCTCGCCGGGTGCCGGCTGATCGGCTTCGACGTGGCGAACCTCTTCGGGCTCCCTCTCGGCAGCATCCTCGCGCGCGTCGCCGGATCGCGCGCGCAGGTGATCGAGCGCGTGCCGGCACCGGTGATCGAGGTGCGCGAGACGTTCGCCGAGCTCTACCGGCGGGTCTACAAGAGCGAGCGGCGGCGCGAGCACGCGAAGAAGCGGCGCAGGCTCGAGCGGCTCGGGGCGCTGACGTTCGAGACCGCCGCGACCGCCGCCGAGGTCGCCGCCGTGCTGCCGGACGCCCAGCGGATCTTCCTCGCGCGCCGCGCCGACCTGCTCGACGGCTCGCACTTCGTCACCCCGATCGGGCGGCGTTTCCACGAGCGCACGCTCGTCGAGCTCGCGGGGGACGGCCGCGTGCGCCTCGTCACGGCGCGCCTCGACGGGCGGCCGATCGCCTTCTACCTCTATCTCGTGGTCGGTGGCTCGGCGGTCGCGCACGCCCTCGGCCACTTGCCGCACTACGGGCGGCACTCGATCGGGATGCTGACGATGTTCGAGGCGCTCCGCGGCGCGATCGACGACGACCGCGTCAAGCGTTTCGAGTTCCTCGGTGGCGACGAGCCGTACAAGCGATCGCTGACGACCAGCCGCGAGCCCCTGATGCAGCTGATCGGTCTCGCCGAGTCGAGGCGCGGCCGGGTGCTCGAGCGCGTGATCCTGCGCGGCGTGCAGGGGCGCGTCTGGATGCGCGATCGCGAGCTCGCTCGCCGGCTCTACGTTCGCGTGGCGGTGCCGCTCGCGCGCCGTCGCCGCCACGTCTGAGAATTCGGCTGCTACGGTCAGCACATGGAACTTCTCTCGGGTGAAGAGATCGTCTGGCAGGGCCGGCCGTCGTGGCGCTCGCGTCTCGCGTTCTATCTCAAGTGGGGTGTCATCGCGCTCCTGCCGGGCGTCCTCGGGTCGCTCCTCGAGGGTCCAGCCGGCGTCGACCTGCCAATCTCGCTCTGGTGGCTCTGGCTGATCACCCTCGCGCTGCTCGGGCTCGTCGTGCTCGGCGGCTGGCTCCAGCGCATCGGCACGCAGTACACGGTCACGAACGAGCGCATCAACATCCGCCACGGGATTCTCTCGCGGATGGACCACTCCACGTCATACGAGCGTCTCCAGAACGTCAGCACGCGTCAGTCGCCGATCGAGCGGATGCTGGGCGTCGGCAGCGTCGACTTCGACACGGCGGCGAGCGACGACTTCGAGTTCGCGTTCCTCGGGATCGACGATCCGGCCAAGCTGCAGAAGCTGATCAGCGAGCTGCAGCGCGGCGGTCAGTCGGCATCCCAGGCCTCGCCGCCGGTGTCCCAGCCCACGAGACAGTAGGGCGCGACGAGCCGCGCGATCTCGGCCGCCGTAGCCGGGTCGAGCGGCCGGCCCTCGACGAGCAGTCGCGCGACCTCGTCTCGCTGGAACGTGATCGGCGTGCTTGCCGGTGACGTGCGCGACGCCTCGCCGGCGCTCGGGCCTACGATCGCGCCGTCCGGCTCGACGAGCTCGATCGCGACCCGTGCGATCGCATCCTCGCGCGCGATCCGCGCGACGACTGCGCGAAGGATCTGATCGGCCTCCTCGCCGGAGTCGACGAGCGCGGCCACGTCGGCGACGAGCTGCGAGCTCACACCACTCCCTCGAACTCGTGCACGACGTCGCGGAAGGCATCGGGCACGCGCGTCGGGGTGCGCGTGCCGGGGTCGATCAGCACGAGCACCTGCTCGGCGCGCGCGAGCACCGAGCCATCGGCGTCGAGGGTGACGGCGAGCTCGCAGCTCCACGAGCTCGAGCCGATCCGCTCGGTGCGGATGAACACCTCGAGCGCGTCGTCGAAGCGCGCCGGCGCCTCGTACTCGCAGAGTGACCGGCGCATCACGAACTCGTAGCCGCCCGGCAGCCCGTGCGTGCGCTGCAACAGGCCGAGGTGGCGCAGGTACTCGACACGCGCGCGATCGAAATACGGGAAGTAGCGCCCGTAGTAGACGACTGCCTGCGCATCGGTCTCGTCGAAGCCGACGCGCATCGAGGCCGAGAAGTGGAACGGCGGGCGCGCGTCGGTAGGCCCTGCGGCGAGCCTCATCGTCACGACCGGATCAGCCCGAGCACCTCGGCGGTGCGGCGCTCCATCTCGTCCTGCGAGAACGCCTCGAGGTTGAGCCGAAGGAGCGGCTCGGTGTTCGAGGGCCGCACGTTGAAGTGCCAGTCCTCGAAGTCGACCGAGACGCCGTCGAGATGCGTGATCGCGCCGCCCTCGCCGTTCGGGCCGTAGCGCTCCTTGAGCTCCTGCAGCTTGAGCGGGACGTCGGAGACGGTCGAGTTGATCTCGCCGGAGAGGAAGTACCTCGCACGGAGCGGCGCGAGCAGCTCGGAGAGCTTCTTGCCCGAGCCCGAGATCAGGTCGAGCATCACGAGGGCGGGGACGACGCCGGTGTCGACGGAGTAGAAGTCGCGGAAGTAGTAGTGCCCCGACACCTCGCCGGCGTAGAGCGCGTTCTCCTTGCGCATCCGGTGCTTGATGAACGCGTGGCCGACACGGCTCGCGAGCGCGATCCCGCCCGCGGCCTCGACGACGGCGGCGACGGCTCGCGAGGCGCGAACGTCATAGAGGATCGTCTGGCCGGGGCTCTTGCGCAGGAGCGATTCGGCCATCAGAGCCGTGATGAAGTCGCCTGGCACGAACTCGCCAGTGTCGTCGATGAAGAAGCAACGGTCGGCGTCGCCGTCGAAGGCGATGCCGAGGTCGGCGCCGCGCTCGCCGACGATGCGGATGATGTTCTCGCGATTCTCGGGCAGGAGCGGGTTCGGCTCGCCGTTCGGGAACGTGCCGTCCGGCGTGAAGTTGCAGCGCTCGGCCTCGATCGGCAGGCGTCCGAGGATCGGCTCGAGCATGTAGCCACCCATGCCGTTGGACGCATCGATGACGACGCGCAGCGGCAGCATCGTCGCCGGGTCGCAGAACTGCAGGCAGCGCTCGGCGAAGCCCGAGAGCACCTCGCGCTCGCCCTTCGTGCCGCGCGCGGCCGGCGTGCGGAACTCCCCGGCGAGCGCCCGGTCGCGCACGCGCTCGATGCCGCCGTCGCCGCCGAGCGGCAGGCCGGCGCGGCGCACGATCTTCATCCCGTTGTACTGCTTCGGGTTGTGCGACGCGGTCACCGTGAGGCCGCCGTCGTAGCCGTGCTCGCAGACGGCGTAGTAGAGCATCTCCGTGCCGCAGAGGCCGATCTCGTCGACGTCGCAGCCGGCGTCGAGGGCGCCGCGGACGGCCGCCTCGAACAGCTCGGGGGAGGTCACGCGCATGTCGAAGCCGATCGCCATGGTCTTCGGCTCGAACTCGTCGACGTACGCGCGCGAGATGCGGTAGGCGCCTTCGGCATCGAACTCGTCGGGAACGATGCCGCGTACGTCGTAGGCCTTGAAGACCTTGGGATCGAGTGTCACCGCGTCATCGTACCGGCCAGGCTGCCGCGAGCGCATCGCGCGTCTCCTCGAGGTGTTGCGGCATCACGCGCACGTCCGCGAGGACCGGCATGTAGTTCGTATCGCCGGGCCAGCGAGGAACGACGTGGAGGTGCAGGTGGTCCTTGATTCCGGCGCCTGCGGCGGCGCCGAGGTTGAGTCCGGCGTTGTGGCCCTGCGCGCCGAACGCGGTCTCGAGCGCGATCATCGCCTCGTCGAGCAGCTGCCACAGCTCGGCGCGCTCGTCGGCTGAGAGGTCGCCCGGTCGCGCGAGGTGGCGGTACGGCGAGATCATCACGTGCCCGTTCCCGTAGGGGAAGAGGTTGAGCATCACGAAGCAGGTGGCTCCGCGATGGACGATCAGGGCGGCCTCGTCGGGCTCGTCGGCCTTCGCGCAGAAGACGCAGCCGTCGGGTGCCGCACCTTTGATGTACGACAGCCGCCACGGTGCCCAGAGTCGCTCCATCCCTGAAAGCTAGGCGAAAACGGGCTGTGGGCGCCGTCACCGGCGCCCACAGCCTTGTCTCCCAGGGATGAGAGGGAGGGAGAGTCTCGGACTACGAGGCGGGGAGGTCCTCCTGCGCGTCGCGAACCTGTGCGCGCCGCGGCTCGCCGAGCGTGATCCGCCAGAGCGAGGATGCCTCGACCTGGGCGATCGGGGTCAGCCACGTCGGCGCGATCGCGCGGAGGGTGACCGGGCTGCCGACGACGATGCTGTTCTCGTCCTTGACGGTCGGCGCGCCGTTGGCCCACTGCACGACGGTCGTCGAGTCGGCGTAGGAGAACGTCTCCGTGACCGGCTGGCCGAGCATCGAGTAGAGCGCACGCCAGTTGCCGAAGTCGACGGCGATCGTGATCTTGTTGGCCTGCGTGTCGATTGCGGTGACCTTGCCGGAGTAGAGGAAGACCCGGCCGCGCGGGCGGGTCGAGGCGGTCGTGTCCCAGACGCGCTTGACCGGCTGGGCGGCGATCTGCGCGATCGTGGAGCCGCGCGGTGCGAAGTACACGACGACGACCGTGTCGCCGGGCTGGAGCGCGTCGAGCGCGCCGACCTGCGGAGCCGAGCCCTCCTCGAGCACGACCTGCGTGCTGGAGCTGACCGTGAACGTG
>JANLRV010000020.1:0-8969 GCA_031361905.1 Actinomycetes bacterium
GCAGCAACCGCCTCCGCAGCTCCCACGCCCAGCGAAACGCCAATAAAAGTGCCAGGCACCGATCTTGGCTCGCCGTTACAGCAACCGCCTCCGCAGCTCCCACGCCCAGCGAAACGCCAATAAAAGTGCCAGGCACCGATCTTGGCTCGCCGCGGCGCTAGGCCCCGTGACACCGCTTGAACTTCTTGCCCGACCCGCACGGGCACGGATCGTTCCGCCCCGCCGTGAGCGTCCCGATCGCCGGCAGCTCCGTCGCGATCGCGCCGACCTCGCGCGCCATCCTAATGCGCTCGAGCTCACGCAGGTCCTCCTCGTCGAGCGAGAGCACGAGCTCGACCGCCTCTGCACGAACCGGGCGTCGCGGCTCGCCTTCGACGAGCCCGAGCTCGGCGAGCAGCTCATAGACGGTCTCCTCGTCGAGACCGTCGGCGCTCGGCGGGATGTCGATCCGCGACGGAGCGACGAGCAGGAATCGCTCCCAGCGCTCGCGCGCCTCCTCGTCGGGCCCGGCTCGCAGCTGATCGCGGAAGGCCCGCCGCGGGCGCGCGCCTCCCGCAATGGCCTCGAGCCCGGCGCTCAGCTCGTAGGGGAGCCAGGCCGCCCACCCCGAATCGATCAGATCGAACATCTCGGCGGGAGCATACTTTGAATCAAAAGTTTCAATTGACAGGTGCCTACTGAAACATATCGATCGATTGCTGGTACGATCCGGAGGTGCAGGCACGCGCGAACCCCCTCTACGACCCACGCTCCGAGCACGACGCCTGCGGCCTCGGGCTGCTCGCGCGGCAGGACGGCGCGCGTAGCCATGAGCTGATCGAGCACGCGATCGCGATGCTCAGCGCGATGGAGCACCGCGGTGCGCGCGGGGCGGATCCGGACACGGGTGACGGCGCAGGGATCCTGCTGCAGGTTCCCGATCGCTTCCTGCGACGGTGGGCGCGCTCCGAGCTCGATCTCGAGCTGCCGCGGATCGGTCACTACGGCGTCGCCATGTGCTTCCTTCCGCAGGACCCGGATCTGCGGATGCGCTGCGAGGAGCTGTGCGTCCGCATCGCCGTCGAGGAGGGCGAGCAGCCGCTCGGCTGGAGGGACGTCCCGCGCGATTCGAGCGCGATCGGCCGGGTCGCGCGAGCGAGCGAGCCCGTGATCCGCCAGCTCCTGATCGCCCGCGGACGCTCGCAGGATGACGGCGCGTTCCGCCGCAAGCTGCTCGTGATCCGCCGGCGCGTCGAGCTGGCCGCGGCCGCGCGCCGCGTTCCGGAGGCCGCGTTCTGCATCCCCTCGCTCTCGAACACCACGCTCGTCTATAAGGGCCTGCTCTCCCCTCCCCAGCTGCCGCTCTACTTCGCCGACCTGCGCGAGCCCGAGCTCGAGAGCGCGATGGCGCTCGTGCACTCGCGCTTCTCGACGAACACGCTCGGCAGCTGGGACCTCGCGCAGCCGTTCCAGTACCTCGCGCACAACGGCGAGATCAACACCGTGCGCGGCAACCGGCAGTGGATGCACGCGCGTGAGCCGCTCCTGCGCTCGGCCCTGCTCGGCGACGACCTGAGCAAGCTGTTCCCGCTGATCGACGAGCGCTGGTCCGACTCGGCGGCCCTGGACGCAGCCTTCGAGCTGCTCGTGACCGCCGGCCGATCCCCCGCCCACGCGCTCGCGATGCTGATTCCGGCCGCGTGGGACCAGAATCCCGACATGGACGACGAGCTGAAGGCGTTCTACGAGTTCCACGCGGGCCTGCTCGAGCCCTGGGACGGCCCGGCCGCCGTCGCCTTCAGCGACGGTCGCCAGATCGGCGCGACGCTCGACCGCAACGGCCTGCGCCCGGCGCGCTACCAGATCACGCGCGATGGCCTCGTCGCGCTCGCCTCCGAGGTCGGCGCGCTCGAGCTCGACCCCGCAGAGGTCGTCGTCAACGGGCGCCTCGCCCCCGGTGAGATGCTCGTCGTCGACACGGCCTCCGGCCGGATCCGCGGCGACCTCGAGCTGAAGGAGACGCTCGCACGACGGCGCCCGTACCGCGCCCTGCTCGACGACCAGAAGATCTACCTCGACGACCTGCCCGCCTCCGCGGTGGCCGTTCCCGACCGCGAGTCGCTCGAGCGGGACTTGCGGCTGTATGGCTACACCCGCGAGGAGATCCGGCTGATCATCGCGCCGATGGCGCGCGACGCGCAGGAGCCGATCTCGTCGATGGGCGTCGACACGCCGCTCGCCCCGCTTTCGTCGCGCCCCCAGCTGCTCGCGTCGTTCTTCAAGCAGCAGTTCGCCCAGGTCACGAACCCGGCGATCGATCCGCAACGGGAGACCCTCGTGATGAGCCTGCGGACGTCGGTCGGCGCGCAGGGAAACCTGCTCGACGAGTCGCCGGGACACGCGCGTCGCGTCGCGATGACGCAGCCGCTCCTGACGGCCGGCGACCTCGAGACGCTGCGCTCGCTCCCGCGCGACCGCTTCCAGACGAGGACGCTCGACTGCACCTACGACATCGCCGGCGGCGGTCGCGGGCTCGAGCGCGCGCTCGATCTGCTCTGCCGCGAGGCGTCGCGCGCCGTCGCCCTCGGCGAGTCGATCCTGATCGTGAGCGACCGCGCCGCCGGGCCGAAGCGCGCGCCCATCCCGATCCTGCTCGCGACGGCGGCGATCCACAGCCACCTCGTGCGCGAGGGAACGCGCACCCGCTGCGGCCTGATCGTGGAGTCCGGCGAGCCGCGCGAGGTCATGCACATCGCGCTGCTGATCGGCTACGGGGCCGCCGCGGTCTGTCCCACGACGGCGCTCGCCCTCGTCGGGCAGCTGCACGCTGACGGCGAGGTCGAGGCGCAGAGCGCCGAGGAGGCGCAGCGGCAGTTCTCGAAGGCGATCGGCAAGGGGCTGCTCAAGGTGCTCAGCAAGATGGGCATCTCGACGATCGCGAGCTACCGCGGCGCCGCCCTGTTCGAGGCGATCGGCATCTCCTCCGAGGTCGTCGCGCGCTACTTCACGGGGACGCCGTCGCGCGTCGGGGGGATCGGCCTCGAGGAGATCTCGGCCGCCGTCGCCGCGCGGCACGAGCACGCCTACGGCGGCGCCGAGCTCGACCCGGGCGGCGTCTACGCCTACCGCCTGCGCGGCGAGCAGCACGCCTGGAATCCTGAGACGATCGCGCACCTGCAGCGCGCCGTGCGGGATCAGCGACCCGAGAGCTACGCCGAGTTCTCGCAGGCCGTCGACGCGGAGAACGCGTGCGGAACGCTGCGCGGCCAGCTCGAGCTGATCGAGGCGGCGACGCCCCTTGCGCTCGACGAGGTGGAGCCGTCGAGCGAGATCGTCCGCCGCTTCGTCACCGGGGCGATGTCGATGGGCTCGCTGAGCAAGGAGGCGCACGAGACGATCGCGATCGCCATGAACCGGCTGGGCGGACGCTCGAACACGGGCGAGGGCGGCGAGGACGCGGCTCGCTCGATCCCCGATCCGAACGGCGACCTGCGCCGCTCCGCGATCAAGCTGGTCGCCTCGGCCCGCTTCGGCGTGACGACGGGCTACCTCGTCGACGCCGACCAGCTGCAGATCAAGATCTCACAGGGGGCGAAGCCGGGCGAGGGCGGCCAGCTGCCGGGGCACAAGGTCGATGCCGAGATCGCGCGCCTGCGGCACTCGACGCCGGGGGTCGGCCTGATCTCGCCTCCGCCGCACCACGACATCTACTCGATCGAGGATCTCAAGCAGCTCATCTTCGACCTGCGCGCCGTCAATCCGACCGCCGAGGTGAGCGTCAAGCTCGTCTCCGCCGCGGGCGTCGGCACCGTCTCCGCCGGCGTCGTCAAGGCGGGTGCAGACCACATCGTGATCGCCGGGCACGACGGCGGCACCGGCGCCTCGCCCGCGTCGTCGATCCGCTACGCCGGCTCGCCCTGGGAGCTCGGGCTCGCCGAGGCGCAGCAGGTGCTCGTGCAGAACGAGCTGCGCGGGCGCGTCACGCTGCAGGCCGACGGCGGCCTGCGCACGGGGCGCGACGTCGTCGTCGCCGCGATGCTCGGGGCCGAGGAGTTCGGCTTCTCGACCGCCCCGCTCGTCGCCTCCGGCTGCGTGATGATGCGCGTCTGCCATCTCAACACCTGCCCGGTCGGCGTGGCGACGCAGGACCCCGTCTTGCGCGCGCGCTTCGCGGGCACCCCCGAGCACGTCGTCACCTACCTCGTCTATGTCGCCGAGGAGGTGCGTGAGCTGCTCGCGCGCCTCGGGCTGCGCTCGCTCGACGAGCTGATCGGCCGCGTCGACCTGCTGCGCGAGCGCCCGGGCAGCCGGCTCGAGCTCGCCGCGCTGATCGCCGAGCCGCAGGGCCCCGCGGGCACGCCGCGCAAGGCGGATCAGCGCACGATCACCCCGCCCGCCGCCGAGCTGGAGCGCGCCGCCCTGGCGGCGTTCGACGCCGGCGCGACCGCGGTCGAGCAGCGCATCCGCACGTTCGATCGCGCGATCGGGGCGTGGCTCTCGGGCGAGCTGACACGCCGCGGCGGGCTCGCACCGGGCACCGACTGGACGCTTGGGCTGGCCGGCAGCGCGGGCCAGAGCTTCGGCGCATTCGCGATCGCCGGGCTCACGCTCGACCTCGTCGGCCAGGCGAACGACTACGTCGGCAAGGGCCTCGGTGGCGCGACGCTGATCATCCGCCCGCCGGCCGACGCGGCGTACGAGGCGCGCACGAGCGCGATCGTCGGCAACACGTCGCTCTACGGCGCCACCTCGGGCGCGCTGTTCGCCCGAGGCACGGCCGGCGAGCGCTTCGCCGTGCGCAACTCCGGCGCGAGCGCCGTGGTCGAAGGGGTCGGCCGGCACGGCTGCGAGTACATGACGGGCGGCACCGTCGTCGTGCTCGGGCCGATCGGGCGGAACTTCGCAGCCGGCATGTCGGGCGGCGTCGCATACCTCTGGGACCCGCACGCCGAGGCCGGCCGGCACTGCAACACCGACATGGTCGACGTGCGCCCGATCTCGGACGGCACCCGCCTCGAGGAGCTCGTCCGCCGCCACGCTGAGCTCACCGGGTCGGACGTCGCACGCGAGCTCCTCGCCGACTGGCCCTCGTCGATGGCACAGTTCTGCGAGGTGATGCCGCACGACGTGATCCGGCTCGCCGTCGAGGTCGAGCTTGAGCCGGAGCCGATCCATGGCTGATCCGCGAGGCTTCCTGCAGGTGCAGCGGCGCCTCGGCCCGTACCGGCCGACGGCCGAGCGGATCGGCGACTATCGCGACGTGCACCTGCCGCACGCCGAGCACGAGGTGCGCGAGCAGGCGAGCCGGTGCATGTCGTGCGGCGTGCCGTTCTGCCACACGGGCTGCCCCCTCGGCAACCTGATCCCCGACTGGAACGACCTCGTGCACACGGGGCGCTACCGCGAGGCGCTCGAGGAGCTGCACTCGACGAACAACTTCCCGGAGTTCACCGGCAAGCTCTGCCCGGCTCCCTGCGAGGAGGCGTGCGTGCTCGCGATCAACGACGACGCGGTCACGATCAAGGAGATCGAGTGGGCGATCGTCGAGCGGGGCTTCGAGCAGGGCTGGATCGTGCCGGAGCCCGCGGGCGAGCGCACCGGCAGGAAGGTCGCCGTGGTCGGCTCAGGCCCGGCGGGACTCGCGGCGGCGCAGCAGCTCGCACGCGCGGGCCACGACGTCGTCGTCTACGAGCGCGATGACCGCGCCGGCGGCCTGCTGCGCTACGGGATCCCCGATTTCAAGCTCGAGAAGCGACTGATCGATCAGCGCCTCGCGCAGCTGGTGGCCGAGTCCGTGGAGATCCGCTGCGGCGTCGAGATCGGCGTCGACGTGACGCTCGCGGAGCTGCGCGAGCGCTTCGATGCCGTGCTGCTCGCAACCGGCGCGCAGCAGCACCGCCGGCTCGGCATCCCCGGCAGCGAGCTCGTCGGCGTGCACGAGGCGATGGACTACCTGGCCCAGCAGAACCGGCGCGTCGCCGGACTCGAGCTCGAGGGGGAGCCGATCACGGCGGCCGGCAAGCACGTCGTCATCCTCGGCGGTGGCGACACGAGCGCCGACTGTCTCGGCAACGCGCTGCGCGAGGGCGCGCTCTCGGTCACCGAGCTCGCGCACGGGCCCACGCCGCCGAGCGAGCGGAGCCCGCAGCGCACGTGGCCGGAGTGGCCGTTCCTGCTGCGCCGCTATGCGGCTCACGAGGAGGGCGGCGAGCGCGACTGGCAGGTCGTCACGACGCACCTCTCGGGCGGTGATCGCGTGCGGCGGCTGCACGGCTATCGCGTCGAGTTCCCCGGCTTCGCCGAGACGGGCCGGCGCGAGCCCGTCCCGGTCCCCGACGGCGAGATCACGATCGACGCCGACCTCGTGCTGCTCGCAATCGGCTTCACCGGCGTCGAGCTGGGCGCCCCGCTGTACGACCAGCTCGGATCGCTCAGCGATCGGCAGACGGTGCCGCACGACGGCTTCCAGACGCCGGTCGAGCGCGTCTACGCGTGCGGCGACTGCGCGCGCGGGGCCGACCTGATCGTGACTGCGATCGCCGACGGCCGCGAGGCCGCACGCGCGATCGACCGGGCACTGACCGGGTCTACCCGGCTGCCGGCGCGGGCGGCCGCGAGCTGACGTCGCGCAGCACGAGCCGCGTCTGCGTGTCGGCGAGCGGGACGTCGCGCCGCAGCGCGTAGAGCGTCTGGTGCAGTCCCTCGGGGCTTCGAGCAATCACGCGGGCCTGATAGTCGAACGTCCCGGTGACATCATGCAGCTCGATCACCTCCGGGACTGCACGGATCAGCTCCTCCGCACGCTCGGCGTCGACCCCGGCGCCGAGCCTGACGTCGACGAACGCCTCGAGCAGGTACCCCACGGCGCGCCGGTCGATCACGGCGCGATAGCCCGCGATCGCGCCGCTGCGCTCCAGCCGGCGCACGCGATCGGCGGTGGCGGTGGGGCTGAGACGGACGAGCTCGCCGAGGTCGCGGAAGCTCAGCCGCCCCTGCTCTCCGAGCAGATCGAGGATTCGAGCGTCAATTTCATCCATTACCGCAGTATCAACGGTTGACTTGTGGATTTGCAACGATTCTCGCCGCCCATCCAGCATCTGCCGCCGCTACCATCGCTCGCAATGGAATCCGATCACCCCGGCGAGACCCCGTTCGCAGACGCCGTCGCGCGCTATCTCACCGCTGTCACTGCCCCGTTCTCGACGCCCGGCCACAAGCGCAACCCCGCGCTCGTCGGTGCAGACAGCTGGCTGCTCGGTGACGCGCCGCACCACGGTGGCGCCGACGACCTGCGCGGCTCCACCGGGCTGCTCGAGCGCGCCGAGGCGCTGGCGGCGCGCGCGTGGGGCGCGGATTTCGCTCGCTTCTCGCACAACGGATCGACCCATCCGAACCAGTCGCTCTGCCTCGCGTCCACGTCCCCGGGCGTTCCGGCGCTCGTCTCGCGCACGTGCCACAAGTCCGTCTACGCCGGCCTGATCCTCTCGGGCGCGCGGCCGATCTGGCTGACGCCGGACGTCGAGGAGGATCTCGGGCTCCCGCTCGGCGTGCCCGTCGCGCAGGTCGAGCGAGCGCTCGCCGAGAACCGGGACGTCAGCTCGGCGATCCTCGTCGAGCCCTCCTACGTCGGCGTGATGTCGGACATCGCCGCATTCGCAGCGCTGCTCCACGCGCGCGGCTTGCCGCTGATCGTCGACCACGCCTGGGCCGCGCACTTCGGCTTCGCGGCGAACGTCCCGCCGAACGCGCTCACCCTCGGCGCGGACGGGATGGCGATCAGCATCCACAAGACGCTCACCTCGTTCACGCCGGGCGCCCTGCTGCTCGCGCGCGCCACGGGAGCGATCGATCTCGAGCGGCTCTCGGCCGCGTTCGACGCGCTGCTGACGACGAGCCCGAGCGGCACGATCTACGGCAGCATCGACGAGGCACGCGCGCTGATCGAGCAACGGGGGGGCGAGCTGCTCGGCCGCGCCGCCGGGCTCGCCCGAGCGGCGAGCGAGCGGCTCGGCGCGATCGACGGCGTTCGCATCGTCGATGACGCGATCCTCGAGCACGATTCGGTCGCGCACCGCGATCCGCTCAAGCTCGTGCTCGACCTCTCGCTGACGGGCGCCGACGGCATCGAGCTCGATCGCTTCCTGCGCGACCGGGGCATCCAGCTGGAGGGCGCCGACCGCCGCACGGTCGTCCCGCTGATCACGATCGGCGACGACGAGGAGCGGATCGCAAAGCTCTGCGACGAGCTCGAACGCGGGATCGAGGCCGGGCGCGGGCACCACGCCGAGCCGCCCGCCGTGGCGACGTCGTGGCGATCGCTTCCCCCGCAGGCGATGACGCCGCGCGAGGCGTTCTTCGCGCGCAGCGAGCGCGTGGGCACAGCGCAGCTGGCAGGGCGAGTCAGCGCCGAGTTCGTGGTCCCGTATCCCCCGGGCATCCCGGCCCTCGCGCCCGGCGAGGTCGTCGAGCCGGAGCTCTACGAGGCGCTGCAGTCGGAGGCCGCCGCGGGCACGCGCATGGCGAGCGCGAGCGATCCGACGCTGCAGACGCTGCTCGTCGTCGCGGAGTAGCCGCAAAGAACGGTGCCTGGCACTTTTATTGGCACAACGGACCACTCCAGAGCGCACGAGGCCACAGCGCAAGCCATTCCCCAAGAACGGTGCCTGGCACTTTTATTGGCGCAACAGACCACTGCAGAGCGCACGAGGCCACAGCGCAAGCCATTCGGGACTGCTGCACGGTTAGGTGACATCTAAGCTGGCTTGCTTTGCGGGCCGGAAAGGATGTTGATCGTGCCGAGGCCGTTTTCGAGGGAGTTCCGGGAGGATGTCGTGCGGGTCGCGCGGGAGCGCGGGCCGGGTGTCACGATCGAGCAGATCGCGCACGATTTCGGGGTGCATCCGATGACGCTGCAGAAGTGGTTGCGGCGCGCGGAGATCGACGAGGGCGGTCGAGTGGGCGTGACGCGGGAGGCGGAGGAGTTGCGCGAG
>JANLRV010000050.1:0-3705 GCA_031361905.1 Actinomycetes bacterium
CGAACGGCGTCATCGAAGTCGGCGACGCGGCAGCCGTGGTGCTGCGCTTGGATCAACCGAACCGGGTCGAGGTCGACCACCGTGTCGTTGGCGCCCAGATCGCGGGCGCGCAGCGCAACGCCCTGACCAACGGGGCCGAACCCGACCACGACGATCTCGCGGCCGTACAGCGACAGGCCCGTGGGGTTTCCGAAACCGCGTGCGCAAGTTCGATTCTTACCGGGGGCACTCATAGGGACCGGCAGCACGGCGCCGAAGTCGGCGGTGCTCACACACCGTCGACCAGGAGGCCACGATGCCCGCCGACCTCGACGCACGGCTGACGCACGTTTGCGTGCTCGTCGATGATCTCCTGCCGCGCCGACGGCAGCGCGGTCGTCCCGTTCGGATCTCTGACAGCGAGCTCATCTGCCTCGCGATCGCCCAAGTGCTGCTCGACTGTCCCAACGAGCGGCGCTTCCTGCGTCTCGCCAAGCGCAGGTTGGGGCACCTGTTCCCGTACTTCCCCGGCCTCGCTGGCCTCGTCAGCCGCGTCGCCCGTCGGCTGCTGGCGCTCGCCGCCGCGATCCTGCACAACTGGTCGATCGGCGAGCCCGGACGGAGCCTCGTCGCCTACGACGCCTGGATCCACCGTGTGGTGGGTTCGTGGCGGGCCTGCTGGTGGCCGTCAGGACGGGCTGCGCTGTCGCAGGCGCGGCCGGACGCCTCGGCCAGACAGCGCAGCCCGGAGCCCCCCACGCGGGTGGCAGCCCGCGCGCGAAGCGACCGGGCACCCACCCGCGTGGGAAGCGGCCTGACTGAAACCAGCAGGATCCGACACACCCAGCACACGGTGGATCCAGGCTAAGGAATCAATCATCTAGACACTTGCGGGTTGCACGATCTGCGATCTGCGGCACACTGAGAACGTGACCTGGATCTCTCGCATGGGCGCGCTCGGCGCCCTCGTCCTCGGAGTCGTCGGCGTCGCCTACATCTTCCAGCCATTCGCCGCCACCGGCGCGACGGCAGGTGTGACGGGCGTCAAGGGCGTCAAGGGCGAGACCTCAGCCCGCGCACGCGTGCTGATCGCCCCCGCGACCCACGCCGGGCAGCTGCGAGCCGCGCTGCGCCGCGCGCAGCCCGGCTCGAGCGTCGCCGGCCCCCTCGGCTCGCTGAGAGAGGCGACCTACGACGGCTCGCTGTTCGCCCTCGCGACCTTCCGGGTGAAGGGGGCTCCGTCGACCCTCCGTTTCAAGTGGCAGAAGGGCACCGGCTGGACCGCGCTCGGCTCGACCGATCGGGCTCGCCCCAGGGGCCTGCCGGCGGCCGTGCTGAGCGCCTGGCATTTCAAGCTCGGTTGAGCTCGACCACGCGCCGCGCCGCCTGCGCGGCATCCGAGGCCGTCAGCGCCGCCGTCTCCATCGAGACGAACTCGCTGACCCAATCGCCGGCGAGGAAGATCCGATCGGCAAGACCGCGCTCGAGCGCAGCCTGCGCGCGCCAGCGCCCGGGCACGGCGAACGGCCCGGCGTGCTGCCAGACCTTCACCCAGCTCTCGACCATGTGCCGCCGCACCTGCGGGAACAGCCGGTCGAGGTCGTCGAGGAAGACGGCGAGAATCTCGTCGTCCGATCTGCCGAGCAGCGCCCGCGCGCGCCGACCGCCGCCGTAGACCATCAGCACGCTGCCCTGCTTCGGCGAGCCGGTGCCGTTGAGCGCGTTCGCGTGGTTGAAGAACATGTTGAACCGGAGATCCGGCGTCAGCACCGAGTAGAGGTCGTCCCACGGCATCGGCGCGGTCTCGTCGGTGAGGATGCTGAGAACCGCCATCGGTCCGAAGCGGACCCGCGCGAGGGCGTCTCGCAGCTCGGGCGTCAGCGAGTCGCCGAGCAAGCCCGGCACGTGCGGTGCCGGTACCGCGACGATGGCGCTGCGGGCGCGGATCTCCCCGGCGCCGTCGGGTCCCTCGACGAGCACGCGGACGCCGGCACCGTCGGGCACGACCGAGAGGGCGCGCGTGCTCGTTCGGATCGTCGTGCCGAGCTCGAGCGCGAGCGCGCCCGGGAGCAGGCCTGACCCGCCACGCATGTTGCGCCCGAGGTCGCCCGAGTCCCAGACGTGACCGAAGAGCGCAGCCATGGCGGACTGGGAGATCTCGTCGGGATCGGCGAGCGAGCGGTTGGCAAGGGCCTCGAAGACGCGGAACGCATCCGGGTGCAGACTGCCCAGGAAGTCGGCGAAGGTCGAGTCACCGCCGTGCTGCAGCGCCCGCAGCCGCACGTCGGCGTGCGTGTCGCCGGGAGCCCGCTCGATCAGCTTCATGTAGGCATCGGCATCGCGCTTGATGCGCAGGCCCGCGCGCGCGAACGAGATGCGCCCGGCGAGCGCGAGCGGCAGCCGGAACGGGAGCAGCTCGGGCCGGACGTCGCGCACGAGACGGCCGCCCATCGCGACGTTCAGCATCGAGCCCGTGATCGGCAGCACCTCGAGGCCCGCCTCGGTCACCTGCCGGCCGACGAGAGAGTCCGGCGGCGGGAACATGTGAGCGCCCACGCTCAGCGCGAGGTCGCCCCGCTGCTTCGACCAGATCCGCCCGCCGACGCGATCGTCCGCCTCGAGCAGGAGGGGATCGAGATCGCGCAGCTCGCGCGCCGCCGTCAAGCCGGCGATCCCCCCACCGACGATGACCACGTCTCGATCCTCGACCACCGTGCGTCTCCCTCGATTGCTCCCGCGAACACTAGAGGCTTGATGTGGGTTTAGCGTCCGTCGTAGGCGGCGAGTGCTCGGGGTGGGCGGCCGGTGAGGGCGTTGAGGAGCATGCCGAGGGTGAGTGCGAGTAGTCGTTGTGCGATCCGTTGCACGAGTCCGGTGGGGGTTTTCGCGAGGTGCTGTTCGAGACGCATTTGGCATTTCAGGTTGCTGATCGTTGATTCGATCACGAGTCGCATGCCGGCGAGTCGCCGCTCGCGTGCATGGTTTGCGGTCGTGCGTGTGCGGTCGGGAGTGAGGATCGTGACGTCCTGTAGGGCGAGCGTTTCTCGGTACTCGCGGCCCCATAGGCCTTTGTCCGCGATCAGGATGCAGCCTGGGTGGGCGGTCGCGAGCTCGCGCACGGGCTCGTACTCCCGCTCGTTGGCTGCGACCAGCGTGTAGCCGACCGGTACCCCGTTCGTGTCGGTCACAAGCACGAGGCGCATTCCCCACACGTACTCGCTCTTGGAGGCGCAATAGCCGTAGGCCGCGCTGCCCGCGAACTCGCTGTGGCTCGCGCAGCCGGCGTAGTTCGCGACTCCGATCAGTGTGCCGTCAGCGATCAGCAGGTCAGCTCTTGTGATCAGCGCAGCGACATGCAACTGCACCGCCGCGAGCATCGGCGCGAGGCGACGCAAGCGACGGTTGTACTGGGACTGCTCGGGAAGATGGGGAAACCAGCCGAGCAAGACCTTGCCCACGAGACCGAGAAACTGACGATCTGAGGGCACTCCCATCGCCGCCTGCGCGACCGCCAGAGCGATCAGCTCAGCGTCCGTGATCCTGCCCGCAGGACCCGGGCGAGGAATCGTCAGATCATCCGCGAAGATGTACGCGGAAACGACAAGGGTCTCCAGCGAAGCTGCCAACTCGTGCTCCAATCACGAGGGAACAGGACTGGAGACCCTTTCGTCACCCCACCACCACGCCCTGCCCGCGACCGGCAAACCCACATCAAGCCTCTAGATG
>JANLRV010000076.1:0-10538 GCA_031361905.1 Actinomycetes bacterium
ACCGAACCCTCCCACTTTTCAATCTGGAGGTCGCGTGAAATCGACGTGTCGGGCGTCGCTCCCCTGTAGACCAGCGATGTCTCCACAGAGACGCATCGACAAGCCCGGAAACCCCGGAGTGACGCTCGCCGCGAGACGGCCCGCGCTCACCGCAACGCCCCTCGAACAGCGTCGAGGGCCGACTCGCGGCGAGCAGAACGCCAGAACCAGCCGAGACACACCCCAGAACCCCCGACGGAACGGAATCACTCATCTAGCCTTGGGCGATGCGCAACGGCGAGCTCTCCTTCTGGCACGCGAGCCTCGGAGGCATGCGGCCGACGCGGCCGCCGCTCCCTGAGTCGACCGAGGCCGACGTCTGCATCGTCGGCGCCGGGCTGACCGGGCTCTGGGCGGCGTACTACCTTCGCCGCGAGGACCCATCGCTGCGGATCGTCGTGCTCGACGCCGAGCACGTCGGCTTCGGCGCGTCGGGCAGGAACGGCGGCTGGCTCTCGGGCGAGCTCGCGGGATCGCGCGACACCTACGCGAAGGCGGCCGGCAGCCGGGAGCCCGTCGTCAAGCTGCAGCGGGCCATGTTCGCCTCCGTCGACGAGGTCATCGACGTGCTCGAGCGCGAGGGGATCGACGCCGACGTCAAGAAGGGCGGAACGCTCTACGCGGCGCGCACGCCGGCGCAGCTCGGCCGCCTCCGCGAGCATCTCGCGTACGAGGGGGAGTGGGGCTTCGCCGACGAGTACGCGTGGCTCGAGCCCGCCGAGCTCGAGGAGCGGATCCGGATGACGGGCGCGCTCGCCGCGATCGCGACGCCGCACTGCGCGCGCGTGCACCCCGCGAAGCTCGTGCGCGGGGTCGGCGACCTCGTCGAGCGGATGGGCGTGACGATTCACGAGGCGACGCGCGTCACGCGCATCGACGCGCGCTGCGCGCACACTCCGTTCGGCACGGTCCGCGCCCGCCACGTCCTGCGCTGCACCGAGGGCTTCACCGCGAGCCTTGCCGGCCAGCGGCGCACGTGGCTGCCGATGAACAGCTCGATGATCGCGACCGCGCCGATCCCGGCAGCGGTCTGGGACGAGATCGGCTGGCAGGGCGCCGAGACGCTCTCCGACGGCGCGCACGCCTACTTCTACGCGCAGCGGACCGCGGATGACCGCATCGCGATCGGCGGGCGCGGCGTCCCCTACCGCTACGGCTCGAGGACCGACAATCACGGCCGCACGCAGGAGCGCACGGCCCGCTCGCTTCAGGTGATCCTGACCGACCTCTTCCCGGCCACCGCCGAGGTCGAGATCGACCACGCGTGGTGCGGCGTGCTCGGCGTGCCTCGCGACTGGTGCACCACCGTCGGGCTCGACCCGGCGACCGGGCTCGGCTGGGCGGGCGGCTACGTCGGCAGCGGCCTGACGACGACGAATCTGGCCGGCCGCACGCTCGCCGACCTCGTGCGCGGTGAGCAGACGGACCTGACGGGTCTCGCGTGGGTCAACCGCCGTCCCCGCAAGTGGGAGCCCGAGCCGCTCCGCTACCTGGGCGTGCACGGCCTCTATGCGCTCTATCGCGCGGCCGATGCTCGCGAGCGACGGGGCCTCGCGCACACCTCGCGCCTCGCACGGGTCGCGGATCTCATCTCCGGGAAGTAGCGATGCCGGTCGTGCAGCGACACCTCGAGCTCGCCCCGGTCGGCCGAGGCGTGCACCTGGTCACGCGCGAGATCGTCGCGGCGATGCCCGAGCTGCGGCAGTTCCGGGTCGGCCTCGCCCACGTCTTCATCCAGCACACCTCCGCGTCGCTCGCGCTCAACGAGAACGCGAGCCCGGACGTCCGTCGCGACCTCGACCGCTGGCTCGACGACGCGATCCCCGACGGCTGGCACGGCTTCGAGCACGTCGACGAGGGAGCCGACGACATGCCCGCCCACGTCAAGGCGATCCTGATCGGCCCGTCGCTGACGGTGCCGATCGCGAACGGCGCCCTCGCGCTCGGCACCTGGCAGGGCATCTACCTGTGCGAGCATCGCGAACGAGGCGGCCCGCGCTCGCTGGTCGTCACGCTCACGGGCGAGTGAGCTTGCTCACAGCGGGCGCCGATGTGTCCTCGATGCGAGCGTGAGCACGCCGATCAATGCCTGCCAACGCGCAGGTCGTGACCGGGGCGTGCCGAAAGCAATCGCTCGCGAGTCACGCGACCAATTGCACACGGTCCCCCGTCGTCACGCAGAGCGGGGGACGATCCCGGCGCGCAGCTTCCTCGGCAGCGCCGAGACGACGAGGTCGTAGGAGTCCTCGATCATCTCGGCGAGCATCTCCTCGGGCACGTCGCCGTTCAGCACGACCGCGTTCCAGTGGTCACGATGGAGATACGGCGCGACGGTCACCGACTCGAACGAGGCGCGGTGCTGTGTGATCAGCCACGGCTCGCCCTTGATGCTGACCGACGCACCCGAGCCGAACAGCGCGAAGATCTTGCCGCCGACCTTGTAGACGCGCGTCTGCGGGCCGAACGGGAACTCCTCGACGGCGCCGGGAAACGAGGCGCAGCGCGCGCAGGCCTGGTCGACGGTCACGAGAGCCCCGCCTCGGCGCCGACCCCGCTCCACGCCGGGCGCGCGTGCACCGCATCGGCCCAGACGGCGATCCGCCCGGCGAGCGCGCCGGCGTGGCGGAGACGCCAGAGCACCGGTGCGGCTGCACAGTCGGCGAGCGAGAAGCGACCGCCGCAGGCCCACGGCTCGGGCCCGAGCACGGCCTCGAGCGGCGCGAGCAGCGGCCCCACCTGCGGCACCGCCTCGGCGAGCGCGGCCGGGTCGGCCGGCGCGGCGCCGATGCCCTCCCGCGGCCGCCAGCCGAAGGCCGGTCCGCTGACACGGTGGTTCGCCTCGCGCAGCGGTCCCGCGATCAGCTCGAGCACCCAGTCGATGCGAGCCCGCGCTCGGCGCTCGGCGGGGTAGACATCATCGGTTGCGAGGTAGCGCAGGATCGCGTGCGACTCGGCCAGCGCGAAGCCATCATCGATCAGCGCCGGGATCCCGCCCGCCGGATTGACGGCGACGTGCCAGTCCGGGCGCGTCCGCCCGAGCGGCACGTCACGCCGCTCGTAGGGCAGCTCGAGCTCCGCGAGCAAGAAGCGCACCTTCTGCGCGTTGGACGAGCGCGGGTGGTCGTGCAGCACCAGAGCCATCTTGCGATCATGGCAGCATGGCGACGATCGCACTGTTCCCCGAGCCCGGGGCCTGGGGACCGCTGAACAACCTCGTCGCGCTCGCCGAGGTCTTGCGCGAGCGCGGCCACCGCTGCGTCTTCGTGCTCGAGGAGTCGTTCGCCGGGGTGATGGACGCGAAGGGGTTCGAGGAGCGGACGTTCGCGATCAGCGCCCCGGCCGACGAGGCCGACGGCGTCGTCGGCGACGTCTGGGTGCAGTACATCCAGGAGAAGAAGCACGACTTCCGCACGCCGACGTTCAACCAGATCACGACCGTCTTGAAGCCGATCTGGGAGGAGCTGATCGCAGCCAACGAGTACGCGCACGACGCGCTCGAGGGCATGCTCGCCGAGCTCAACCCCGACGTGATCGTGCACGACAACGTCTCGGCCTTCCCGGCCGTCACGGCCGGGCCCTTCCCGTGGGTGCGCATGGTCTCGGCGAACCCGCTCGAGATCCGCGATCCCGACCTGCCCCCGCCGCTCTCGGGCCTGCCGGTGGGCGACCGATCCGAGTGGTCCGAGTGGCGCGCCGAGTATCTGCGCGCGACGGGTGATCTGCACGCGCGCTTCAGCGAGCTCTGCGAGTCGAAGGGCGGTCAGCCGCTCCCCGAGGGAGAGTTCCACTACGAGTCGCCGTGGCTCAACCTCTACCTCTTCGCGGATGCGGCGGACTACGCCCGCACCCGTCCGCTCGGCCCGAGCTGGCACCGGCTCAACACCACCGTGAGGACCGGCGAGGCCCCGTTCGACGTCGAGGCGCACCTGCCCGGCGCAGAGCCGCTGCTCTATCTCTCGCTCGGCAGCCTGGGGTCGTTGGACGTCGAGCTGATGCAGCGCCTCTGCGACGCGCTCGCCGATGGCCCGTACCGCGTGATCGTGAGCAAGGGCACGCTGCACGGCGAGATCTCGCTGCACCCGAACCAGCACGGCGCCGAGTATCTGCCGCAGCCGTCGATCCTCCCCCAGGCCGACCTGCTGATCACGCACGGTGGCAACAACACGCTCAACGAGGGCTTCCACTTCGGCCTGCCGATGATCGCGCTGCCGCTCTTCTGGGACCAGTACGACAACGCCCAGCTGATCGACGAGTCGGGCTTCGGCGTGCGCCTGCAGACCTACGAGTGGCAGCCCGCCGAGCTGCGCTCGGCCGTCGACCGCCTGCTCGCCGACACGCCGCTGCGTGAGCGGATGCGCTCCATCGCGGCTGCGGTCAAGGCCGCGCCGGGGCAGATCCGCGGCGCCGACCTGATCGAAGACGTCCTGAGATACAAGGGAGAACGCCCATGAGCACCCAGGTGCAGTCCGCCGTCGACGTGATGTCGGCCGAGCTCGAGTCCGTCGGCCCCTGGCCCCCGGGCGTCGAGCCGATCTCCGGCTCGCCCGTCGCGGCGATCCTCGAGCTGTCCGACGACGGGCACGTCGCGACGGGGATCTGGGAGTGCACGCCCGGCAGCTTCCCGTCCAAGCGCGTCGGCTGCTGCGAGCTGATGACGTTCTTCGCGGGCGACGCGACGCTGATCGACGCGGACGGCACGCGGCACGAGATCCGGGCCGGCGTCGTGCGCTTCGTGCCGGACGGCTGGAGCGGCGTCTGGGAGATCCGCGAGACGGTGCGCAAGACCTACGCGACGGTGCAGACCGCCGAGCCAGCCGCCTGAACTGGCCGCCGGTCGCGCCCCGCTGGGCGCGACCGGCAAGCGATCTAAGCGACGAGCTCCGAGGCGAGCTCGTCGAGCGCGGCAACGTAGCGATCGACGTCCTCGATCGAGTGCTGCACGGAGAGCGTCCACTCCTCCTCGCGGCCCGGCGCCATCAGGATCCCGCGGTTGAAGTTGAAGAGCCACGCAAGCTCGGTCAGCGGGCCGTTCTGGTTCGCCATGAACGACTCGTAGTCGGTGATCGGCGACTCCGTGAAGCGCACGCAGCCCTTCGAGCGGATGCCGACGGTGTCACCGCCGATGTTGTACTTGTCGAGCACGCCCTGGCAGCCCGTGAGCAGCCGGTGCTCGAGCTTGTCGAGGTGGTCGTAGGCGTCCGCCGTGAGCACGTGCTCGAGGCTCGCGCGCGCTGCCGCCATCACGAGCGGGTTCCCGTTATAGGTGCCGACCTGGTAGACGCGGCCGTCACGCACGCACTCCATCACCTCGTGCGAGGCGCCGATCGCGCCGGATGGCAGGCCGCCGCCGATCGCCTTCGCGAGCGTGACCATGTCGGGCATCACGCCGAAGTACTCGACCGCGCCGCCGGGCGCGATGCAGAGGCCCGTCTTGACCTCGTCGAAGATCAGCACGATCTCGTGCTTCTTCGTGATCTCGCGCACGGCCGCGAGGTACCCGTCCTCGGGGAGGATCACGCCGAGGTTCATCAGCGCGGCCTCCATGATCACGCAGGCCGGCTTGCGGCCCTCGTCGATCAGCCGCTCGATGCGGCGCTCCATGGCGCCCGCGTCGTTGAACGGGACCGGGATCGTGAGGTCGGACGCGGCCTTCGGGATGCCGGCGCCGTAGGGCAGCGAGTCGTAGTTCTCACGGTCGCCGATGTGCGCGAACGGCACGCCGATCGAGACCATCACGTAGTCGTGGTGGCCGTGGTAGCTGCCGAAGATCTTCATGATCGTGTCGCGGCCCGTGTGGGCGCGCGCGATCCGGATCGCGTCCATCGTCGCCTCGGACCCCGAGTTGACGAAGCGCCACTGGGGAAGACCCCAGCGCCGCTCGAGCTCCTCGCCCATCCAGACCGCATCCTCGGTCGGCAGCGCGAAGTGCGTGCCCTTCTCGATGCGCTTCTGCACCGCCTCGGAGATCACCGGGTGGGCGTGGCCCTGCACCATCGAGCCGAAGCCGTTGTGGAAGTCGATGTACTCGGATCCGTCGACGTCCCAGACCCGCGAGCCCTTGCCCTCGGTCATGTAGATCGGCCATGGGTCACGCGCCTGGTACGACGACGCGACGCCGCCGGCGAGCACCTTGTTGGCTCGATCGAACATCTGGGACGATCCGCGCGTCTCGGACTCCAGGTGCTTCTCTTCGCGCTCCGTGAGCTCGCGGATCCGCTCGCTGTTGAGCGTGATCGGGGTGCTCGTGGCCATACTCGCTCCTTGGCTTGACTCTCGAGTCAGGAAACCGACTCGGCAATCCTACGCGGTCGCGGAGCTTTCGGCGAGGCGGGCCGATCGCGCGGCCACGAGCGCGCCGAAGCGATCCGCCATCAGATCGGCGACGGCCATCGAGCGCTCGAACGTGCCCGCGGGCGCCTCGCTGAGCGTCGACGGGTCGACGCGCTCGCTGGCGAGGTCGTCGGCGCCGAGCACGGCCCACTCGGCCACGATGGCCGGCGTGACCTCGACGTGGAACTGGATGCCCCAGGTTTGCTCGCCGATCCGGAAGGCCTGGATGCAGACCTCGTTCTCGGCCAGGATCGCCGCGCCCTCGGGCGGCGTGCAGCAGTAGGAGTGCCACTCGAACAGCGTCGGCGCGCTGACGCCCGACAGCAGCCCGTCGTCGGCCGAGGCCTCGCACATCGTCATCGGCGTCCAGCCGATCTCGCTGCGGGATGCCGGCCCGGCCGTGCCGCCACAGGCCTGCGAGACGAGCTGCGAGCCGAGGCACACCCCGAGGATCGGAAGGCCGATCTGGTGGGCCTCGGCGATCAGCTCGCGCTCGAGCACGAGCACGCGCGCGGGGTTGTCCGGATGCATCACGCCGCCCAGCACGAGCACGCCGTCCATCCCTTCGATGCTCGCGCCCTCGACGTCGTCGGGCTTGACGATCACGGAGGCGATGCCGTGGCGCGCGAGCGCCGGGGCGAGCGCGCCGAGGTCGGTGTCGTCGTCGTGCTGGATCACGAGAAGCTTCGCTGTCATCGAGCCACTAAGATAGCCGCTGGACGCGCTCGGGCCGGCCGAACGGCCCGGAGCGCAGGCGACGCCGCAGACGCCGGAAGAGATCTTGCAACAGGTTCACACGGAGGCTCCATGCGCGTAGGCATGCTCACCGGCGGCGGCGACTGCCCGGGTTTGAACGCGGTGATCCGGGCGGCCACGAGGCGGCTCCTGACGAACGGGCACGAGCCGATCGGCGTCCGGCACGGCTGGCGCGGCATGATCGACCAGACCTTCACGCCGCTGACGACGCGCGAGGTGTCGGGCATCCTCGTGCGCGGCGGGACGATCCTCAAGACGAGCCGCACGAACCCCTTCAAGATCGACGGAGGGGTCGAAGCGGTGCGACGGGCGTTCGAGCACCTCGACGCGCTGATCGCGATCGGCGGCGAGGACACGCTCGGCGTCGGTGCCCGGCTCTACGCCGAGCACGGCCTGCCGATCGTGGGCGTGCCGAAGACGATCGACAACGATCTCGCCGGCACCGACCAGACGTTCGGATTCGACACGGCCCTGACGATCGCGACGGAGGCGATCGACCGGCTGCACACGACCGCCGAGTCGCACGACCGGGTGATGGTCGTCGAGGTGATGGGCCGCCACGCGGGCTGGATCGCGGTTCAGAGCGGGCTCGCAGGCGGCGCCGACGTCGTGCTGATCCCCGAGTTCCCGATGACCGTCGAGCGCTGCGCCGAGCTGATCCGGAACCGCCACGCCGGCGGCAAGGACTTCTCGATCATCGTCGTCAGCGAGGGCTGGCCGCTGACCCACGAGGCAGGCGTCGACGCGCTCACGACGGTCGACGACCAGCTCGACGCGTTCGGGCACGTGCGCCTCGGCGGTGTCGGCCAGCAGCTCGCCGAGGAGCTCGAGCGGCTGACCGGCTATGAGACCCGCGTGACGATCCTCGGGCACCTGCAGCGCGGCGGCACGCCGACGCCGTACGACCGGGTGCTGGCGACGCGCTACGGGCTGCTCGCGGCCGATCTCGTCAGCCGTCGCGAGTTCGGCCAGATGACCGCGCTGCGTGGCGTCGACGTGATCCCCGTTCCGCTGACCGAGGCCGTCGCCGAGCTGAAGACGGTTCCGCGCGACTACTACGCGCTCGCCGAGGCGTTTTTCGCGTGATGCAACATCCCTCTGGCTGGGGAAGCGCCGGCCGCGGAATATCGCTTGTCTGTGATATGTGCCGCGTCGCTGCGCCTCCCTGCTCGCGCTGGTCCTCGTTGGGCTGATCCTGCCCGCGGGCGCGTTCGCGGAGATCGTGCAGCGCGAGGGCACGGTGCGCATCCGGCACTCCGACGACTTCACAAACGGCGTGGGGCAGGTCGAGGTCTCGCTCGACACGGGAAGCGAGCTGATCCCCGTGATCGCCGGCGCGCGGGCGGACGAGCTCCAGAACGGTGACGAGGTGCGCCTCACCGGCGACCTGCGAGCCGACCGGCTCTCGCTCGCGCGAAACGGCACGGTCGAGGTCCTCGCGCAGGCGCCACGCGCGGAGGATCTGCCGCTCTCGGGGCGCGACGAGCGCTATCACCGCACGCTCGTGATCATCGCGACGCGGCCGGGTGTCACGCCGACCGTGACGCCCGCGCAGACCGAGGCCGTGATGTTCGGTCCGACGGGCTCGCTCGACGCCTACTACCGAGAGCAGACGAGCGACCGCCTGCAGTTCGCCGGCGACGTCGCCGGGCCCTTCACCCTGAGCGGCCAGGATGGGACCGGGTGCCCCGCCGACGCGTGGGAGACGCCCGCGCGCGCGGCCTCCACGGCCGCCGGCAACGACGTGGCGGGCTACGACGAGTTCATCTACGTGTTCTTCGGCCTGCAGGGCTGCGGCTTCGCCGGGCGCGCGTGGGTCGGCGGCCCGGGCACGCAGCTGAACGGCACGATCGACCTGCGCGTCGTCGCGCACGAGGTCGGCCACAACCTCGGTGCCTGGCACGCCGCAACGCTCGCCTGCACGGGATCCGGAGGCGTCCCGGTTCCGATCTCCGCGAGCTGCTCGCAGCAGTCCGAGTACGGCGACCCCTTCGACGTGATGGGATCGACGCTGCGCCAGATGAACGCGCCGCATCACGTCGAGGCGAGCCTCTGGCCCGGTGACGCGATCGCGGAGGCGAGCCACACGGGCAGCTACCGGATCGTCCCGCTGGAGTCGGCGACGGGCGTGCGCAGCCTGCGCATCAAGCGGTTCCAGACGGGCGCGGGGACGGGCAGCTACTACGTCGAGCTGCGACGACCGCTCGGAGGATTCGACAGCGCCTGGGGAACATCGAGCTCGATCAACGGCGTGCTCCTGCACCTCGACCGGCTCGACGCGAACGGCGACGGCTCGGTCGAGCAGCCGCACACGCAGCTCGTCAACACGACCGCGAGCGGCAACCCGTCGAGCGCGGTGCTCACGCTCGGGCAGACGTTCGTCGACCAGGCGAACGGCATCACGGTCACGCTCACGGGCCTCGACGCGACCGGCGCCGACGTCAGCGTGACCTACGCGACGGAGCCGGCAGCCGACACCGCGCCGCCGAGTTCGCCGTTCGGCGTGCACGTGCTCTCGACCGATCAGACGCACGCCACCCTCGCGTGGTACGACGCCTACGACAACGTCGGCGTCCACCACTACCGCGTGCAGGTGAATGGCGTCGACGTGGCGACGTCGGGGTATCCGGACGGGACGATCGGGAGCCTCGCGCCCGCAACCGCCTACAGCTTCCGCGTGATCGCCGTCGACGCGGCGGGCAATGCGAGCGCGCCCTCGGGAGCGGTCTCCGCGACGACGCCCGGGACGCCCGACACGAGCGCTCCGACCTCGCCCCTCGGCGTCACGGCGACGGTCGCGCCCGATCGCTCGGTCACGGTCGAGTGGCTGGCCGCGAGCGACGACATCGGTGTCGCCCGCTATCGCGTGCTGCGCGACGGCGTCGCGATCGGCGAGCCCGCCGCGACGACGCTGACGGATGCGGACACCGCACCGGCGACGACCTACCGCTACCGCGTGCTCGCGCTCGATGCATCGGGCAACGTCAGCGTCGCCTCAGCCGAGGCCCTGGCGACGACGCCGGCGCTCGCACCCGGCACGAGCGCTCCGCTGGCAGGAACGCCCGGCACGAAGGCCGGGCCCGCAGCGCCGCCGCGCTCGAACGGCCGCGGCGCCTCGACGCGTCTCTCGCTGCAATCCGCTCGCGCGCGCCTCGCCACGAGTCAGGGACGGCGCACGGTGCGGGTTCGCGCCCGCGCCTCCGACGTCTCCGCGTCGTGCAGCTTCCGTCTCGGCAGCGGTCCGTGGCGGAGCTGCAAGGTGCGAGCAGGTGGCGCGATCGCGATCACGCTGCGCGTCCGGGCCAAGCGGGCGCCGCGCTCGATCACGCTGCGGCTCGCGCGGAGAGACGGAGCGACGACGCGCAAGACCGTGCGCGTCCGCTAAGACGTTCTCACAGAATGATTCGTGAGTG
>JANLRV010000125.1:0-10511 GCA_031361905.1 Actinomycetes bacterium
GGGCGGTCGCGCGGGGCGCGCGCCGCCGCGTGGTGGCCGCGCGCTAGCTATAGTCGCCCGCGCGCGGCGCCCGCGCGGACGCCCGACCACGACATCTCTGCCCAGCCCGAGCGTTGCGCTTCGGCGGCGTGCCGGCGGCACGGCTCCTCGAGGCCGAGGTGGGCCTCGACGCCGGCGATCTCGGCAAGCTGCCAGCCGGGCAGCCAGCGGCCCGCCTCGTCGCCGATCGCGAGCGCCTGGTGCGCGTGCGAGAGCGCCCGGGTGAGGTCGCCTCGCCGCAGCTCGACCTCGGCGAGCGCCTGGTAGGCGTAGGCGAGCGCAGGCGCGTGGCCGACGCTCGCGAGCAGCGCGACCGTGCGCTGAGCGACCTGGCCGGCCTCCTCGAGCAGGTCGACAGCGGTCAGGATCTCGACGGCGAAAGACGCCTGCAAATCGGCGCAGCCCTCGGAGAGCGCTATCGCCTCGCGGGCGGTGGCGACGCCCTCGGCGACGTCGCAGTCGGCCACCTGAGACCACCCGAGCGCCGTCAGCACCTCGCGATCGTCGGGACCGACCTGGTCACCCAGCAGCGCGCGCCCGCGCCGCGCAAGCGTGCGCGCACGGTCGATCGCCATTGTGTCCCACGCGAAGTCCCAGGCCAGGCCGAGCATGCGCGCGGCGCAGCGCGGGTCGATCGGCGCGATCTGCTCGGCCTGGGCGATCAGCGGCTCGAACAGCGGCTCGGGGTCGCCGGACGACGAGACGGCCCACCACTCCGCGATCGCGATCTCGGCCCGCAACAGCGGATCGGCGGCACCGTCGCGCGCCCGCCTGAGCAGCGCGAGCGCCTCGCGGGGACGACCGCCGAGCCAGGCCGCCCGCCCGGCGTCGAGCAGCCGCGCGCGGCGCTCCTCCCCGGGCGGCATCATCCGCGCCGCCTGCTCGAACAGGCGCGCCGCGGTCGCCGCCGCACCCGTCCGCAGCGCCGTCGAAGCCGCCGTCGTCAGTGTCTCGGCGACGGCCACGTCGGGCTCGGTCGCGGCGAGGGCGCGGTGCCAGGCGCTGCGCAGGGGCGTATCGCGGAGGCGGTCGGCCAGCGCAGCGTGCGCGGCGCGCACCTCGCTCGCCGGTGCTGACGAGTAGAGGGCCGACCGCACCAGCGGATGGCGGAACTTGACGCGCCCGCGCCGGATCCGCACCAGCCCGGAGGCCTCGGCCTCGTCGAGGCCGGCAGCGACGTCGGGGGCGGTGCCGACGAGCGTGGCCTCGTCGTCGCTGTCGGCGGCGCTCGCCAGCAGCAGGGCACGACGAGCGGCTTCTGAGAGCCGCCTTGCGCGCGCGAGGAAGGCGCGCTCGACGCTGGCGGTGACCGCCAGCGGGTCGTCGAGTGGCCGGCGGCCGGCGCGCTGGTCGGCGTCGAGGGCGTGCGGCAGCTCGAGCAGGGCCAACGGGTTGCCGCCCGTCTGCTGCACCAGGGCGCGCGCGACGGCTGGCTCGACGGCGGCGACGCTGCGTGCGACGAGGTAGATGCCCGCCGCCTCGTCGAGCCCGCCGAGGTCGAGCACCGGCACACCTGGCAGGTCGAACGGCTCGGTCGTTCGGGCCGCGAGCAGGACGCCGAGCGCCTCGCCCGCGACGCGGCGGGCGACGAACCCGAGCGCGAGAGCCGACTCCTCGTCGAGCCAGTGCGCGTCGTCCGCGACGATCAGCAGCGGCTGCTCGGCGGCGAGCTCGGCGAGCAGCGCGAACACGCCCGAGTAGACGGCGATCGCGTCCAGCTCCCCGGCGGTCTCCTCGCCCAGCGCGACTCGGATCGCGTGCGCCTGGCGCGGCGTGAGCGCGTCGATCGCCGGCCGCACCGCCGCGAGCAGGACGTGCAGGCCGGCATGCGGCACGACCGCTTCGGACTCGACGCCGAGGACGCGCAGCGTGCGGAGGCCCTCGCCGCGGCGGAGGGCGTACTCGACCAGCGCCGACTTGCCGATGCCCGGCTCGCCGCGCAGCAGCAGCGCGCCGCCGGCGCCCTCACGGACGCCGGCGAGCATCGCCTCGATCCGATCACACTCCGCGCCGCGGCCGACGAGCACGTGCGGATTCTAACGAGCCAGCTCGAGCGCCAGCTCCGCGAGCGCGCTGCAGTAGCGGTCGACGTCGGCAGCGCTTGTCGCGCAGGAGATCGCCGGCCCCGACCACCAACCCGCCTCCCAGATGCCGAGGTTGGCGAACCAGAGCCGCATCGCCGCCGACAGCTCCGGCGACGAGCGCTCGCGCGCCAGGGCGCCGTTGGTGGGCCGTTCGGGGTGCGGCCGGTAGCCGGTCTTGGCCCAGAGGCGGTCGACGTGCCAGCTCAGGCCCGCCGCGGCGAGGGCGGTCTCGATCCCGTCCGCGAGCCTCGCGCCCAGCTCGGCCGTGCGGTCGTACGCCTCGCGTGTGAGCACGTGCTCGAGCGCAGCTCGGGCGGCAGCCGTCTGCAGGGCGCTGCCGGCGAGCGTGCCGCCGGTCGCGATCTCGCCCGTGGGCGCGCCGGCGAGCGCGGGCATCGAGCCGGGCTCAGAGAGCAGGTCTGCGAGCGGCTCGCAGAGGCCGTAGGCGCCGATCGGGATGCCGCCGCCGATCGCCTTGCCGAGCGTGATGATGTCGGGCTCGACGCCGAAGCGGTGGCCGAGGCCGTGGTAGCCGCACATCAGCGTGTGCGTCTCGTCGACGATCAGCACCGTGCCGGTGCGCGTGCAGGCCGCCCGCACCGCATCGTGGAAGCCCGGCTCGGGCTGCACGATGCCGGTGTTGGTGAGCGCCGGCTCGGTGATCACGCAGGCGATCTCACGGTTCTCCAGGGCACGCGCAACGCCGTCGGCGTCGTTGAACTGAACGATCACGGTGTCCGCCGACGTGCGCGACGGCAGGCCGACGTACTCGTCGGCGACGCGCCCATCGTCGAGCACGGCGAGCGTGTCGTCGATCAGGCCGTGGTACTTGCCGTCGAAGACCAGAACCTTGGAGCGGCCGGTTGCCGCTCGCGCAATCCGGATTGCCTCGACGTTGGCCAGCGACGCGGACAGCGTCAGCTGCCACTTCGGCAGCGCGAACCGCCGCGCGAGCTCCTCCGCGACCAGGATCGCGTTCTCGTCGGCGAGGAACAGCTGCGGGCCCGAGCGCATCCGTCGCGCCACCGCCTCGGCCACCGGCTCCGGCGCGAAGCCGCAGAAGGTGCTCGAGTCGGCGAGGTTGAAATCGAGGTACGTGTGCCCGTCGACGTCGGTGAAGGTCGCACCGGATCCGCTCGCGGCGAACACGACGGGGTGGTCCCAGAGCCCGGAGAACCAGGCCATCGGGACGCCGCGAGGCATCGAGCGGCGTCCGCGCTCGAGCAGCTCGGCCGAGCGCGGGCGGGCCGCGGTGAAGGCGGCCAGTTCACGCTGGTGGATGGCCTCGAGCCGGGCGGGCTCGACGCCGACGGGGAGGGACTGCAGGACAGTGGTCATGCACCGACGGTACGAGGCGCGGCTCGCGCTCGCGTATGGGAATTCCCTACACCGATCGCCCGCCGGCGCCGGTGGAGGGCGGCGGCACGGCCGCCGCGCGAGGGTCGAGCGGGCGCGGGCGTCGGTGGCGGTGCCGCTCGGTGACCCGTCACGCTCGGGCGTTCAACTTCAACCTGAACCGCGCCAGGTGTATTTCGAATGTCGAGGCTCCGTTCGAGCTGAGCCCGTCGATCTCGCGGGCAGGCCGGCTACAGGTCGAACTCGAGGCCGAGACCGATCTCGCGTGCGGCGGCGAGGACGAGCGCGGCTGCGGCCGCGTCCTGGACCGCCACCCCGACGGACTTGTACAGCGTCAATTGCTCTGCCGAGGTGCGGCCGCTCGCCGTCCCGTCGACGATCTCACCAAGCTCGACCAGGTCGCCGGGATCGAGCAGGCCTTCGTCGATCGGCACGCGCAGGTCGTAGGAGCCGGCCGGCGGCGGAGCGAGCACCGACGCCCGCGATTCCACCACGACCAGTGCGTCCGCCACCGTCGCCGAATCGACCTCTCTTCCGACGCTCTCGAACCCGACCGAGTTCACGTGCGTTCCGGGCGCGAGGTCTGCCCGCCGGATGACCGGCTCCGCGGCGCCGGTCGTCAGGCAGACGACGTCGGCGCCGGCGCACGCATCCGCCGCGCTGGCGGCCACGACGATCTCGACGTCGAGGACGCCACGGAGCTCTGCGGCGAGGGCGGCGGCGCGTGCCGGATTGCGTCCGGTGATCCGGAGCTCGCGAAACGGCCGTACGCGGACGACAGCGTGTGCGTGGGCGCGTGCCTGCACGCCCGTACCGACGATCGCAAGCACATCCGCGTCGGACCGCGCGAGCAGGTCGGTCGCGAGTGCCGAACCTGCGGCCGTGCGCGCCGTGGTGATCGAGGTGCCGTCGAGCAGCGCGACCGGCTGACCGTTTGCGGCGTCGAACACGATCACGATCGCCTGGTGCGTCGGCAACGCGGTTCCGGCGTTACCCGGATAGAGGCTGACGAGCTTGGCCGCGACAGTGCCCGTCGCGGGCAGGTACGCCGGCATCGCCGCCACGAACCCGCCCCGCTCCTCGACGTAGGCCGCAATCCGTGGCGGCATCGAGACACGGCCGGCGCTGAGGTCCGCCATTGCGGACGCGAGTGCATGCCGGAGGGCATCGGGATCGAGCAGCGATTCGGTCTCGGCCGAGGACAGGATGAGCATCGGGTTCTAGAGTAACCAGGCACGTCCGGCTAAACCAAGGGCTGGCGCGGGCCGCACAGCTCAGGCGTCATCCTCCGCGTTCAAGCTCAACCGCGCGAGGGGTCCTACGCTTCGACGAGAATCACGAGCGTCGCGGGCAGCACACCGTCGTGGTCCATCGCCTCGGCCAGCGCCGGGGTCTGCATCGCGGCCATCACGACGTCCATGTCGGCCACGTCCATCAGCACCGCCACGTGGTTCGGGTTCTGGGGATCGACGAACGTCCGGATGTTCGTGACCCCGAGAGGCCCGAAAACCTCTTCGCGCTTCGGCGACGCCAGCCAGTGCTTGCTGTCGGTCACGTCGTGATGAGCGATCACGGTGGGCATGGCGTCTCCTCGGCGGTGTGAGCTCGATCGTTCGAGCGCTGCATGTGAGCATACGCTTGCGTGTGCGACCTGCAATCTTGGAGACCATGGCTCATTGCGATTCGCTCCCGCTCGACCCCGGGACCCTCTATCTGACCGACGGCGGGATCGAGACGGTGTTGATCTTCCTCAGCGCGATCAGCGAGGCATGTCAGGCCAGGTGATCGCAGAGCGCGATCATGCCGGCGTGGTGGAGCGCGAAGCGATCCCAGTCGAGCGCGTCCGGGAACGTCGAGAGCTTCGCCATCACGACCCGCGCCGGCCGGTGCACGAGGATCGACTGGCCGTTCATGCCGAGCGCCGCGTAGACGCCGCGCGGGCCGTCGTCCACCCACCACTTGTCGTGGTAGAACGAGTCGGGCGCATCCGGGTCGGCGACGTCGGAGGCGCGGTAGGCATCGATCAGGTCGGCGGGATGGCTGCGCACGCGCGCGATCCACTTCTCCGGCACGACCTGCGCTCCGAGCGCCCGACCGTCCTCGAGGCACATCAGGCCGAAGCGGGCGAGGTCGCGCAGCGTCGTGCAGATGCCGCCCTCGACGATCGCGAAGCCCGAGTGGTCGAGCATGATCTCGGCGTCGCGCTCGGCGCCGATCCGCGACCACAGCTCGCGCGAGAACAGCTCGGGGAACGCCGCCCCGCCGACGCGCGCGAGCACCCACCCGAGCACGTCCGTCGCGAGCGAGCAGTAACGGAAGGGGCCGGCGCCGTGCTCGAACGGTCCCCGGGCAATCGTCCGGATCCACGTCTCCGTGTCGGGCGGGATCGTGCCGTGCAGCTCGTGCGTGCGATAGTCGGAGACGTCGAGGATCGTGTACTCGTCGACGTCGAAATCCCAGGCGATGCCGACGCGCATGTCGAGGATGTGCTGGAGGCGGCAGCCCTCCCAGGCGCTGTCCGCGAGCTCCGGAAGGTGGTCCGTGACGAGATCGTCAGGCGTCAGCAGGCCGCGCCCGGCGAGCACGCCGCAGAGGGTCGACGTCAGCGACTTCGAGCACGACATCAGCAGGTGGGTGTCGGTCTCGCGCATGCCGTCGAGGTAGCGCTCGGTCACCACCGCGCCGTCCTGGATCACGAGGAAGCCGTCAGTGAACGTCTCGGCGAGCATCTCCGCGAGCGTGTAGCGCACGCCGCCGTGGCTGAACGCGAAGGCGTCGAGGTCGCGCTCGGCGCGCGGGAGCTCGCGCATGGGTCCGTCGCCTCGTGGGATCACCGCCGTCGTCGCGAGCTCGGGCACGTGACGGAAGCCCCACCGGTTGTACGGTGGATCGAGCCAGTTCGCGGTGGTCACCCCGAGCCCGTCGGTCACGGCGGCAAGCCTACGCGAGCAGGCTGCGTCCGTCGCGGATCAGGCCGAGCAGCTCGTCGACCGGCAGGTTGTTCGCGATCCCGCGCAGCACGAAGGCCTGCGTGCCGCCGATCCCGCCGGCCTTCTCCGCGTCGTCGACCGCTCTCGCGAGACCGTGGCGGACCGCCTGCTCGATCGCGCCGTCATCGAGGTGGTGTGCGCGCGAGAAGCGGGCGCGGCTGCCGGAGTCAGCGAGCGCGAGCGAGAGCTGCTCGCGGGAGACGCCGAGCTCGCAGGCCGCGCCATCGAGCGCCGAGGAGGCGATCTGCTGTGCGATCTGGGTCGCCCCGTCGGGGTTGCGCCAGGCGCGCGTCCTGCACGGGTCGGCGACGCCCGAGGGGCGATAGTCGCCGCCGCCGAGCGCGAGGTACGCCGACGGGAGCGCGATCGCCGCGACGGCGGCCGCCGTGATCACGAGCCGCGGCGTCACAGGCCGACCTCGCGCCCGCGCGCGACGGGTATCAACGCGAGCAGCGCGAGGGCCGCCGCGAACAGGAAGGAGCGCGAGAACGACGAGGTCGCCGCCCGGTCGAGCTGATCCTGGAAGACCCGCTGCAGCCGTGCGATCTCGGCCTGGTCCTTCTGCTCCACCTCGACGCGCGCGAAGATCGCCTTGACGTTGGGCAGCCGGCCGGGCGAGGCGGCGAGCTCAGCGCTGACGGCCGTCGCGACGGTCGCCTGGGTCGTCAGCGAGACGGGCGCGTCGAGGAAGGCCGCCGCCGCCGCCTGCTCGGCCCGGCCGCGCTGGCGGTCGAGGTCGCCGACGAAGACGGGCGTCAGCAGCACCAGGCCGAGCACGACGCCGGCGTGGCGGGCGGCGATGGTCGTGCCGCCGTGGATCGCGACGGCGGAACGCCCCTCGAGCGCCGTCTCAGTGAGCGCGCCGAGCGCGAGCGCGAGCCCGATGCCGATCAGGACCTGCGGCGGCAGCGTCCAGAACCAGCGCGCCCCCGGCAGCAGGCCGAGGCCAGCGAGGCCGCCGCCTGCGAGCACGGCACCGGCGATTGCCCGGACCCGCGCGGGGCCGAGCCGCCGCTCCAGAGGCGCCGCGGCGATCGTCGCCGCGGGAAGCGCCGAGACCACGATCGCGGCGGTGATCGGCGAGAGCTGCCAGCCCTCGATCAGCAGCAGCACGATCAGGAAGAGCGCCGCTGCGAGGCCGGCCGAGAGCAGAAGCAGCGCGGCGTTCGCGGCGAGGTGCGGCCGGCCCGGGTCGCCCGTCTGCGGGCGCGCGCGCAGGCCCAGCACGAGCGGGATCGGCAGCAGCGCGAGCGGCAGCTGCAGGATGAAGATCGACTGCCACGAGATCAGCTCGGTGAGCAGCCCGCCGACCGCGGGGCCGAGCGCCGCCCCGGCACCGCCCGCGAGCGCCCAGAGCCGCACGGCCGGGCGCTCGCCGCCCAGCAGGCCGGGCAGCAGCTCGAGCGCCGCCGTGACCGCCGCCGCGCCGCCGATCCCCTGCAGCGCACGCGCGCCGATCAGCACGCCGAGCGAGGGTGCGAGCGCGCAGGCTGCCGAGGAGGCGGCGAAGAGCGCGAGGCCGCCGGCACAGACGAGCTGTGCGCCGCGCCGCCGCGCGAGGCGGGCGGCCGGGATCGCAGCGAGCGCGACGGCGAGGTTGAAGGCGGTGATCACCCAGGTGACGTCGGAGACCTCGGCCGAGTACTCGCGGTAGATCGCGGGCAGCGCCAGCACGACGACCGATCCGTCGCCGAGCACGAGCGCGACCGCAAGCGCCACCGCAGCGACTCGAAAGCGGGTCACGGCAGCATGGTAGGCGGGACCGTGTGATGCTGCGGGCCGTGAAGCTACCACCCTTCAGCCTGACGGCGGCCGATGGCTCGACCGTCACCGAGGCCGACCTGCTCGGCCAACCGCACGTGCTCTACCTCTCGCGGCATCCCGGCTGCAACATCTGCTCGGTCCAGCTCCGGCGCGTGGCGGACGCCCGCATGCAGATCCGCGAGGCGGGCGGCGAGCTCGTGATCGTGCTCCCGATCGATGCGCGGCGCGCCGGCCTGTGGCGCGAGATGGAGGGCCTCGAGGACGTGATCGCCCTGGCCGACCCGGCACACGACCTGTACCGCGCGCTCGGTGCGGCGCGACCGCGCATCCCGCTCTGGGTGCTGCGGCCGTCGACGCTGCTCGCGGGGGTTGCCGCCGTGCGGCACGGCAACCGCCCCGGCTACTCGAAGCGAGACGACGGCCTCCAGCTCGGGCTCGACGCGATCATCGCGCGGGACGGTGAGATCGTCGTGCTGCATCGCGCGTCCTCCCCCTCGGACCGGCTCGCGCCGGCCGAGCTCGTGCGCCGCATCGAGGCGCTCGCGTGAACGAGCTCGAGCGGCGCGTCTGCGAGGCGATCGACGCCGATTGCCTCGGCGCCGATCTCTCGGCCCTCGTGCAGGTGCGCAGCGTGACCGGCGACGAGACCGACGCCCAAGCGCTGATGGCACGGCTGATGGGCGACGCCGGACTCGAGGTCGAGAGCTGGGAGACCGACCTCGACGAGCTTCGCCGCGATCCCGGCTTCCCGGGCGCCGAGGCGCCGCGCGAGCGGGCGGTCGGCCTGTCGGGGCGGCTCGGGCGAGGCGAGCGCCGGATCGCGCTGTGCGGGCACATCGACACGGTTCCCGAGGGATCCGAGCGCTGGCGTCACGACCCCTACGCCGGCGTGATCGCCGACGGCGCGGTGCATGGCCGCGGGTCGCTCGACATGAAGGGCGGCCTGATCGCCGCGCTCCATGCGCTGCGGGCGATCCGCGCGAGCGGCCTCGAGCTCGACGGCGAGGCCGTGCTGCAGAGCGTCGCCTCCGAGGAGGACGGCGGCCTCGGCGCGTTCGACGCGATCCGGCGGCTCGGCCGTGCCGACGGGGCGTTGATCCTCGAGCCGACGAGCCTCGACGTCGTCTGCGCGCAGGCCGGAGCGCTGACCTTCACGGGGATCGTGCTCGGCAAGGCCGCCCACGCCGCGGCCCGGCTCGAAGGAGTCAGCGCGATCGACCGCTATCTGCCGATCCACGAGCGGCTGCAAACCCTCGAGGACGAGCGCAACCGCGACGTCGCACACCCGCAGATGCGCGAGCTGCAGCTGCCGTACCCGATTCTCGTCGGACGACTCTCGGCCGGCGAGTGGTCATCGACCGTGCCCGACCGGCTCGTCTTCGAGGGCCGCTTCGGCGTGCTCGTCGGCGAGTCGATCGAGGACGCCCGCGCGGTGCTTCAAGCGGCGATTGGCGATCTCTGCGAGATCCGCTTCTCGGGCGGCCAGTTCGCCTCGGGCGAGACGCCGCGCGAGCACCCGGTCGCAGCCACGGCCCTGGCGGCCGCGAGCGACGTGCGCGGCGTCCCGGCGCGCGTGATCGGCGTGCCGTGGGGCGCCGACATGCGGCTCTACTGCGCGGCCGGGATCCCCTGCGTGATGTGCGGTGCCGGGGGCGTCGAGCTCGCGCATGCGGTCGACGAGCGCGTGCAGATCGATCAGCTCGTCGCGGCCGCCCAGATCGCCGCGCTGTTCGTGCTGCGCTCCCTCGGCACCCGCTAGCGATGCCGTTCTGGCTCGCGTACCTGCTGCTCTGCGCGCTGCAGGCGGCGACCGTCGCGCTGCCCGTGCGGACGCTCCGCCCAGCGCTGCCGGCGAGCCGCGCCGGAGCGCTCGTGCCGCTCGTCCTGATTGCCGTCGCGTCGGTCTTGCTGGCGACCTCCGCGACGGTCGCCCACGTAGCCGTCGACCTCGCGAGCGTCGGCACGCCGATCGCCGCGCTCGCGGCCGTGCTGATCGTGCCTCATCGTCTGCGCCTCCCGGTCGGGGCCGTCGCGCTCGCCGCGGGCGCGCTCTCGTTCTCGTCGTCCGGTGACGCCGCGCGGTGCGTCGCGATCGCGCTCGCGTGCATCACGTTCGCGGCGCTCGTCGCGCCGCTCGCGCCGGTCCGGCTGCTGCAGCTTGCAATCTTCGGCACCGCCGCGGCCGACGTCGTGCTCGTGCTCTCTCGTCACATGGAGCGCGCCGCGGACGCGCTCGCCCGGGCGCCCACGCCGGGCGGGCTGCCGCGCTTCCAGGATG
>JANLRV010000128.1:0-4633 GCA_031361905.1 Actinomycetes bacterium
TCGACAAGCCCGGCAAGCTCGACGAGGCCGAGTTCGCGCAGATCCGCCGGCACGTCGTTTTCACCCGGCAGATCCTGCAGCGCGTGCCGGCCTTCGCCCACCTCGCGCGCGACGCCGCGGCGCACCACGAGCGCCTCGACGGGTCGGGGTACTCGGACGGCCTCACCGCCGCCGGCCTCTCGCAGATGGCACGTATCCTCGCGGTTGCCGACGTCTACGACGCGCTCACGGCCGATCGCCCCTATCGCCGTGCGATGGCGGTCGAGGAGGCGCTCGCGATCATGCGGCGCGATGTCGGCCGCGCGTTCTGCGAGACGTGTTTCGGCGCGCTCGAGGAATCGATCGGCTGGCTCACGACGGTACCGCTGGCGGCGTAGCTACTCCGCCGGGAACGCCGCGAGCGAGCCCTGCAGCGCGTTCAGGGTGGTGTCCGCGGCGGCGGCCTCACTCGGCCGGAGCGTCCGAGTGGCCGTCGTGAAGACCTCGATGCCGCGCTCCAAGAAGGCGCGCTTGGTCGTCACGGGGTCCCGCGTGCGCACGAGCAGCCAGCGGCGGGCGGCCCAGCGCACGTCGAAGCCGTGCGCCGTCAGCGCCTGCCGGAAGGGGGCGACGCGCGCGGCATCGGTCGCGACGACCGTGTACCAGCCGTGCGCGATCGGTCCCGAGAGGTGGTTGAGCGCCCGCGCGACGAGCTGCGACTCGGAGCGCGCGATCGCCCGGGCGCTGCCGAGCGCCGCGTTGCGGCCGGGCGAGATCACGCCATAGGCGAAGGCGGGGTCGTAGCCGAGCATCAGGTCGTCGGGCGCGAACGTCGTCCGCAGGTACGAGACGTCGCTCTTCAGCGCCGGCGTCGCCTGCAGTCCCCGCAACGGCGAGCGGTACCGGTAGTCGGCGATGCGCGCGCCTCGAATCGCGCAGACCGAGACGAGCAGCACGCCGACGGCGACCGCCACGATGCGCCACTCGAGCGCCCGCCCGAGGGTCGCGGCACCGTGGATCACGCAGATCACGACGAGCGGAAGGAGGTCGATCACGTAGCGCACGTGGTTGTCGGTGCCGGGCACCTTGACGACGGCGAAGGTGACGAGCGGCAGCACGAGCCAGGCGGTCATCAGCACCGGGCGGGTGCGCGCGAGCGCGGCGAATCCGGCCACCGCGAGCACGGCGCAGAGCGCGAGGTAGAGGTACGCGGCCGTGCCGTGGCGGGGCACGCCGACGAAGTGCGCGAAGGCCTGCTCGACCGTGTCGATCCGCGACGGTCCGGGCAGCTCCTTGCCGCTCGTCCCCCGCTCGTCCTGGAAGCGCGAGGCGAGCACCAGATAGCCGACGGCGAGCGGCAGCACGGCGGCAAACGCGGTCCCGCCGGCGACGAGCGGCGTGCGCCACTCCCGGCGGGGGCTGCGCGCGAGCGTCGCGCCGGCTCCGAGCGCCGCGATCGCCGCGACGAGCACGCCGTAGGGATGGGTGTACACATCGAGCGCGAGCAGCGCCGCCGTGAGCCACCAGTAGCGCGGCCGTCTCGTCTCGAGCGCGCGCACGAGCGCCCACAGCGCGAGCGCCGAGAACGCGAGGAACATGCTGTACATCCGTGCGAACTGCCCGTAGTAGAGCGCGACGGGCGAGAGCGCGACGGCCCACGCGCAGAGCGCCCCCTCGAGGTCTGTCGTGAGCGCGCGGGCGAGCAGCGCGACGCCGATCACGGCGACGACGGCGAACAGGACCGAGATCGCGCGGGTCGCCGCCAGCCCGCCACCGAGCTCTGCGACGAGCTTGGCGAGCAGGAAGTGGAGCGGTGCTCCACCGCGCACGAGCTGCACCGTCTCGAGCAGATCGCCGAGCGGGCGGCGGGCGATCGTGACGGTGAGCGCCTCGTCGCGGTGCATCACGCGATCGGGCAGGTACGGAGCGAGGCGCGCCGCGGTCGTGAGCGCGGCGACGGCGGTCGCGATCCAGAACCAGGGGAGCTTCGTCGGGATGCGGAGCGGGGTGCCGATGGCCAGATAGTGCCTGACGCTGCGTCAGGCACTATCTGGCCATCGTGCACGCGATCGCTCTCCCGCTCGAGCTCGATCCGCGCCACCGCTGGCTGCTCGAGCAGGTCGCGGCGGCGGCGGGGCTCACGATCGGCCAGGGACCGCTGCTGACGCCTCCGCTGGAGTGGCAGCTCGAGCAGGCCTTCGGCGTGCTCGCTCGGCTCGAGGAGCTCGGCGGCGCGAAGGACGGGCACGGCCGGTTCCCCGCCTCGGCGTCGAGCCTCGCGTCCGGCGAGGCCCCGATCGACGAGCTCGTGCTGCAGCTGCGCGACTCCGCCCGCTCGCTGGGAGTCGAGCCGCAGGCGGCGTGGGAAGACGGTGCGCGCTTCGCGGTCGCGCTGACTCACGACATCGATACGCCGTGGCGGTGGACCCGGCGCGGCGTGCTGGGTGCCGGCGCGCGTGCGAAACGGGCCGTCCAGCGGGGGCGTCTTCGGGAGGCGGCGCGTGAGACTGCCGGGCTCGCGCTCGCTCCCGTGCACCGGGTCCGCGGGAGCGATCCGAACTGGTCGCACGCGTCGTTTGCCGCGCTCGAGGCGCGTCACGGCTTTCGCTCGACCTCGTTCGTGATCGCGCAGCACCTCGACTCGCACGACGGGGCCGCTCCCGCCGAGTACGCCGCCCGCCGTGCGGCGCTCGTGAGCGAGCTCGCCGAGCTCGGCGAGGTCGCCCTCCACGCGAGCTACACCGCCGGCTCGGACGAGGGGCAGCTGGCCGCCGAGCGCGCGATCCTGCAGGGGCTCGGTGCGCAGATCGAGGGCAACCGCCACCACTACCTGCGCCTGGCCTGGCACGAGGGCATCCGCGCGCTCGACCGGACCGGGTTCCTCTACGACACGACGCTCGGCTACGCGGAGCGTCCCGGCGCGCGCGCCGGGCTCTCGTTCCCGTTCCACCCCTGGGACGTCGTCAGCGCCGCGCCGCTGCGGATCGTCGAGATCCCGCTCGTGCTGATGGATGCGACGCTCGCGGAGGAGCGCTACCTCGCGCTCTCGCCGAGCGAGGCGTGGCCCGTGATCGAGCGGCAGCTCGATCACCTCGCCCGCGTCGGCGGGTGCGCAGCCGTGCTCTGGCACAACGATCGCTTCGACCGCGTCTACGGCCGCGGCTGGGATCGCGTCTACCGTCGCCTGCTTGACGGCATCGCCGAGCGCGGTGGCACCGCGGCGCCCGCTGCCGACCTCGTTCGCTTTTGGATCAGATGCCGCGCGTCCTCCTGATCAGCTTCTACTTCCCGCCGGCCGGCGGGGGTGGCGTGCAGCGCGTGCTGAAGCTCTGCAAGCACCTGCCGGCGCACGGCTGGGACGTCGACGTGCTGGCGCCGACCGATCCGCGCTGGAGCGCGCTCGATCCGGCGCTCGCCGAGCGCATTCCCGCCGAGACGACGGTGCATCGTGCGCCGTATCGCGGGCCGTCCTTCGCGCAGACGCCTGTGGCGCGGCTCGCGGCTGCGGAGGGTGCCCGCCGGGCGCTCGTGCGCGGCCAGCTCGTGGGACGGCGGCTCCTGCTGCCCGATCCGGAGATCGCGTGGTTCCCCGACGCGGTGCGGGCCGGCGTGCGGATCGTCCGGGAGCGGTCGATCGACGCGATCGTGACGACCTCGCCGCCGTCGAGCGCGCACGTGATCGGCGCGGCGATCGAGCGACGCACGGGCGTCCGCTTCGTCGCGGACTTGCGCGACTCGTGGCTCGCGAACCCGCACCGTCGCTACGACTCGGCGGCCCAGCGCGCGAAGCGCTCGGTCGAGGAGCGGATCGCGCGGATCGCCCTGCGGCGGGTCGACGCGATCAGCGCGGTGACCGACTCGATCGCCGAGGAGGCCGCCTCGCTCGCACCGCGCGGCACGCCGGTGCGCGTCGTGCCGAACGGCTGCGACTTCGATGACTTTGCCGGACTCTCCTACGCCCGGGGCGAGCGCATGCGCATCGTCCACGCGGGCTCGTTCTTCGGGCAGCGCAGCCCGCGACCGTTCCTCACGGCGCTCTCGACGCTGCTGGCCTCGCGACCGGAGCTGCGCGGGCGCGTCGAGGCGGTCTTCCTCGGCGAGCTGCGTCCCGCCGATCGCGAGTGGGCGCTCGGGCTCGGCCTTGGCGATGCGCTCGAGCTGCCCGGGTTCCAGCCGCACGACCGCACGCTCGCGGCGATGAAGGGTGCCGACGTCTTGCTGCTCTTGATCCCGCGCGCCGGAGGGCGAGGCATCTCCGTGCTCTCGGGGAAGGTCTACGAGTATCTCGCCGCCGAGCGCCCGGTGCTCGCGCTCGTGCCGCCCGAGGGCCAGGCGGCTGCGCTGCTGCGCGATACGGGCGCGGCCTGGATCGCCGACCCGGACGACGGCGAGGCGATCGCGGCAGCGCTCGAGCAGTCGGTCGACGCGTGGCTCGCCGATCAGCTGGGCGAGCGCTCGCTCTCGGAGGCGTGGCGGGCGAAGCTCGACCGTCGGGAGCGGGCGGGCGAGCTGGCAGCGCTGTTGAAAAACCAGATCGGGGTCTGACCCCTTTGGGGTCTGACCCGAACGGTTTCAGGTCGCTGGCGCCTTGAAACACCACTAGCCATGCGCTTGCGGCCGATCTCTCGCCGCGCGCCGAGGGGCGGCTGCGGTT
>JANLRV010000063.1:0-9840 GCA_031361905.1 Actinomycetes bacterium
GCCGGCGAGCGTCGCCGCGGCGAGGCGCTCACCGCCGATCAGCGCGTAGACCGCCGCGCAGGTACCGTCCGCGGCCATGATCCCGGCGACGAGCGGCACCGGCCCGAGCTGGATCGCCCGGAAGAACAGCCCCATGCCGACGACCACGGAGGCCCCGGTGGCGACGAGCCACGCGACCGTCGCGAGGCTCGGGTGCGGGACGCCGGCGACGATGAACGCGAGCGGCAGCGAGAGCGTGATCCCGAGCAGCATCGACCAGGCCCAGACCGAGCGCGCGCCGATCGCGCGCGTGGCCTTGGCGTCGGCCACCGGCGTCGATCCCCAGAGGAGCGCCGCGGTGAGCGCGAGCACGACGCCCATCAGGTGCCCTGGAAGCTCGCGACGAGCGCGATCCCGGCCGCGAGCACGGCCAGCCCCCCGAGCTGGAGCCTCCCGAGCCGCTCGCCGAAGAACGCCAGCCCGACGAGCATGGCGACGACCCCGAACTGCGACGCGACCACGGCGGCGAGAGCGACGCCCGAGCGATCCCCCGCCGAGAGGAACAGCAAGAAGCCGGTGAATTGCAGGACCGCCGAGAGCAAGACCAGCGGGAGCGCCGCTCCGGGGCGGGGCAGGCGCCCGCGGAGCGCGAGGGGGATCGCGACCAGGCAGATCGGGCCGAGGCGATACGCCACCTGCACCCAGGTGACGGGGAGCTCGCGCGTCGCCTTGATCGAGGTCAGCAGGAATGCGCCCCAGAGCGCCGCGCCTGCGAGCGCGAGCACGAGCGACGAGACCGACTGTCCGTGCTCCCCGGCTCGCGCGCGCGTGCGCGTGTCGATCGTCGCTGCGAGCATCCCGACCACGACGAGCGCGAGCCCGGCGGCCATCAGGCCTGGAATCTGCTCGCCGAGCACGACCGCGTAGAGCGCCGCGAAAGCACCCTCGAGCGAGATCACGGGTCCGATCAGGGAGACCGCGCCACGCTGGATCGCGGCGTAGGTGAGGATGTTCCCGCCGATCACCGAGACCACGCTGGCGCCGGTCCAGGCAAGGGCGGTGCCCGATACATGTGCGGGTGCGTCGGTCACAGCAGCGAGTGGCAGCACCTGCGCGAGGCCGCAGATCGCGACCCACGCGAGCACCTGCTGCGAGCCGAGGAAGCGCATCGCGCGCTTGTCGCAGACGACGCCGAAGCCCCAGCAGAGAGCCGCTCCGCTCGCCGCGAGCACCGGGTTCAATTGATCACGTTGGCGGCCACGAGGCCGAGCACGAGCAGTCCCATGCAGACACGGTAGATGACGAATACCACGGTCGAGTTCGAGGTCAGGAAGCGCAGCAGAAACGCGATCGAGACGTACCCGACGACGAACGCGATCGCCGTGGCGAGGACCGTTCCGAAGACCCCTGGGCCCCCGCCGTCGCCGATCTTCCGCAGCTCGAGCAGGCCGCTCAAGACGACGGCCGGAATCGAGAGCAGGAACGAGTAGCGCGCCGCCGCCTCGCGCTCCAGGCCGAGGAACAGGCCGGCGGTGATCGTCGATCCCGACCGCGAGACGCCGGGGATCAACGCGCAGGCCTGGGCCAGGCCGATCACGATGCCGTCGCGACGCGTCAGGGTCGCGATGCCCCGCTCCCGCTTGCCGACGCGCTCGGCCAGCAGCAGCACGAGCCCGAGCACGACGAGCGTGCTACCGATCAGCGTCAGATTGCGCGCGCCCGTCTCGATGCGATTCTTGAAGAGCAGGCCGAAGATCCCGATCGGGATCGTGCCGAGGACGATGTACCACCCGATCCGCGAATCGAGCGTCGCGCGCACCTCGCGGTCGCGCAGGCCGCGGAACCACGCGGTGAGGATCCGCAGGATGTCGGTGCGGAAGAACAGCAGCACCGCGAGCATCGTGCCAAGCTGGGTGACCGCCGTGAACGCCGCGCCGGGATCGTCCCAGCCGAAGAAGGCGGGAACGATGCGGAGGTGGGCCGTGCTCGAGATCGGCAGGAACTCCGTGATCCCTTGCACGAAGCCGAGCACGATCGCTTCGAACGTCGACACCGCGCCACCCTACCCCAGCGGCTGCAGGACGCTAGCTGGTCGTCCGGGCGGCATCCCAGGCCGCCCGTCCCGCGGTGACGATCGCGAGCGCCTGATCGCGGCTCTCCCACTCGCCGACCTCGACGTGCTTTCCCTCTTCGAGATCCTTGTAGATCTCGAAGAAGTGCTTGATCTCGTCGAGCAGCTCCTGTCGGATGTCGGTGTGCTCCTTGACGCGCGACCACGTCGGGTCGTTGTGGGGCACGCAGAGCACCTTCGCATCGTCGCCCGCCTCGTCGCGCATGTGCAGCACGCCGACCGGATCGCACGGGATGTAGCAGCCGGGGAAGGTCGGCTGCGCGACGAGCACGAGCGCGTCGACGGGATCGCCGTCGAGCCCGAGGGTGTCGATCAGGAAGCCATAGTCGCACGGATAGACGACGCTCGAGTAGAGCGTGCGATCGAGGATCACGCGGCCGAGGCGCTCGTCGAACTCGTACTTGTTGCGGCTCCCCTTGGGGATCTCGACGAAGGCGACGGGCTGCTCCTGCGGGGTCCGTTGCATCGAGCGAGCATAGCGATGCGCGGCCGCTGCTCTCAGCAGTGGCGCGAGCCGTATGCTCTCGCCGATGACGGCTGAGCGACACGCGGGCGGCTGTCAATGCGGCGCCGTGCGCTTCACGGTCGAGGGTCCGCTGCGTGACGTCCTCTACTGCCACTGCGGGCGCTGCCGCCGGAGCCACGGCGGAATCGCGGCGTACAGCGCGTGCGAGCGAGCGGACCTCTCCTTCGCGTCCGACGGTGACCTCCGGTGGTTCGAGAATCCCGATCCAAGCGACGAGGCGCGCCGCGGGTTCTGCGGCCGCTGCGGCTCGCGCCTCTTCTGGGAGCACGCCGACCTGACGACGATCAGCGTGGCGGCCGGCTCGCTCGACGAGCCGTCGGGCGTGCGGGCGATCGGCCACATCTTCACCGCTCACAAGGGCGACTACTACGACCTCGTGGACGACGGCCTGCCGCGCTGGAACGACTCGCTCGGCGACTGACCGAGCCGAGGTGAAGGGTCCGAGCGCGCGGCGTCGCGGCGTGCCGTGAATAGCCCGGGGCCTGACCCCGGGCTATTCACGAGCGCTGAAATTTCACGGGTGTGAATAGCCCCGGGCCTGACCCCGGGCTATTCACATAGCCTCGCGCAATGCCGCGCGCACCCGAGCTGCTCGATCGCTGGCGCGGCGAAGATCGCACCCGCGCCGCCCTCGCGGTTGCGACGTTGATCGCGATCGGTGGGGCGCTCGCTCTGCCGCTCGCGCTCTCGTCGTGGCTCGGCTTCGAGGCGGGCTGGGCGGTCCTGATCTGGGCCGGGTCAATTCTCACACTCTCGATCTGGCGCGCGATCACGGGGATCGAGCGGCCACTCGAGACACGCGACCTTGGCCCCTCGGCGACGCTCGATCGCTGAAAGCGGAGCGACGACCGGCGTCACCGCATGCTCTTCGAAGGAGCGATCGCATCCGCCGTGCTGGCTCCAGTCGCGCTCGGCGTCGCACTCCTCGTACAGCAGATCGGCAGCGCTCCCGTGCTGCTCGCGTTCACATCGATCCTGGCTGTGATCGGGCGCCGGCGCCGGTGGTGAATAGCCCGGGGTCAGGCCCCGGGCTATTCACGACAGCCGTGCGCCACCGCCACTGCCAGCAGGTGGGCCTCGCGCCGCGGACGCGCAAGCGCATGCAACGGGCCGTCCGCCGTCGGAATCGCCATCGCGGGCCAGCCGAGCGCGTTCGCGACCGGCGTGTACGCGAGCAGCCGGTCGCTCTCGACGTAGGTATCCGCCGCGTAGTCGCGCTGCACATCGGCGCGAAGCGGCGCCGGGCCGTCGAAGACCGGGCCGAGCAGCACGTCCACCTCGCCGAGCGCCTCCTCGACCTCGCTGCGCCACCCTGCCATCTCGAGATCGGCCTCGGCGAGGTCCCCCACCTCGCGCCGCAGCTTCCACTGCAGGTCACGACCGTAGCGCTCGCCGAACCGCCCGAAGAGCGGCGCGTGCACCTCCAGCGACTCGTGCCTGAAGCGAACCCAGTGGGCCGCGGGTAGCGGCGGCAGCTGCACATCCTCTCCGAGCCGCGCGACGCGCAGGCTCCCCAGGTCCGGCAGCTCGGAGATGCCGAGCGCCAGCATCAGCACGCCGACGTCGGCCGCGAGCAGGCCGACGCTGTCGTTGCTCGGCGAGAGCGGGAAGACGCCCTTCAGCGGCAGCGATCCGTGCGTCAGCTTGAGCCCGTAGACGCCGCAGCAGGCGGCGGGGATCCGCGCCGAGCCGCTCGTGTCAGAGCCGATCGCCAGGCGGCAGACGCCGGTCGCGACTGCGATTGCCGAGCCGCCGCTCGAGCCGCCGGCGGTGCGCTCGCGGTCGGCGGGACACGGCACGTCGCCGAGATGCGGGTTGAGGCCGCTGACCCCGAACGCGAACTCGTGCAGGTTCGTCTTTCCGAGCACGATCGCGCCCTGGTTCTCGAGCAGCTGCACGACCGGCGCCGTCGCCTCCGGCACGTGCTCGGCGAAGATCACCGAGCCGTAGGTCGTGCGCATCCCCGCGACGTCGAACAGGTCCTTTACCGCGATCACAACGCCGGCGAGCGTCCCACCCGCATCGATTGCCTCGCGCGCGAGCGCGCGCGCCGGATCCAGGCTGACGAACGCGTTCAGCGACGGGTCGATCGCAGCGAGCGCGCGAGACGTCGCCGAGCCCACGCCCGTCAGGACTTCTTGGCCGCCCGGGCCCTCGGCTTGGCTTGCGGCTTGGCATCGCCGATCGCCTTCTGCTTCGCCGCCGCGAGGCTCGCCTCGAGCGCCGCCATCAGGTCGTCCACGCGCGCCGCCGGCTGAGCGGGAGCGGACTCGACGACCTGGCGGCCAGCCGCCTTGTTCGAGATCAGCTCGAGCACGCGATCGCGATACGTGTCGCGGTACTTGTCGGGATCCCACTCGCCGGCGAGCGAGTCGACGAGTTGCTGGGCGATCGAGAGCTCACGCGGATCGAGCTTGACCTCTGACGGCGCATCACCGATCGCCTCGGGCGCCACGAGCTCGTCGTGGAAGAGCATCGTCGAGAGCATCAGCCGATCCTCCACGGGCCGGATCGCCGCGAGGTACTCCTTGCTGCGCAACACGACGCGACCGAGACCGACCCGGCCGCTCTCGCGAATCGCGGCGGAGAGCAGCGCGTAAGGCTTCAGCGCGGCCTTCTCGGGCGCGAGATGGTACGTGGACTCCCAGTGGATCGGGTCGATCGATGCGAGCTCGACGAACTCCTCGATCTCGATCCGATGGGTCTTCTCGGGCGAGAGCGAGTCGAGCTCCTCGGGCGTCACCTCGACGTAGCGTCCCGGCTCGATCTCGTAGCCCTTGACGATCTCGTCGAACGAGACCTCCTCGCCGCAGACCGAGCACTGGCGCTTCTGCTGGATGCGCCCGCCGTCCTTCGCGTGAAGCTGGTTGAAGCGCACGTCCTTGCGCGAGACGGCGCTGTAGACCTTCACCGGAACCATCACGAGCCCGAAGCTGATCGAGCCGCTCCACAGTGCGCGAGCCATGAGTTCAGCCTACTCCTGTTCCGCGAGCTCGGATGCGCTGCCGCGCGATCAGGCCCCGGCGACGAGGTCGTGCTCGATGTCCCCGGCTGACGCGGATTGCTCGTGCGTTCGCGTACGATCCGCGCCCGTGCCGAACGACCGAAACCCGCCGCGGCTCTTCTCCGTCGACGAGGCGAACGCGATCCTGCCGGATCTGCTGCCGCTCGTCTCGACGATGCGCGAGGACGCGTCGGCCCTGCGGGAGCTGCAGGAGCCGTTGCGCGAGCTCGCCGAGCGCGCCACGACTGCCGGCGGCATCCGCCCGACCGATGCCGAGCGCGACGCGCACCTCAGCGCGTGCCGCCACGAGCAGTCGCTCGACCGGGTGGTGGACGAGCTCGCAGCGCTCGGTGTACACATCAAGGACCCCGAGCGTGGGCTGCTCGACTTCCCGAGCGTGCGCGACGGCGAGCTCGTCGAGCTGTGCTGGATCTACGGCGAGGACTGCGTCGCGTTCTGGCACCGGCTCGACGAGGGCTTCGCCGGCCGCCAGCCGATCTGAGCCAGCACACGGTGGATCCAGGCTAGAGGCTCAGCCGTCGAGCGCCGGGAGTCCGTGACTGGCTGGATCGTCGGAGGCGATGCCATCGACGCCCATGCGTGCGAGCCTCGCGATCTCGCGCGGGTCGTCGACCGTCCAGGCCCAGACCTGCGCCCCGGCCCGGTGCACGCGCCACACGATCAGACGGTTGACGAGGACGTGATTCGCCGAGATCAGGCCGGCGTCATAGGCGCGCAGCAGCGCGGGCAGGCGGAGCCCGTACCAGAGCCTCTGCACGATGCGCGTGCCCCGAGGAGCCAGCCGGCGCGGCACGGTGATGCCGGCTCGGATTCCCGGCTCTCGGCGATGGATCTCGCGGAGCATCGCCCAATCGCCACCGGTGCAGCTCGCGCGTCCGAGCATGCCTGCTGCGCGGACTTCCTCGATCACATCGCCCGCGACGCCACCCACCTTCATGTCGAGGTTGACCTCGACGCCCGCCGAGCTCGCGAGCTCGAGCACGGCCTCGAGCGTCGCCGCGGCCGGCGCGCCGGCCGAATCGTGGTGCACGACGAGCACCCCGTCGGCACGACGCCGGACGTCCATCTCGAGCGCGTCAGCTCCCCGCCGAATCGCGTTCGCAAACGCCTCCACGGAGTTCTCGCGCCCGGCGCGCGCGTAGCCGCGATGCGCGATCCGCAGGAATGCGCCGTCCTCGTTCAAGGGTGAGAGACGGGGCTCGAACCCGCGACCTCCCGGACCACAACCGGGGGCTCTAACCAACTGAGCTACTCTCACCACGCGCCGTCGCCGGCAGGAAGAGTGTAGCCAATCACCGCTGCACCACCCCGGTACCATGGGCAGGTGGCAACCGTCTTGATCGTCGAGGACGACGGCGTGATCGCCCGCGCGATGGCCGATCACCTGCGCCACGCCGGGCATCAGGTGATCGTCGCCAGCGACGGCGCCCGTGGCCTGCGCAAGCTCCGCTACGAGCGGCTCGACATCGCCGTCGTCGACCTGATGCTGCCGGAGCTCGACGGCTGGGCGCTGACGGAACGGGCACGCGCCGATGGGATCACGACGCCGATCATCGTCGTCTCGGCGCGCGGCTCCGAGCACGACAAGGTGCACGCGCTCGAGATCGGCGCCGACGACTACCTCGCCAAGCCGTTCGGCATGCGCGAGCTCGTCGCCCGGGTGCAGGCAGTGCTGCGCCGGGCGCGACCCGAGGCAACGGCGGACGGCGCGATCGACGTGGCGGGCCTGCGGATCGACGGCGCCGCCCAGCGCGCGTTCCTCGTCACGCCCGAGGGGGAACACGACGCCGGCCTCACCCCCACCGAGTTCCGCCTGCTGCTCGCGCTCGCGCGCACCCCCGGGAAGGCGCTCAGCCGTGACGAGCTGCAGCAGCGCGTCTGGAACGTCCCGCACCGCTCGCGCGATCGCTCCGTCGACGTCTGCGTGCGCAAGCTCCGCGAGAAGCTCTCGCGCTCAGGCACGCACACCTACGTGCAGACGCACTACGGCGTCGGCTATCGCTTCGAGCCCCTGCCGATCGACCGCTGAGCGCTATCCTCGCTGGCATGGCCGACCACTTGCTCGTCGACGACGCCGGCGGGATCCGCACGCTGACGCTGAATCGTCCCGAGAAGCGCAACCCGCTCTCGCTCGCGCTCATGCAGGATCTCTGCGCCATGCTCGACGAGACGACCGGAGACCCCTCGGTCGCCGTCGTCGTGATCCGGGCGAACGGGCCTGCCTTCAGCGCCGGCCACGACCTCACGGAGGTGAGGGGAGCCTCGCTCGAGGCGATGCGCGAGCTCTTCGGCGTCTGCAGCGACCTGATGCTCCGCATCCACCGCCTCCCCCAGCCCGTGATCGCGGCGGTCGACGGGATCGCCACGGCGGCCGGCTGCCAGCTCGTCGCGGCCTGCGACCTCGCGATCGCGACGGATCGCTCGACGTTCGCGACGCCCGGCGTCAAGATCGGCCTCTTCTGCTCGACCCCGATGGTCGAGACGTCCCGTGCGGTGGGACGCAAGCGCGCGCTCGAGATGCTGCTCACCGGCGATCCGATCGACGCGGCCACCGCGGCCGAGTGGGGCCTGATCAACACGGTCGTCACCGTCGACGACCTCGACGAGGCCGTCCGGGCGCTCGCGGCGCGCCTGCTGCGCTCGAGCTCGCAGACGCTCGCGATCGGCAAGGGCGCGTTCTCCGAGCAGCTCGACCGTCCGCTTCCCGAGGCCTATGCCTATGCGCTCGAGGTGATGGCGCAGAACGCCGTCGATCGCGACGCCCAGGAGGGCATCGGCGCGTTTCTCGAGAAGCGCGTGCCCGTCTGGCACGGGCGCGGCTGACCCCCTACTGGCGCCGGTAGGGGATGCCGTCCGCACGGGGCGGAACGGAGCGGCCGACGAAGCCGACGAGCGCGACGAGCGTGAGGATGTAGGGCAGCATCGCGGTGAAGTCGGCGGAGATGCCCGCGCTCGTCTGCAGGTTGTCGCCGAGCGCGCTCGCGAAGCCGAAGAGCAGGCAGGCGCCGATCAGGCCCGACGGGCGCCACTTGCCGAAGATCATCGCGGCCAGCGCGATGAAGCCCCGGCCGGAGGTCATGTTCTCGGTGAACGAGCCGACGTAGCCGACCGAAAGGTAGGCGCCGCCGAGGCCGGCGAGCATGCCCGAGGCACCGACCGCCAGGTAGCGCATGCGGAAGACGCGGATGCCCACCGTGTCGGCCGCCCGCGGATGCTCGCCGACGGCGCGCAGGCGCAGGCCGAACGGCGTGCGGAAGAGCACGAACCACACGGTGGCGGCGAGCACCGCAGCCAGCCACGTGAGCAGGCTCTGGCCGTCGAGGACGGCGCCGATCACGGGCACGCTCGGGAACGAGAGCTCGGGGATCCGGTTGATGTCGGGCAGGTCGGCAGTGCCGTAGAGCGACCGGAAGGCGTAGGCCGTCCCGCCTGCGGCGAGGATGTTGATCGCCGTGCCCGAGACGATCTGATCGGCGCGCAGGTGGATCGCGAAGACCGCGTGGATCAGCCCGGCGACGCCCCCGGCGAACGCGCCGCAGAGCACGCCGACGACCCACGAGCCGCTCTTGTCGGCTCCGTAGTAACCCGCGAAGGCGCCCGTCAGCATCATGCCCTCGAGGCCGATGTTGACCACGCCGGAGCGCTCGGAGACGAGGCCGCCGAGCCCGGCGAAGACGAGCGGCGTCGCGTACTGCAGCATCCCGATGAAGAGCCCGGTCGAGACGACGGCGCCAACGGTAGAACGGTCGGCCGAACCGACGCCCCAGGCCATCACGAGCCCCATCACCGCCACCGCGATCGCCTGCCAGGCGAGGCCGTCGCGCTGCTTCAGCGCCGCGCCACCGAGGGCGAGGGCGATGCCGCAGGCGATCAGCGGCAGGAGGCCGCTCGCGTAGACACCGGGGAGCACCGTTGCGAGCACGGCGCCGACGGCGATCACGAGGCTCCCGAGCGACAGCCGGCGCGCGCCGGTCACGTCGATCCCTCGGCGGCGACCGCCGGAAGGTCGGGATTCGCGCGCCGGCTCGTGAGCGCCCAGCGCACGACCGCCTCGCCGCCGACGCCGAGGATGATGATGCCCTGGATCACGTCGGCGAGCGAGCGGGCGAGCGTGCTGGAAAACTCGCCCGAGAGCTGGCGCGAGCCGGAAGCCAATGCTGCGAACAGCAGGGCGGCGAG
>JANLRV010000245.1:0-10862 GCA_031361905.1 Actinomycetes bacterium
CGGTTTGGCCGTGCGGTTTGTGCAATTGGCCGTTCGAGTCGCAAGCACTTGACCGACCACCCCACGAGGAGTGCATGCCCCACCCCACGCGGCCACCCGCCGCTCATCTCCGGCGGACACCGGAGCTCCGCCGGGCCGGCCGCGAGCGGCGCTGCTCAGAGCTCGGCGAGGATCGCTTCAGGAATGTCGAAGTTGAAGTAGACGTCTTGCACGTCGTCGTTCTCTTCGAGCGCGTCGACGAGTCGCAGGAGAGTGCGGGCCTGCTCGACCTCGACCTCGACCTGCGTCTGTGGGAGCATCACCAGATCGGCGCCGGCGACCGCCAGGCCTGCGCCCTCGAGCGCGGAGCGCACCGCCATCATCTCGGTCGGCTCGCAGGTGATCTGCCAGAGGTCGTCCTCGGCGCGCACGTCGTCGGCGCCACCGTCGGCCGCCGCGAGCGTGACGGTGTCCTCGTCTCCGGCGGCGAGCGGGAGCGTGATCAGGCCGCGCCGCTCGAACATCCACGAGACCGAGCCCGGGGCACCGAGGGAGCCGCCGAACTTGCCGAAGATGTAGCGGACGTCCGCGGCGGTGCGGTTGCGGTTGTCGGTGAGCGCCTCGACGATCACGGCCGCGCCGCCCGAGCCGTAGCCCTCGTAGGTGACCGCCTCGTAGGCCTCGCTGTTCGCGTCCGAGCCGGCGCCGCGGGAGACCGCGCGCTCGATGTTGTCCTTCGGCATCGAGGCGGCCCGCGCCTTCTCGATCGCGGTGGCGAGCGCGGCGTTCCCGTCAGGATCGCCTCCGCCCTCCTTGGCGGCGACGATGATCGCGCGGGAGAGCTTTGAGAAGAGCTTGCCGCGAGCTTTGTCAGCAGCGCCCTTCTTGTGCTTGATCGTCGACCACTTGGAATGTCCGGACATGCGCTCACAGGGTAGTGAATAGCCCGGGGTCAGGCCCTGAGCATGCACGCGGTGAAATTTCACTCGCGCGGTGCACTGTGAATAGCCCGGGGTCTGACCCCGGGCCATTCACGCCCGCATCAGACGAGCGCGCCGCGGCGGACGAACTGCTCGTGCAGCCGGGTGTCCGACGTGAGCTCCGGATGAAACGCCGTCACGGTGACGGTGCCGTTCGTGACCGCGACCGGCTCGTCACCGAGCCGGGCAAGCACCTCCACTCCCTCGCCGATGCGCTCGATCCGCGGTGCGCGAATGAAAACGCCCGGGAAGGTCGATCCGTCGGCGAGCGCGACGTCCGCCTCGAACGAGCTCGCCTGCCGGCCGTAGCCGTTCCGGCGCACGCCGAGGTCGATCAGCCCGAGCAGCTGCTGCCCGGGGATGCCGTCGCTCGCCTCACGGGCCAGCACGATCATGCCGGCACAGGTGCCGAGCAGCGGCCCTTCGAAGCGGGCGAGCGGCTCGAGCAGGCCCGACGACACGAGCAGCTTGCCGATTGTCGTCGACTCGCCGCCCGGCAGCACGAGGCCCGAGCAGCGATCGAGCTGCTCCGGCGTGCGAACCTCGACCGCATCGACGGCGAGCGCGTGCAGCGCCCGGACGTGCTCTCGGAACGCGCCCTGGAGGGCGAGGACCCCGACCGTCACCAGCCGCGCTTCGCCAGCCGCTCGGCATCGGGGAGCTGGTCGAGCCCGATGCCGACCATCGGCGCGCCGAGGCCGGTCGAGACCGTCGCGAGCTTCTTCGCGTCACGGAAGTGCGTCGTCGCCTCGACGATCGCCCGCGCACGCGGCGCGGGATCGTCGCTCTTGAAGATGCCGGAGCCGACGAACACGCCGTCCGCGCCGAGCTGCATCATCATCGCCGCGTCCGCGGGGGTCGCGATGCCGCCCGCGGTGAAGAGCACGACGGGAAGCCGGCCCGCCTCGGCGGTTGCCTTGACGATGTCGTACGGCGCCGCGAGATCCTTGGCGCGCGCAAACAGCTCGTCCTCGTCCATCTGCGACAGCTCGCGGATTCCCTGCTTGATCGAGCGCATGTGGCGCACCGCCTCGACGACGTCGCCGGTGCCGGCCTCGCCCTTCGAGCGGATCATCGCGGCGCCCTCGCCGATGCGCCGGAGCGCCTCGCCGAGGTTCGTGGCGCCGCACACGAACGGGATCGTGAACTTCCACTTGTTGATGTGATGCGCCTCGTCGGCCGGCGTCAGCACCTCGGACTCGTCGATGTAGTCGACCTCGATCGCCTCGAGGATCTGCGCCTCGACGAAGTGCCCGATGCGCACCTTCGCCATCACCGGGATCGTCACCTCTGCCTGGATCTCGCGGATCATGCCCGGGTCGGACATGCGCGACACGCCGCCATCGCGGCGGATGTCGGCGGGCACCCGCTCGAGCGCCATCACGGCGCAGGCACCGGCGTCCTCGGCGATGCGCGCCTGCGCGGCCGTGACGACATCCATGATCACGCCGCCCTTGAGCATCTCGGCGAGGCCACTCTTGATTCGCATGGTGCCGATCTCGGACACGGTTCCTCCGCAGAGTCGAAAGACTGCCCGCTCAGCTGCGGGTTCTCTGTCCGACAGCGTACCTGACTCGCGGGTCAGGGACAGGTGCCCTCGACGGCGGCCTCGGCAGCCGAGCCGCCCGCGAGCGACGCCGTCACGCGTCCGCGGTAGTTGTCGCACGCGAAGGTCAGCCGCAGCCGCTCTCCTGCCTCGAGCGCGGGCACGGCGCGGCTCGTCGGCGCGAGATCCGGGTCGCTCGTCGCGATCTCGACTCGCGTCGGCTGCGAGCGGCCGCCCGTGCTCTCGATGGTCACCGTGAGCGGGTCGCCCGCACGTGTCGGAAAGTTGATCGAGCGCACCGCGAGCGTGCCGACCGAGACCGGCGCGACTCCGGTGGGCGTGGCGCCGGAGTCGCCGCCCGTGAGCGTCGGATCGGTGCCGGATCCGGTCGTCGGCGGGGTGCCGCCCGAGTCGGCGCCGGTGCCCGGAGTGCCGCTGCCGCCGTCGGTCGAGGTGACCGACGTGGAGGGAGCGGACCCGCTGTCGGTCGTCGTCGCAGGCGTGGAGGTTCCGGGCGCCGGGACGAGCGGGGCCGTAGCGGCACCGTGTGCCGGCGGCGTCTCACCGATCTGCGTGAACGCGGCGCGACTCTCTCCGCCCCTCTGCGCGACGCTCGCCGCCACGCCCACGCCTCCCGTGACGAGCGCTGCTGCGACGGCGAGGGTCGCGATCGGCTGCTTGATCGAGGCGGCCACGAGGATCGCCTTGAGCGCCGTGAATCCCGTGCTCGGCCCGTTCAGCGAGACGGTACGGGCGCCGTTCGCGCGAACCGCGTCGCGCGTGCGCTCCGCGAGGCCCGCGAGCGGGATCGCCGGCAGGATCGCGCGGTAGCGCTTCGCGGTCTCCTCGAAGGCTGCGAGCGCGGCACGGCAGTCGGCGCACCCGCTGAGGTGCCCCTCGAGCTCGAGCCGCTGCGCGTCCCGGAGATGGCCGTCGAGGTAGGCCGAGATCACGGGCAGCCGCTCGCGGCACTCCTCTGCGAACGCGCGCTGATCGATCTGCGTCATCCGCAGCTCCTCGCGCAGCCGGATGCGGGCGCGGGAGATCAGCTGGGCGACGGCGTTCTGGTTGAGCTCGAGCACCGCGGCGATCTCGCCGTAGGAGTAGCCCTCGAGATCGCGCAGCGCGAGCGCTGCGCGCTGGCGGGGCGCAAGACGCAGGCTCGCCTTCTGCACCTCTTCCCGCTGCTCGTCGATCAGCAGGTGCGCCTCGGGCTGCGTGTCGGCGTCGGCGCTCGAGCCGAGCCGTGCGTCGAGATCGCCGTCGAGCTCGACGCGCTGCTGGCGCTCGATCGTCTTGTAGGCGAGGTTGCGGGCGGTCGCGAAGAGGTACGCACCGACGTTGAGCGTGGCGATCTCGATCTCGCTGAAGCGCGCGATCGCGCGCACGAACGTCTCCTGGACGATGTCGGCCGCATCGTGCGGGTTGCCGGTGACGCGATGGCAGAACCCGTAGAGACGCCCCTCGTAGCTCGTGTAGAGCTGCTCGAACGCCCGGTTGTCGCCGTCGGTCAGCCGCTCGACCAGCACGCGCTCGTCATGGAGGCGACGCTCGCGTGCGGCATCGGTAATTACCGCCATGCCGCTCTCGTTCTCACCCTCTCACCATGGCGCGCGCGGGCTCGCGACACGTCCCTCGATCGAGGGGTGAGGCCGCCGTGGCGTCCCGGCGAGCTGCCAGACTCCCGTGGTACCCCTCGTAGCTCAACGGTAGAGCACCGGGCTCATAACCCGAGTGATGGCGGTTCGATTCCTCCCGAGGGGATCACGCCGAGGAGCAGCGCGCGGATCACGCGGAGCACCTGCTCCCGCCCGAGCGCGAGTGACGCGATCTCGATCCGCTCGCGCGTCGTGTGCATGTCGGCCCCGTCGGCGCAGCCCAGGCAGATCGCCGGGATGCCGAGGGCCATCGCGGCATTCGCGTCGGTCGAGCCGGCGACGTCCTCGCAGCTCAGGCCCATGCTCGCCCGCACCTCGCGGGCGACGACGGCGAGGCGGTCGCTGCGATCGCCGCGCCCGGCGGGCCGCCGACCGAGCAGCTCGAGCTCGAGCCCGAGCGGGGGCTCGACGTGGAGGTCTTCGAGCAGCGCGGCGAAGGCGTCGAGGGGCGCCTCATCGAGCGCGCGGCGCTCGATCACGAGCTCGGCGCTGTCGGCGATCGCGTTGACCGACCGGCCGCCGGCGATCGTGCCGAGATTGACGCTCGAGTCCGCAGCGCCGGCGGGCTCGACGGCCTTGAGCGTCTGCGCGAGCCCGAGCAGCGCGTCGATCGCGCTCGGACGGGTGCGATGGGCCCACGAGTGCCCGCCTGGCCCGGTCACGCGGACACGCGCCCGCAGGCTACCCACGCAGTCGATCGCCATCCGGTGCACGCCGTGTCCCTCCAGCGCGAGCACGCGCCGCGGCTCGAGCGCGCGACAGGCGGCGTAGGCGCCGACGAGGTTGCCCAGGCCCTCCTCACCGACGGTGAAGGCCACGGCGCCGGGCTTGAGCCCGTCCGGCGCGCCGAGCAGCTCCTCGACGGCCGAGATGGCGACGACGACGGCCGCGGCGTTGTCGCCGCAGCCGGGGCCCTCGATCACGTCGCCGCGCTCGCGGATCGTGTGCGGGGTGGCGCGGTCGAAGACGGTGTCGAGGTGCGCGCACACGAGCAGCTCGGGGCGGCCCTGGCCCCAGCTCCAGATCACGTTTCCGGTCGCATCCCTCGCGCACGTGCCCGGCGCGTACGCGAGTCGCTGCTCGATCCAGTCTGCGCGCTCGCCCTCGTCGAACGTCGGCGCCGGGATGCGCGCGAGCTCGAGCAGGTCGTCGATCAGTGCGCGGGGCGGTGCGGTCACCGCGTGAGACTACGCGGCGACGCGACGGGTGCGCTTGAGGCGGCGCGCGCGGAACTCGGCCGCCGCGTCGATCGCGGCATTCACGTCAAAGCCGATCTCGCGCGCCTGCTTGATCAGCATCACGAACTCGACGCTGTCGCAGTCGTAGAGACGCTGCTTCTGCCCCTGCGTCGGAATCCGGGCGCGCTCGGTCCAGTAGTCCAGCTGCATCTTGGTCACGTCTGCGATCTGGCAGACCTGGCTGACCGTGAACTGGAGGATCGATACGCGATCTGCGACGCTGACGGGACGGAGAAGGTCGGATTTACGCACGATGAAAGAGGTATCGGTACCTCGTGAAGATCATCCATACCCCCTTCGGGGGAGGTCTCGCTCTCGATGTCTGATGGTGCGCTCACGATCGAGGTGGCGGGCCGAGAGGTCAGGCTCTCGAACCCCGACAAGGTCCTCTTCCCCGCCTCCGGCTTCACGAAGCGCCAGATCGTCGACTACTACCTGGAGGTAGCCGAGCCGACGATCCTGCACCTGCGCGAGCGGCCCTGCGTGCTCAAGCGCTATCCGAACGGCGTCGACCAGAAGCCGTTCTTCCAGAAGCGGACGCCCAAGACCTACGACTGGCTCGAGACCGCGACGGTGACGTTCCCGAGCGGGCGCACCGCCGAGGAGCTCGTCGTCGCCGATGCCGCACACCTCGTCTTCGCCTGCAACCTCGGCGTGATCGACTTCAACCCGTGGGCGGCGCGGCGCGCGGACCTCGACCACCCGGACGAGCTGCGGATCGATCTCGACCCGCAGCCCGAGGCCGACTTCGAGACGGTGCGGCGTGTGGCCTTCGTCGTCCGCGACGTGCTGGCCGACCTCGGCTACCGCGGCTTCGCCAAGACCTCCGGCTCGCGCGGCGTGCACATCCTCGTGCGGGTGCGACCCGAGCACGGCTTCGTCGAGGTGCGCCGAGCCGCTCTGGCGCTTGCGCGGGAGGTCGAGCGGCGGGCCGAGGGCCTCGCCACGACGCGCTGGTGGCGCGAGGAGCGGCCCCCGGGGAGCGTGCTCGTGGACTACAACCAGAACGCCCGTGACCGCACCGTCGCCTCGGCATACTCGCTGCGGCCGACGCCCGATGCGCGCGTCTCGTTCCCGCTCACCTGGGACGAGCTGGAGGATGCCGATCCCGCGGCGTTCCGTCTCGACACGGTGCCGGCGCTCGTCGCGGCGCGCGGTGACGCTTCGGCCGAGATCGACGATGTGGCCTTCGATCTCGGCGCGCTGCTCGAGCAGGCCGGGCGCGACGACGACGCCGGCCTCGAGGACGCTCCCTGGCCCGTGCATTTCCCGAAGCAGCCCGGCGAGCCGGTCCGCGTGCAGCCGAGCCGCAAGAAGAAGGGCTAGCGCCCCGGCCGCTCCCGGCACAGCTCTACGGCTCACCGTCCCAGTAGTCGAGCAAGGGCCCGGGTCGGCTCATCAGGATCCGCTCGCCGGTCACGTTCCTCGCCCCGACCTTTCCCGAGTCGGGGTACTCGACGAGATCCGGCGCGACCGTGCTCGAGAGCATCAGCACCCGGATCGGGGCGTCCGTGCGGTTCGAGACCTGGTGTGCCCCTGCCTCGCCGCGTGGGAAGACGACGACGTCCCCCTCCTCGAGCAGCTGCTCACCGCCGGAAGAGCGGAGCGTGGGCGTGCCGCGAACGACGATCAGCCACTCCTCGTTGGCGTGGTGCAGGTGGTACGGCCAGAGGCGATCGCCTGGTTCGAGCTCGTAGAGGCTCCCGCCGAGCAACTCCGCACCAAGTCGACCGCCGACCCATCCGTCCTTGCTCCGCCAGCCGGGGCGCTCTTCGACCCGATCCCAGTCATGCCCATGGAGGTTGAAGGTCTTCATGATCGCGAGCCTAGCGTCCTGCCGCGGAGAGTCGCAAACGTCGCAGGGCTCTAGCTGCTGCGCCCGCGCGCTGCCACGGCCCAGCGCTCGAGCGGCACGCCGCCTCGGCTGACGGTGACCGCGTCATAGAGGTTGACAACGGGGCAGATGTGGTTCGGCACGACCTGCACGACCTGGCCGATCGTCAGGCCCCGGTACCCCTCCGGCAGCTCGACCATCCCATGCTCCTCCGTGAGGCGGACGATCACGGCGTCGGGGTGCTCGACGATCAGGCCGTGGCCGTCGATCCCGGGCGGCCGGTCGGCCGCGAGCGCCTTCGAGCCGGCATCGAGGATCACCCGCGTGGGCGTCGGCCGGCTGACGACGGTGGCGTGCACCCGGGCAGCGCAGCTCGCGAGCTCGGAACCGCTCGCGAGACACATGCGGTCGTTGAAGACGTACACGCCCGGACGGGTCTCGGTGATGGGCTGGGAGGAGAGATCGCCGGCGCTCGCGTGGCTGCCGCCGCCACTGACGATCGGCACGGCGAGGCCGGCCGACTCGATCAGCGCGCGGGCCGCCGGGAGCCACCCGCCGCCCTCCGGCGTCGGGTAGGTCATCAGCCCGGCAAAGCGGTCACCCAAGGAACGGGCCACGGCGAGCGCCTGCTCGGGCGACTGGACGCCCGTCCGTCCCATGCCCGTGTCGCACTCGACGAGCGCGTCGATGCCGTGCGCGACGAGCCCTGCGGCCACGACGGCCGAGTCGCAGACGCCAACGACGCGTCGGCCGCGTGCGAGCGCCGCGAGCCGCTCCAGCTTGTGCTGCCCGACGATCGGGAACGTGATCAGGATGTCGTCGCAGCCGGCGCGCGCGAAGACCTCGGCCTCCCCCAGCTTCTGGCAGGTGATGCCGACGGCGCCGGCGGCGAGCTGCAGGTGCGCGAGCTGCGGGAGCTTGTGCGTCTTGATGTGAGGCCGAAGCGCCACGCCGTGCGCGTTCGCGTGCTCCTGCATCGCGCTGATGTTCCGCTCGACGATGTCGAGGTCGAGCACGAGCGCCGGGGTCTCGACGAGCGGCTCCTCAGGCATCGCCGAGCTGCTCCATCCGGCAGCTCTCGGGCTCGCGGTCGTTTCGCATGCGAACGAGCCGCGCCCCGTGCCGGATGCGCCCGTCGCTCTGATGGTCGAACGTCACCTCGCAGACGAGCACCGGCTCGAGGTCGACCCACTCGAGCTCGCGGCCGTCCGTCCACCGGCTGGCGTCGCCCGTGCCGCGACGGCCTGTCTCGAGCGGCGCGAGCAGGGTCCGGAGCCGGCGTTTCTCGGTACGCGAGAAGCCGGAGCTGTGTCCCATCACGGTGAGCTTCCCCGCAGGCTCGTAGAGCGCCAGGATCAGCGAGCCGACCGTCTCGGGCTCCGTGCCCGGCCGGTAGCCGACGATCACGCAGTCGATCGTGCGCGTGCGACGGATCTTCTGCATGGTCGTGCGCTTGCCGGGCGCGTACGGCGCATCGAGCCGCTTGGCGATCACGCCCTCGGCCTCGTGCAGCCAGCGCTCGGCATCTGCCACGTCGCGCACCTGCGGCGTCAGCTGGAGCACCTCCGAGAGCGGGAGTCGCTCGAGCAGCGCGCGTCGCTCGGAGAGTGGCCGCTCCAGCAGCACGTCGTCGCCGAGCGCGAGCAGGTCGAACGCCATGATCTTCGCCGGCGTCTCCTGCGCGAGCCGCTCGATTCGCGAGACGGCCGGATGGATGCGCTGCTGCAGGGCGGCGAAGTCCTGGGTCGCATCGCCGGGATCGATCACGATCTCGCCGTCGAGCACGTACCGCCCCGGCGGGAGCACGAGCTCGGGGAAGTAGCGAGAGAGCGGCTTGGATCCGCGCGACTGCAGGTAGGCCTCGTCGCCGTCCGCGAAGACGAGCACGCGGAAGCCGTCCCACTTCGGCTCGTACGCCCACTCGGGCCCCACGGGCAGCTCCTTCGCCGCGCGGGCGAGCTGAGGCGCGATCGGCGGTGCGAGCGGGAGCGTCATGCGAGCCGGAAGCCTCCACTCTCCTCGAGCGCGCGGATGCGGTCCTCGAGCGGCGGGTGGGTGTCGAAGAGACCCCCGAGGCTCGACCGCAGCGCGGCGTGGTCCCGCAGCGGCGACTCGATGTAGAGGTGCGCGGTCGCGCGCGTCACGCGCTGGAGCGGGCGATGGTCGTCGCGCAGCTTCGCGAGCGCGCGGGCGAGACCCTCGGGGTCGCCGGTCAGCTCGGCCGCCGAGGCGTCGGCGAGGAACTCGCGACGCCTCGAGAGCGCCATCTGCAGGAGCGACGCCGAGATCGGCGCGAGCACGATCGCGACCAGACCGAAGATCAGGATCAGCGGATTCTGGCCCTCACCCCGGCGCCGGTTGCCGCTCATCCACGCCATCCGCATGAGCATGTCGGAGAGCAGCGCAACGACCCCGACGAGGACCGAGGCGATCGTCATCAGCCGCACGTCGCGGTTGCGGATGTGCGAGATCTCGTGCGCCACCACGCCCTCGAGCTCGCGCCGGTCGAGCAGCGCGATGATGCCGCGCGTGGCGGCGATGTACGCCGTGTCCGGCGTGCGTCCCGCCGCGAACGCGTTCGCGGCGTCATCGGGGATCAGGTAGATCGGCGGCGTGCGTGCGAGCCCGGCGGCGAGCGAGACCGTCTCGACCGCGTGGTAGAGCTCCGGAGCGTCGGCGCGCGTCACCGGGTGGGCGTTCGAGACGCCTGCCACCATCGCCCCGGAGGCGAAGTACGAGATCAGGCCGTAGCCGATGCCGACGATCCCGACGACGCCTGCGAGGCCGGGCGAGTAGCTGTAGCCCACGATCGCGCAGAACGCGGCGATCAGCACGACGAAGCCGAGCAGCACGATGGCGGTGCGGATGCGGTTGGCCCGGATCTGCTCCTGCAGGCTCACGTGATCGATGCGCTCGGCACGGCGCGATCGCCGGCGTCCTCGATCTCGAAGAACTCGCGTGGCTCGTGATGGCCGATCGACGCCACGAAGTTCGAGGGCACTGACTGGATCATCGTGTTGTAGCGCCGGACGGTCGTGTTGTAGTACCGGCGCGCCGCCGCGATGCGGTCCTCGGTCTCGGACAGCTCGGTCTGCAGGCGCTGGAAGTTCTCAGAGGCGCGCAGCTCGGGATACGCCTCGGCGATGCCGAAGAGGCCGCCGAGAGCGGACTGCATCAGCACGGCGGCCGCTGCCGCCTGGCCGACCGTGACCGCGGCGATCGACCGCGCCCGCGCCTCCGCGAGCCGCTCGAACGTCTCGCGCTCGTGCGTCGCGTAGGCCTTGACCGACTCGACCAGATTCGGGATCAGATCGGCGCGGCGCTTGAGCTGGACGTCGATGCCGGAGAACCCCTGCGCGCACTCGTTGCGCAGGCGGACGAGGCGGTTGAAGGTGAGGACGAACCAGACGAGCAGGACGACGACGACGGCGAGCGCGATCAGGAGTGCCGTGTGCATCGCCCCAACGGTAGCGAATGGCACCGCGTGAATAGCCCGGGGTCAGGCCCCGGGCTATTCACGGACCCTGAAATTTCAGGCGCTGATGAATGGCCCGGGGCCTGACCCCGGGCTATTCACGGGCACGCCGCGGCGCGCTCTCCACCCGCACGCCGTCAGCGGGCTGCGGT
>JANLRV010000074.1:0-3543 GCA_031361905.1 Actinomycetes bacterium
CGGAGGCGATTCGTCGACTGGTTCAACCGGCCGCAGCGCGGCGTCATGATGGGGTGGTGTGACACCAATCCGTTGCGCGTTCATCTGATCATGTCTGCCGGTGCGGCCGTCGTCGGATTCGTGATCTTGTCGTTTCCTACCGGCAACCTCGATTCAGAGCGTTCCGGATACCGACCATTTCTGCCACCAGTTGCGGTCGCGAAGGGAGGAGCGCTTGTTGGGCTCTTGTACTTCTTGGTGCAACTCCCGATTGTCCTCAGCCGACGGAGGGCACGCAAAAGGAGGCACGAGAGCGAGATCGATTCCTCTTCGCCCCCGTATAAGCACATCGGCTCGGCAGGTCGAGAAATCGAAGCCGTCGCGTCGACCGCGACAAAAGAACCGAACGCTCGGTAGTTCGCCGCGCTACCGCCGCACAGTTCCCGACCTCGATTGGCACTGAGGCGACTATCTCAGTTGGTCCTGACGGTCGCCGCAGTGATCAGGCACCGACGGGCGCTCCGTGGCCGCGCAGGCTTCAGGATGTGCCGCCGAAGTCGACATCCCTTGTCTCGACCGTGCCGGCCGTCCGCCCGGGCGCGGTCTCGTAGGTCCAGTAGAGGATTGTGTGCGCGATCACCTGGTCCGGTGGCGGCGCGCCCCATGCGGTCTGGTCCTCGGTCGTGTGGGCATCGCTGACAAGGGTCGCGTCGTACCCCCTGACGAACGCGCCGTGAAGCGTCGAGCGGATGCACGCATCGGTCTGTGCACCGACGACCACGAGTCGCCCGACCCCGAGGCTCGACAGCACGGCCTCGAGCGTGGTCTCCTCGAAGGAGTCGCCATAGCTCTTCTCGACGAGCGGCTCGGCGCCTCCCGGAGCCAGCTCGGGGACGATCCTCCACTCCTCGCTCCCCCGCGCGAGCTGCTCGTCGGAATGCTGGACCCACACGACGGGAACCCGCTCCCGCCGCGCCTTCTCGACGAGGCTCGCGACATTCGCGACGACCGCATCGCGCTCGTGAGCCCCCGCGACGACGCCGACCTGCACGTCGACGACGAGGAGCGCGGCATTCGGCCGATTCTCAAGTGCGGTCATGACCTCCCCTTACCCAGCTTGCGCTGATCCGCCATAAACAGACCGTTGCGGACACGTTCGTCGAGCCTAAACGGTAATCCCTTCACGCGGAAGCGCTCGCAGTGCGCCCGACGGGCCGGCACCGTCGTGCGGCGTCAGCCATGCGGGGCGGATGGATGCAGCCCCGGCTCGAAGCCAGCCCGCAGGACGGCGACGATGCCCCGCGGCGTCAGCACGGCGACCCTCGCGCGTGCCGGACGAGCGCGACGTTCCCCGTACCCCGCCGGCGACCACCGCGCAAGGCGATCTCCCAGCACCAGCCAGGCGGCGTCTTCGAGCTCGACGATCGCGCCGTCGGGCAGCGCCGCAAGCTGCGCGTGGTGCGTGCGCTTGCCACGCCCCTCGCCAATGCGATCGGCGTGCAGCGCGCGATCGATCGACTCGGCCCGAGCGCCCGGCACGTCGTGCGCGGCCATCCAGGCAGCCTTGAACCGCTGGTAGTCGGCGTGGCGACAGTGCGCACACGGCCGGTGCCCCGCGGCCAAGGCCGTGGCCTCATCGAGGAAGAACAGCTCGGTCCACCGACGCGGAGCCATGATCGGCCGCAAGCGCCCGCGGAACTCCGTGCGGCATGCGATCCAGCGCCTCGTCTGCCAGGGCCGAACGATCAGGCCGGCCTCGTCATGCAAGACGCCGCGGTTTCCCATCAGCGTGCCGCGCTCGGCGATCGCGACGATCTCGCCGGTTGGCAGCACGCGGTTCTGGCGGGGCACCGTCGCAGCGTATGCGTCTCCTTGACCACCGGTAGCGGAACCGCTGCGCGCACCGGCCGGTTTGCCGCATTCCGCCTCGGCTTGGGGAGATGGCGCGACTCGTGATCGGCGCGCCACCAGGGTCCCGTCTGCCGAGACGACGCCTCGTTCGGCGGGATCGCTGCTCGCCCGGCCCTCGTCGCTGTAGGATCGCGTCTCCGCTTCGCGCGACAGGAGAAGAGATGAAACGACTCGCTGCGGCGGCCGCGCTGGTTCTTGCTCTGGCGCTGCCCTCGGTCGCACTCGCCGGCAACCTCCCGCTCGGCAAGTACACGACGTCCGTCAAGTCTCCCGCAAGGCTCAAAGGCACCTGGGTGCTGAGCTTCCTGAAGGGAGGCAAGTACACGATCTCAGACAACGGGGCGATCGTCGTCCGCGGTCACTTCTCGTCGACCTCGAGGATCTATTTCAGCAACGAGACCGGTCCGGCGGCCTGCCCGCAGTTCGGGGCCTACACCTGGAAACGAACCGGCAAGACGCTCACGCTGACGAAGCTCAGCGACCCCTGCGTCGGCCGCGCGGCGGTGCTCAGCCACCCCTTCACGGCGACGGCGTGAGCGGCGGGGAATGTCGCTCTGACTCGCACCTGACGAGACGCGCAGATCGGGATCGGCAGATCCGGCCGGGATCGGACTCTCAGCGCGCCGCGATGATCAAGTTGACTTCGTTCGTCGTTGCTGAGATGGTTCGGCACAGGCTAGCCGGCACGCTCGACGCAAGACCCTCGCGCGAGGCGCCCGGTGGCGCGACAGAAAAGGGTGACCGTGTACGCAACCGTGCGCACCTACGCGGGCAACAGCGAGATGGTCGACGCGCTCGTCGATCATGAGGCCGACGTCAAGAGCCTGATCAGCGGGATCGAGGGATTCAAGGCCTACTACGTGATCCGAACGGCAGACGGAACCGCGACGGTCAGCGTCTACGACAGCCAGGCAGGCGCGGACGCTTCCACGGCGGCGGCTGCGGCCTGGATCGCCGCAAACCTGCCCGACCTGGCCGGATCCGCACCGGTCGTGGCGGCCGGGGAGGTCGTGATCTCCGCGTAGCGGCGCTGCCGGCGGGACCATCACCCCGGCCTCCGCACGAGATCACGGACCTGCGCGGCTGGGAGTGGGACGGGCCGCGCAACGGCATGGCCGACTCTCCCGCTGGCCGACGCCAGCCGTGCGCCGCGCGAGACGTCGAGGCCATAGTGGCAGCGCAGATTGCCCCTTGCCGTGCGCGGGCGGTCGCGCAGCATCGAGCTCGCTTGAGCCGCTCAGCAGCCACTCACGACTCATTCTGAAACGAGCTCTCAATGGGATTCCGCTGGGTCTGGGAGGGGAAGTCAATGTCCAATCAATATGGCGTCGGCATTTTGGGGAACTGCTGCACCCACGGCGAGTTTGTGGCGCTTGCTTTGAAGCAAGAGCCGGCCGCCAAGATCGTCGCCGGCTGGGAAGAGGACCCGCGTCGCACGGCCGGAATGTCAGCGGCCATCGGGCTGGAGTTGGCATCGTCGCCGGAAGCGTTGCTGGACGACCCCTCGATCGAGATCGTCGCCCTGGCCTGCTCTCCTCACGAGAAAGCGGCCTTCGTCGAGAAGGCCGCCCGAGCCCCCAAGCACAGCCTCCTCAACAAGCCGATGGCAGAGAGCTTGGATTCGGCCTGGCGCATCGAGACCGCGACGGCCGG
>JANLRV010000017.1:0-45899 GCA_031361905.1 Actinomycetes bacterium
TGCGAGCGTGTCGAAGAAGTGGGGGATCAGCGAGCCCGGCACCTGTCCGATCAGACTTGACGTCAAGTTGAGGTTGAGATCTGCGATCCCGCGCCCCGACAGGTCGACCGTCGCCTCGGCGAGCGCCTCATCGAGCGGCGCCTTCGCAGAGCCGAAGCGCCGCAGCCCGCTGCGGTCGCCGAGCGCCTGGTCGAACGCCTCTCCGAGCGCGATCGCGCAGTCCTCGATCGTGTGGTGCGGATCGACCCAGAGGTCCCCGTGGCAGCGCAGCTCGAGATCGCAGAGCGACCAGAACGCGAGCGCGCCGAGCATGTGGTCGAGGAAGCCGAGCCCGGTCGCGATCGAGGCGCGCCCGCTGCCACCGAGCCCGAGCCGCAGATCGATGCTCGTCTCGCGCGTGCGCCGGTGCACCTCGCCGCGGCGGGCCGGCAGCGGCGGAGGCGCGGCAGGGGCGTCGCCGCCCGCGAGCTCGGCGAGCGCCCGCAGCAGCCGGTCGTTCGCCGCGGGCGTCGCCACGGTCGTGCGGAAGTGCCCGGCGAGCGCGGGATCGGGCAGCGTGCGTACGACGCACGCCCGCGCTGCGAGGGCCGTGAACGTGTCGTCGACGGGTCCGAGCGCGAGCACGAAGTTCCCCTCGTCGGCGACCACCTCGACTCCGGCGGCTCGCATGCCCCCGGCGAGTCGCTTCCGCTCGGTGACGATCTCCCCGCACCGCCCGCGCATCTCCTCGACCTGCGAGCAGGCGAGCTCGGCGACCGCGGCCGACCACGACGAGAGCGAGCCCGGCGGCCGCAGCGCGTCGAGCGCTCCGGCGAGCGCGGGCTGCGCGATCGCGTAGCCGACTCGAGCCGCCCCGAGCGCCCAGCCCTTCGAGAACGTGCGGGTGACGATCAGGTTGTCGTGCGCGTCGACGAGCCCGGAGAGGTCGTCGCCTCCGAGCTCGAGGTAGGCCTGGTCGACCACGACGATGCCGGGACAGCGGGCGCAGAGCTGCTCGATCAGCGCGGGATCGACGAGCTCGCCGGTCGGGTTGTTCGGGCTGCAGCTCCAGACCAGACGGGCGTCCCCGGCGGCCGCGAGCACGGCGGCCCAGTCGAGTGCGATGCCCTCCACCGGGGGGATCGCGATCACCTCGGCGCCTGCGTTCGCGCTCGCGATCGCGTAGAGCCCGTACGTCGGGCGCGGCACCACCGCGCGGTCGCCGCGGCCGAGCGCGAGCTGCGCGCACAGGCCGATGATCTCGTCGCACCCGGCGCCCACCACGATCTCGGCGCTGTCACGGCCGAGGAAGCCGGCGATTGCGACCTTGAGCGGCAGGTAGGACGCGTCCGGGTAGTCGTTCGGCGGGATCGCCGCAAGCTGGGCGATCGCGGCCACGTACCACGCCGGAGGGTCCGCCGGCGTGTTCATGTCGAAGCGATCGACAGGCCCGTCCGGGATCCCCTCCTGCCAGCGATAGGGGCTCGTGCGCGCGAGCTCGGGGCGGATGCGGCGGGCCAGCTCGGTCATGGGATCAGGTGCTCGATCGGCAGGACGAGCAGGGATGACGCGCCCGCGGCCTTGAGCGGCCCGAGCAGCTTGGCGATGTCGTTCGCCTCGACGACGGCGTGCACTGCGTGCATGCCCTGGCGCGCGAGCGGGAGCACCGTCGGCGCGTCGAGGCCGGGGAGCAGGGCGAGCACGCCGTCGAGCGTCTCGTCGCGCGCGTTCAGCATCAGGTAGCGCTTCGGCCGGGCCGCGAGCACGCTCTGCAAGAGCAGCGTGATCTCGGCCGCGAGCGCGGCCTGGTCGCCGCTCAGCCCGCGGCGGGTGAACAGCACGGCCTCAGAGGTCAGCAGCGTCTCGACCTCCTCGAGCCCGTTCTCGCGCAGGGTGTCACCCGAGCTCACGAGGTCGACGATCGCGTCCGCCGCGTGCAGGCGCGGTGCGAGCTCGACCGACCCGCCGAGCGTGATCACGGTCGCCTCGATGTCGTGCAGGGCAAGCCTCGAGCGCACGGTGTGCGGGTAGGAGGTCGCGATGCGGCGACCGGCGAGGTCGGCGAGCGAGCGCGTCGCGGACCCGGTCGGCACGGCGAGCGAGAGGCGGCAGCGACCGAAGCCGAGCGGCAGCACCTCGTCGACCTCCACGCCGGACTCGATGATCTGGTTCTGGCCTGCGATGCCGAGGTCGACGCCCCCGTCGGCGGCCCACACGGGGATGTCGTCCGAGCGCGCGAGCAGCAGGTCGAGATCGAGGTCATAGACGTGCGCGTGCAGCGTGCGCCCGGTCGCCTCGATCTCGAGGCCCGCGGCCGCCAGCAACCGGCGAGCGGGCTCGGCCATTCGTCCCTTCGAGGGCACTGCCAGCCGGATCAGGCCGCGACCGGTCATGTCCGCTTCCGCGCGAGCCGGTCGAGCACGAGCCGGTAGCCGCCCTCGCCGTGCTTGAGCCAGTGCGAGACGCGCGTGACGGTCGTCGTCGAGCCGCCGACCTGCTCGCTCACCTCCGCGTAGGGGAGGCCTTGGTCGACGAGCTTCGCCGCTGCCAGCCGGTGGCACATCGCCTCGAGTTCGGCAAGCGTGCAGAGGTCTCGCAGGAACGCCGCGCGCTCGGGGTCGGTCTTGAGCACGCCGAACGCCCGGCACAGCTCGGCGAGGTCCTCGAGGCTCCAGGGCTGCTTGTTCATTTCGGTGCCATGTTAGCATGATGTCATGACGAGAGCAGCGGCACCGTGGACCTGATTCCGGCGATCGATCTGATCGACGGCCGCGTGGTGCGTCTGCGGACCGGCGACTACGGGCAGGTGACGACGTTCGCGGAGTCGCCGGCCGAGCTCGCCCGGCGTTTCGCCGACGCGGGCTGCCGCTGGCTGCACGTGATCGATCTCGAGGCCGCGCGCGCTGGCAGGCGCGATGGCCCGAACGGGCAGATCCTGCACGAGCTGACGAGCGGCCGGCTCGGTCGCATCCAGCTCGGCGGAGGCTTCCGCAACGCGGCGAGCATCGAGGCGGCGCTCGCAGCCGGCGTCGATCGTGTGCTCGTCGGCACCCTCGCGATCCGCGAGCCCGAGGTCGTGATCGAGCTGGCCTCGCGCTACAGGGAGCGGATCTGCGTGACGGCCGACTCGCTCGCCGGGTCGGTGCGCGTCGCAGGCTGGCTCGAGGACTCGCAGGAGCCGACGGTCGAGCTGATCGGGCGTCTCGCACGGGCCGGCGTGTGCGCCTTCCTGGTCACGGCGATCGACCGGGACGGCACGCTCGCGGGACCCGACCTCGAGTTGCTCGCACGCGTGAGGGCGGAGACCGCAGGCATCGTGCTGGCGTCCGGAGGCGTCGGCAGCGCCGCGGACGTGGCCCGCGTGCGCGAGATCGGCTGCGACGGCGTGGTCGTCGGCAGGGCGCTGCTGGACGGAACGATGGCGCTCGCGGACGCCCTCTCGGCAGCGGAGCCGGAGCGCGGGTAGAATCGCTGCATCGGCCGCTCGACCGCGGCCGATCGACGCGCTACTTCGGGTAGCGCTCCCACCATGGGCCACGTCGACCGCGTCATCCGCCGCCGCATCATCCTCGGCGTCCTCCTCGTCATCTCGTTCGGGATGCTGTCGGTGTGGTACCGCGAGTCGGACAGCGGGCCGTTGCACGACGCCCAGGCGCGCGTCGCCGATCTCGCGATGCCGCTCGAGCAGGCGACCCAGCGCGTCGCGCAGCCGTTTCGCGATGCGGGGGCGTGGGTCCGGGGCATCTCCGCGCAGGAGGCCGAGAACCGCCGTCTGCGCGATCAGGTGCGCATGCAGGAGGCGGAGATCGCGAGCCTGGCCGCGCAGGGCGAGGAGTCTGCTCGCCTGCGCGCGATGCTCGGCGCGCGCCCTCATCCGAGCGCGATCGGCGGCCTCGTGCCGCGCTATGCCGAGGTCCGGGCGCGCCTCGGGGAGTTCGACGGCGGACGCCTCCGAGTCGACGCCGGCTCCGCGCAGGGCGTCGCGGTCTGCGACCCCGTCGTCGCCGCGACCTCCGACCCGAAGAGCGGCAAGCTCGAGTCGGCGCTGATCGGCAAGGTCACGCAGATCACGCAGCAGAGCGCGATCGTGAGCCTGCTGACGAGCCCCGACTTCAAGGTCAGCGTGACCGTGCGCGGCGTGCAAGGACTGCTCGGCCCCTCGGGCGGCGACGCGAACTCGCTCGTGATCGACAACATCTTCTTGCAGGACCGGGTCGAGGTGGGCGATGTCGTGACCACCGACGGCTGGGACGACAAGACGGCGCGCGGGCTGCGCTCCTGCTACCCGCCCGGTCTTCCGGTGGCGATCGTCAGCTCGGTCGGCCAGTCGACCGACGACCTGCACAAGGCGCTCCAGGCGCAGCCGATCGCCGCGCTCGGCCGCGTCGATCGCGTCTACGTGCTGACGGGCGGGGCGAAGTGAGGGCGCGGTCGGTGCTCGGTGCGGCGGCCGCCGCCGCGCTGCTCGCGGTCGCGGTGCTCGTGCAGGTGACCGAGGTCGCGAGCACCCGCGTGCTCGGCGGCACGCCCGACCTCGCCGTCGTCGTGCTCTGCCTGCTCGCGGTCCGTGTCGGCAGCGAGACGGGAGCGCTCGCCGGCTTCGCCACCGGCCTCTCGCTCGACGTGCTCGCGCAGCACGCGCTCGGGCGGGACGCGCTCGTTTTGACCGTGGTCGCCTACGGAGCGGGCCGGATCGGCGAGCGCCTGCGCGGCCGCGCGATCGTGCGTACCGTCCTGACGGTGGCGCTCGGCGCCTGCGCGATGCGGATCGGCGAGGGCCTGCTGACGTTCATGCTCGGCGACTCGGATGGCCTCGCGCGCGCCTTCTCGGCAGGCCTCGCCTCGTCTGCGGCGCTCGCCGTGCTGCTCGCGCTGGTGCTCTTGCCCGTGCTGCGCAAGCTGCTCGGACGCCGCGGCGATCCGGCGCTCGACGCGCGCTTCGCCCCCCTCGAGGTTCTCGATGCGACTGCCGCTGTCTGACATCTCCACGCTCGCGCCCGGGCGGCTCTCCGTGCGCGTCGGCGTGCTCGCAGCGATCGTGCTCGTCGCCTTCGGCGTGCTCGTGTTCCGCCTCTGGGCGCTGCAGGTCCTCTCGACGAGCACCTACGTCGCGCTCGCGTCCGACAACTCCGAGAAGACCGTGATCCAGCCCGCCCCGCGCGGCTCGATCCTCGACGACAGCGGGCACCCGCTCGTGCGCAACCGCGCGGCCCAGGAGCTGCAGCTCGATCCGCGCATCGTCGGCGACTCGGCCGTGCGCCACCGCCTGCTCGTGCGTATGGCGCGCCTGCTCGATGAGCCGGCGCGTCCATTCTGGGAGCGCGTCGAGGCGAAGCTGCGCGCGGAGCCCGTCTCGCCGGTCACGATCGCGCGCAACATCGACCAGAACCTCGCGAATGAGGTCGAGGAGAACGGCGGGCGCTACCGCGGGATCACGGTCGTCCAGTCGGCTGTCCGCTACTACCCGCACAACGAGCTCGCCTCCCACGTCTTCGGTCTCGCCACGCGGATCACGCGCGAGCAGCTCGCGAGCCCCGACTTCCGGCAGTTCCGGCCCGACGCGGTGATCGGGCAGGGCGGGGTGGAGGGCCGCTACGACAACTTCCTGCGCGGGCAGGATGGAATCGAGCGCGTCGCGGTCGACGCGCACGGTCAGCCGACCGGAGGGCTCAGAGGCGTGCGTGCGACCGTGCCCGGCGATGACATCCAGCTGACGATCGACCTGCGCACGCAGGGCCAGCTCGAGCGCGCGCTCAAGATCGGCATCGCCAAGGGCTCGGCGCTCGGCTCGACCTCGGGCGGCATGGTCGCGATCTCGCCGACGACCGGCGAGATCAAGGCGATCGCCTCGGCGCCGACCTTCAACCCGAACTTCTTCTCGCTCGCCGACGTGCCGCGGATCGCCCGCCGGCTGAAGGCCTACACGGCCGACGCCAACAAGCCGTTCTTCGACCGGACCGTGCTCGGCCAGTTCGCTCCGGCCTCGACGTTCAAGCCGTTCACCGCCGTCGCCGCGGTTCGCGAGGGCCTGCTCGACCCGCTCTCGAAGCTGCCGTGCACGGGCTCGTACCTGATCAAGTCCGACGCCGGACCCGAGTTCAACCGCACGCTCAAGAACTGGGACACCAAGGTCGACACGACGATGAACCTGGAGACGGCGCTGACGCGCTCGTGCGACACCTACTTCTACTCGCTCGGGCGACAGATCTTCGACCTCCCCGGCAAGTTCGGGGCGCCGCTGCAGGCGACCGCGTCGCAGTTCGGCTTCGGGCGCACGACCGGCCTCGACATCGGCGGCGAGGCGGCCGGCATCCTGCCCGACCAGAAGTACAAGTGCACGATCTACCCCAAGCGGTTCTGCCGGAACGGCATCGCGCGCGGCAACGCGATCTTCAACGCGGCCGACGAGGTCACGCTCGCGATCGGCCAGAACGAGCTGAAGGCGACGCCGATCCAGCTCGCAGTCGCCTACTCGGCCCTCGTCAACGGCGGCATCATCGTCACGCCGCACGTCGGCAAGGCGGTCGTCACGCCGACGGGGACGAGGCCGCTGCGCTATGCGAACCGCGGCCGCATCAAGCTCGGGCGCGGCCTCAAGACGGCGATCGCCGACGGTCTCTTCGGGGTCACGCACGATCCGGCCGGCACCGCCTCCAAGGTTTTCGGGAGCTTCGCGATCGACGTCGCCGGCAAGACGGGCACGGCCCAGCGCGGCGGCGATCGCAAGGACAACGCGCTGTTCGTCTCGTGGGCGCCCGCCGACAAGCCCGAGATCCTCGTCGTCAGCGTGATCGAGAGCGGCGGCCACGGTGGCGTCTCCGCGGCGATCGCGGCCGCGGAGTTCTACTCGAAGTACTTCGGCGTGCCGATGCCGGACGTCTCGAATGTCGAGGACTCCTCCACCTGATGGCCACGCGAAGCGTCCTGATCGAGTCCGAGCACACGCGCGCCGAGAACGAGCGGCGACGCGCGATCACGTTCTCGACCAAGCTCCGCCGTCTCGACGTGCTGCTGCTCGCGGCGCTCGCCGGGATCGCGCTGCTCGGCCTCGACTCGCTCGCGCAGGGCGGCGAGAACGTCGCGCTCGTGCTGCGACAGCGCATCTACCTTCTGGTCGGTGCGGTCGCCTTCGCGGCGTTCTCGTTCGTCGACATCGACCGGCTGCGGCGCTACCAGTGGTGGTTCTACTCGACCACGATCGGCCTGATCGCGGGGGTCTTCGCGTTCGGCCAGGCGACGCGCGGATCGGCTCGCTGGATCCAGCTGCCGAGCTTCCAGCTGCAGCCCTCCGAGTTCGGCAAGCTCGCGCTGCTGCTTGCGCTCGCCGCGTTCATCGCCGATCGCGCCGATCGCATCCAGACCACGCGGTTCGTCCTGCTCTGTCTCGGCTACGCGGCGATCCCGATCGTGCTCGTGTTCATCGAGCCCGACCTCGGGACCTCGCTCGTGTACGTCGTCTCGCTGCTCGCCGTGCTCTTCATCGCCGGCGTGCGCGCCCGGCTCTTCGCCGGCTTCGCGCTGCTCCTCGTGGTCGCCGCGGTGGGCGTGCTCTGGGCGCTCCCGCACGCCGGCGTCGAGGTGCTCAAGCCGTACCAGACCGCGCGCCTGACGAGCTTCCTCCATCCGGCCGCGGACCGGCAGAACACGGGCTTCAACCAGTACCAGGCGGGCATCGCCGTCGGGGCCGGCGGGATGGCCGGCCGGGGCGCCTCGGGCGCCACGCAATCGGCCAGCAACCTGCTCCCCGAGGACACGACCGACTTCGCCTTCGCCTCCTACGCCGAGCAGCGCGGCTTCGTCGGCGCGGTGATCCTGCTCGCGCTCTACCTGATCGTGCTCTGGCGCATCCTCCGCACCGTCGCGATCGCGCGAACGCTCTACGGCCGCCTGATCGCGAGCGGCGTCTTCGGCTGGCTGCTGGCGTCGATCGTGATCAACATCGGCATGAACATCGGGGTGGCGCCGGTGACGGGAATCCCGCTCCCACTGGTCAGTTTCGGCGGATCGAACACGGTCACCCTGCTCGCCGCGCTGGGCGTCGTGCAGGCGATCTCGCTGCGCAGCAGGTTGCCGATCCGGGCGCGCGGCGAGCGCGCACCGCTATCCTGAGGGAGATGCTCAGTTTTCCCGCCGTAGCGCTTCGAGCGTTTCTCACGCTCGCGTTGCCGGTGGGTCCTGATTCCGCTCCCGCGCCGGCGCTCTCTGCGCCATTGAGCAGCGGGAGGAAACCGAACGACCGGCGGTGCGCGCAGCCTGCGCGCTTGCGCCGGGGAGAACCCAATGTCCCACGTCAAGCGAATGCTTATTTCCGCCGATCCGCAAGAGGTGCGGGTGGCGATCGTCGAAGGTGGCAAGCTCACCGAGGCGTACATCGAGCGGCGGGGCCGCCGCTCGATCACCGGCAACATCTATAAGGGCCGCGTCGACGCCGTCCTCCCGGGTATGGAGGCCGCGTTCATCGACATCGGCCTGCCCAAGAACGGCTTCCTCTACGTCGACGAGATCGTGCTGCCCGAGCTGGAGGGCGCGCGCAGCCGCAGCAAGAAGCAGATCCAGGACATGATCAAGCCGGGCCAGGAGCTGCTCGTCCAGGTCACCAAGGATCCGATGGGCACGAAGGGCGCGCGTCTCACGATGGACGTCTCGCTCGCGGGCCGCTTCATGGTGCTCGCGCCGGGCGGCGACGGCGTCGGCGTCTCGAAGAAGCTCCCCGACGGCGAGCGCGATCGTCTGCGCAAGCTGCTCAAGGAGATGATGACCGAGGAGGACGCCGGCCTGATCGCGCGCACCGCGGCCCAGGGCGCCTCGCTCGACGAGCTCGAGCGCGACGTCGACCTGCTCGAGAAGCTCTGGTCGGTGACGCGCAAGCACGCGCAGGAGATCCCCGCGCCGACGCTCGTCTACGCCGAGCCCGACCTCTCGCTGCAGATGATCCGCGACGACCTGCGCAGCGACGTCAGCGAGGTCGTGATCGACGACGACCGGCAGCACGAGCGCGTGCTCGCCTACGTGCGGCGCACCTCGCCCGAGCTCGCGGACCGCATCAAGCTGTATCGCGGCAAGCGCTCGCTCTTCTCGCGCTACGAGATCGAGCAGGGGATTCGCTCGACGCTCCAGCGCCGCGTCGATCTGCCCTCGGGTGGCTCGCTGATCGTCGACTACGGCGAGGCCTTCACCGTGATCGACGTCAACACCGGGCGCTTCACGGGCTCGTCGCGCAAGCTCGAGGACACGATCCTGAAGAACAACCTCGAGGCCTCCGTGGAGGTCTGCCGCCAGCTGCGGCTGCGCGACATCGGCGGCATCATCGTCGTCGACTTCATCGACATGTCGCTGAAGAAGCACCGCGACGCGGTGCTCGAGTCGCTGCAGCACGAGCTCACGAAGGACCGCAGCAAGGTCTACCTCGTCGACGTCTCGCCGCTCGGGCTCGTCGAGCTGACGCGCAAGAACGTCGCCGACGGCGTGCGCGAGATCATGACCGAGGTCTGCCCCCACTGCTCGGGCACCGGGCGCATCCTCTCGGACGAGACGATCGCGATCGACAACGCCCGTGAGCTGCGGCAGGTCACCCGTGACTCGAAGAGCGAGGCGTTCGAGGTCGAGATGCACGACGACGTCGCGCGCGTGCTGATCGGCCCGGGTGGCTCGGGCCTCGATGAGCTCGAGGGCGAGACCGAGCGCTCGTTCACCGTGGTCGGACGGACGGGCGTGCCGCGCACGCACTTCGCCGTGATCCGCGAGGGATCGCGCAGCGAGCTCGGCACCGATGAGGCGCCGTGCGCGCCCGGCGACGTGATCGAGCTGCCGCTCGTCGAGCCGCATCGCTTCGCGGAGGCGGACGCGATCGCGCGCCTGCGCGCGGGCTACGAGGTGCAGGTCGTCGGGGGCCTCCCATACGTCGGACAGACCCAGCGCGTGCGCATCGAGCGCGCGACGCGGTTCTCGGCGGTTGCCGAGCTCGTCGACGCTGAGCCCCTCAAGGCCCGGCCGACACCGCGCCCGGTTCACCAGATCGCGGGCGACGATGACGGCGATCACACGTCGGACATCCTCGAGCCGGAGCGCACGGTCGGCGAGCGCGTCGACGTCGAAGGCCGCCTGAGGCGTCAGAAGAAGCGCGACGTGGCCGAGGAGCGCCGTGATCGCCGCAAGGACGAGAAGAAGGCACCGGCCCGCAAGCAGCGGTCGTCTGCGGCCGTCGCCGATGCGCCCGAGCCCGGCGACCGCTCCGCGGACGATGACGAGCCGCTCGGCGACGATGGCCAGGCCCGCAAGCGACGCCGTCGCCGCGGAGGCCGTGGGCGCCGCGGCCGGAGCGTTGCGAGCGACGCCGCCGGCACGGCCGACGACGCGGTCGACGCGCCGCCCGTCGAGTCGCAGAACGGCGTAGGCGACGCGCAGCACGTCGACGAGGGTGCAGCGGAGCCGAAGCCCCGCCGCCGAAGGGCACCGGCCAAGCCGACAGCCGATGCGCCGGCAGCCGGCGACGTCGAGCAGCCCGAGGCGGCTGCCAAGCCGCGGCGCCGGCGCGCGGCGGCGACCGTCGCAGCGTCCGAGGCCGTTGCAGACGACGCGGCGGCCGTCAAGGCTCCCCGCCGGCGTCGCTCGGCCGCCCCGGTCGTGGAGGCATCGTCGCCTGCCGAGCCGGCGCCCGAGGCTCCGTCACCACGTGGCGGCGGGTTGCTCTCGCGCATCCTCGGCCGAGACTGAGCCACGTTTCCAGACCGGCTCCATGATCACCGACCTTCGCTACACTCCCCCGACGGGGCCGCGTCGAGCGGCTGCGATTTCGTCCGCGCACTAACCGAGAGCAATCTGTGTACGCCGTCATCGAGCTTCAAGGCAAGCAGTACCGGGTCATACCCGGCGAGTACCTCAACGTCGACCGGCTGGCGCTCGACGAGGGCGCCACGTTCCAGCCGACGGTGCTGCTCGCAGGCGACGGCGATGACGTGATGATCGGTGCCGAGGCGTCCAAGATCGCGGTCACGGCGCGCGTCGACGGGCACCTGCTCGGGCCGAAGATCCGCGTCTTCGTGTATCGCCCGAAGAAGAGCTCGAAGAAGATGAAGGGCCACAGAAGCCGGCTCAGCAAGATCACGATCACCGAGATCGGCCTCGCGGGCGCGAAGAAGACCTCGCGCGCGAAGAAGGCCGATGTCGCGGCCACGGAGGACTGACAGATGGCACATAAGAAGGGCCTCGGCTCCTCCAAGAACGGTCGAGACTCGAACTCCAAGCGCCTCGGCGTGAAGGTCTTCGCCGGCCAGTCGGTTCCCGCGGGATCGATCATCGTGCGCCAGAAGGGCACCGAGTTCCATCCGGGCCCCGGCGCCGGGCTCGGTCGCGACCACACGGTCTTCGCTCTCGTCACCGGCACCGTCGGGTTCGGGCGGCGCAAGGGCAAGCGCGTCGTCACCGTCGCAGCCGCGGAGTAGCCTCGCCGCTCGGACGAGCGGAGCATTCGTGCGGGTAACCGGAGACTTCTACGATCGTGCCAGCGTCGTCGTGCAGGGCGGCCGCGGCGGCGACGGATGCGTGGCGTTCAGGCGCGAGAAGTTCGTCCCCAAGGGCGGGCCGGACGGCGGTGACGGCGGCAACGGGGGCGACGTCGTGCTGCTCGCCGACCCCGATCTGCGCGACCTCTCCGCCTTCCGCTTCCAGCGCTATCTGAAGGGCGACCGCGGCGGGCACGGCGAGGGCTCGCACAAGACCGGAAAGACCGGCTCGGACGCGATCGTCCGCGTGCCCGTGGGCACGCAGGTCTTCGAGCTCGGCGACGATGCGCCGATCGCCGACCTGGCGCATGCGGGAGCGCGCGTCGTCGTCTCGCACGGCGGACGCGGCGGACGCGGGAACCGCCAGTTCGCCACGGCGACGCGTCAGGCGCCGCGCTCCGCGGAGGTGGGGGAGGATGGCGAGGAGGGCGAGGTCGAGCTGCGCCTCAAGATGGTCTGCGACGCCGCGTTGCTCGGCTTCCCGAATGCCGGCAAGTCGTCGCTCGTCCGGCGGATCTCGAACGCCCGGCCGAAGGTCGCCGACTACCCGTTCACGACGCTCGCGCCACAGCTCGGCACGGTCGAGTTCGACGATCACCGCCAGCTCACGGTGGCGGACGTCCCGGGGCTGCTCGAGGGTGCCTCGGACGGCGTCGGGCTGGGGCACGAGTTCCTCGCCCACCTCGAGCGAGCGCGCGTGCTGCTGCACGTCGTCGCGGTCGACCCCGAGGCGGCCGATGCGCTCGACGATTGCCGCCGTCGCTTCGGCGCCATCTCGCGCGAGCTGCACCTGCACGGGGCGGGGCTCGAGAACCGCTCCCAGATCGTCGTGCTGAACAAGCTCGACCTGGTCGATGCGCAGCAGGGCGCCGACCTCGTCGGCGCGTTCGCCGAGGCGGTCGCCGCCGGAGGCGATCCGGCAGACAGCGTCGTGCGGCGCGACGAGGAGACGGGCAAGCCGATCGTGCTCGGTCTCTCGTGCGCGACGGGGCTCGGCGTCAACGAGCTGCGGGGCGAGCTGTACCGCCTGCTCTCGGAGCTGCCGGCCGACTCCGGCGAGGGCGAGCAGACGCTCGCCGACTACCTCGTCTATCGGCCGCGTGCGAACCTGCGGATGTTCCGTCTGCTGCGCGACGACGGCCTCGTGCGGGTGGCGGGGCGGGCGGTGGTGCAGCTGCTCGACGAGCACGATCTCGAGACGGGCGCGGGGGTGGTCGGCTTCGCGAACGCGCTCAACGAGCTCGGCGTCGTCACCGCGCTCCGGCGGGCCGGCGTCAAGCCGGGCGACGAGGTGGCGGTCGGGGACGAGCGCTTCGAGTTCGCCTTGCCCCCCGTGGACGACGACGAGATCCTCGGCGACGCGGACGATGACGAGTGGTGAGCCTGCCGCGCATCGGCGTCCTCGGGTCGCTCTGCAACCCGCCGCATGTCGGACACCTGCTGCTCTGCGAGTGCGCCGCCGAGCAGCTCGGGCTCGACCGAGTCGTGATCGTGCCGACCGGCCTGCCGTCGCATCGGCCGGAGCCGCGCGAGACGCCGGCGCAACGGATCCGCCTCGCCCAGGCGGCCGCCGACGGCAACCCGCTGCTGACCGTCTCGCGGCTGGAGGTCGACCGGCCGGGACCGTCCTACATGGCCGACACGCTGCATGCGCTCGGCGATCGCTACTCGGGCTCGACGCTCGTGCTCCTGATGGGAGCCGATCAGTACCGCTCGCTGCCGACCTGGCACGAGCCTGAGACGGTCGCCCGGCTGGCGCAGATCGCCGTCGCCGCGCGACCCGGCAGCGAGCGTGCCGATGCCGAGCGGGAATCGCCGGTCGCGCAGATCGAGATGCCGCAGCTCGAGATCTCGTCGTCTGCGATCCGCGAGCGGGCAGCCCGCGGTCGCTCGATCCGCTACCTCGTGACGGATCCGGTCCGCGAGCTGATCGAACGCGAGAGCCTCTACCGCGATCTGCATGGTTGAGCTACCCTGATGCCGATGAGTGGACGAGGACGAGCAGCCTGAGCGCCGGACACGATCTCGCCGAGATCGCTGCCGCGCTGTGTGACGACAAGCTCGCGCAGCAGATCGTGATTCTCGATATGGAGTCCGTCGTCGGCTACACGGACGCCTTCGTCATCTGCACCGGCCAGAACTCGCGGCAGACGCGCGCGATCGCAGACGAGGTCGCGCTCAAGCTCAAGCGCGAGCATGGGCTGCTCCCGCGCGGCAACGAAGGGCAGAAGGAAGGTGCCTGGATCCTGCTCGACTACGTCGACTGCGTGATCCACATCTTCACGCCCGAGGCGCGCGAGTACTACCGCCTCGAGCAGCTCTGGGGCCAGGTCCCGCAGCGCGTCTACGCCTCGGCTTGATGCTCTACACTTAGTCCTCGACGGGGCCGTAGCTCAGCTGGGAGAGCGTCTGGCTGGCAGCCAGAAGGTCAGGGGTTCGATCCCCCTCGGCTCCATCGGATAGCTCAGCGGAGCGTGCGCGCGAGCTGGCCCTTGAGGGTCGGGACGCCGGAAGTCGATGCAGACGGGGATCGCGTACGAGTTGACGGAGGCCGAGACGTGGCGGATCGCGCCGTCGGACGCGAGCCAGAGCGTCAGCGAGCCCGAGCGGTAGCGCTCGAAGCGCTTCCCGGAGAGCGTGCCGAATCCGAGATAGCGACGAAGCCCGAGAATGCGCTCCTCCTGCAGCAGACGCACGCCGAAGACCCTCTAGTCGAACAGCTCGTCTCGTTCTACCGGAGGAAATCGGGAGCCGGCGCGATCCAGCGCGGATGTGTGATCAGGCGGTCACGGCAACCGCACGCTGGCGCGCCGGGCGCACCTCGAGCGCGTCGACGTAGCTCGCGAGCCCCGGTGTGAGCTCGGCCAGCTCGGCCATCCGCGCGAAGCCGAGGACCGCGCCTACCGTGAGATCGGCGACCGAGAAGCGGTCGCCGACGAGGAAGCTCCCGCCGGCGAGGGAGTCCTCGACGACGGCGGAGGCGGTCGCGAACCTGACGCGCGCGGCGGCGATCACGGCCTGGTCGGGCTCGCCGTCGCCCCACAGCTGGCGCGCGACGTCGGTGAGGGCGCCGTCGATCTCGCTCGTGGCAAACAGCGCCCACTGGTAGTGCAGCGCGCGCTCGTGCGTGCCGAGGCCTCCGATCAGCCCTGCTTCGGGGTGCTGATCCGCGATCTGGAGGATGATCGCGACCGACTCGAAGACCGCGCCTCCGCCCTCCTCGATCACCGGCGAGCGCCCGAGCGGATGGAGCTTGCGATAGCTGGGCGCCGCCTTGTCCTCACGGCTGATCACGGTCAGATCGAACGAGGCGCCGGCTTCCTCGAGCATCCAGAGGACCCGGGTCGAGCGCGTGCGGGGCTGGTGGTAGAGACGCATGCCCCGAGCCTACTCGCTGGGTACGCGAATCGGAGTGTCGGTCGCCGGTTTGAGCGTCCTCCGCCGCAGCAGGATCATGCCCACGAGCGCCGAGTCGGCGATCACGAGATAGAGCGGGTAGATCATCAGCGACGGAGCCGTGAACCCCGTCGCCGCGAGACCGAGGAAGGCGGCGCAGACGCCCATCGCGTAGGCCGCGGCCGTCTCGGAGTCGGGATCGCGATAGGTCTTCGGAAGCATCAGGCTGAGGCCGATCAGGTCGGCCGCCACGACGGCGCAGGTCGCGAGGGTCGGATCGTCGGTCTGCTGCCAGGCGACCACGCCGAGCCCGGCGATGCCCAGCAGCAGGAGCTCGATCCGGCTCGTCCCGCCGACACCGCGCCGAAACGAGAGCACGAGCGTCACCACGCAGCCGCCGGCCTGTGCCGCGACGACGAGCAGGCTCCAGGTCGCGCCGTCGGCCCATTGCGATGCGAGCACGATGACCGAGAGCACCGTCCAGATCGTCCAGGCGCCGCGATGGGGCCGCGTGGTGCCGCCGAGCACGTCCCGCAGGTAGGGGACGATCGCGATGACCTGGAGGATTCCGGAGGCGATCCCGAAGGCGGCGAGCACCTAGCGCACCGTTCCGAAAGCTCGCTGGCCGACAGCGGCGTCGGCTGGTCTCACGGCCGAGAGTGACCGCCACTCGCCGACAGCCGTGGAAGTCTCAGAGCGGGGCACTACTCAACCGTAGCGCGGGCGCGGGCTCCGATCAGCCGTCGGGCGCGCTGCCGTGCGATCGCCCGCCAGCCACGTCGAGGCCGGCCGGGCTCGGCGGCTCGAGCCTCGCGTCGCTGCCGGACGAGCTCGGCGCGCCGGGTCAGCGCCGCGTCACGCGCGGCGTAGTCGACGGCTCAGCAGTAGGAGGAGAATGGCGTGGGGCCGACCATGAGACAAGCGTACGTGACACGCTCGCGCGGCATCTGAACGTTCGCGGTGTCATACGTGACAATCGGCACGCAACCCGCAACCGTTCTAGACGGGAAACGACTCGACGAGCGCGCGCTCGAGCGCGAAGCGGTCACGCAGCACGCTCTCTCCGCGCGTCTCGCGCTCGGCCAGGGCGACGCGCACGATGGCGGCGCCGAGCGCCTCCTCGCTCCACCTCGTCGCCTGTCGCGTCAGCTTCTTCGCAGCGAACTCGCTGCGCATGCCGAGCGCTTTCGCGACGTCGGCCGAGCTGCCGCCGCGCTCGACGATCCGCTGCGCCGTTGCCAGCTGCCGGACCTGCCGGGCGAGCGCGGGGAGCCAGCGGGCGACGTCGCCGCTCGGGTCGTCGAGCAGCCGTCCGAGCGCTGCCAGGGCGTCGTCGGCCCGGCGCTCGCCGACGGCGTCGGTGAGATCCCAGGGCGGGGTGTCGAGATCGAGGACGCAGAGCTCGTCGATCAGCTCGGGCGTGATCGCGTCGCCCTGCGACCACGCGGCCAGCTTGGCGATCTCCGTGGCGATCGCGTGCGCGTCGTCGCCCGCGCTCTCGAGCAGGCGGGCCGCGGAGCGCGCATCGAGCTCGAGCCCGGCCGTGGCCGCCTGCTTGCGCACCCACTCGCGCCGTCCGTCGCGGGCGGGGAGGTCGTAGGCGAGCACCTGCCCGGTCCGATCGATGAGCTTCGCGAGGGCGCCGGCCCGCGCCACCTCACCCGAGATGAGCGCGAGCACGGTCTCGCCGGCGGGGTCCGCGGCGTAGCGCGCGAGCTCGGCGAGATCGACCGTCGCCTTGTCGCCGGCCCACGCGTCGGCGCCGGCCACGAGCAGCAGGCGCGTGCCGCCGAAGAGGCCCAGCATGTTGCACTCGCTGACCACCTCGGCTGCAGAGTGCCCCTCGCCATCGCGATCGGCGAGGCGCGCCTGGAGATGCTCGACGCTCCCGCCGGACCCCGTGACGCGCTCGCGCAGGCGGCGGACGGCATACTCGATCTTCGGCTCGTCCGTGCCCCCGATCAGATAGATCGGGTGGAGGGGGGACGGCACGGACACCCGGCCAATCTAGTCGATCCGGTAGGGCTGCTCGTCGTGCTTCTCGACGGCGATCAGCGGCGGGGAGTCGCCGTCTCGCCGCAGCCCGTCGCGCGGGTCCAACGCGAGCGGCCCGGGCTGCACGTTGCCGGCGCGGAAGAGCCCCCTCAGGATTCTTCTGATCGTCTCCATCCGGCGACGATACCGCTCCCCGGGGATTGGCGTCAGCGCTCGCGCTTCGCGGCGGCGTGAGCGCCGAGCGCGAGCAGGGCCAGCAGCAGCACCCAGGCGCCGCAGATCACTGCGGCATGGGTGGCGTCGGTCGTCGTGAAGGGGATCATCGTGGGCGCCAAGCTAGAGCCGGCGCTCGCGATCGGTCAAGACCAGCTCGCCGGATCCCCCTCGTCCGACCGGCGGCGTCGCGGTGATCACCCCGGGCACTCGAAGACGATGTCGCCGTCGCGATCGGTCCGTCGCACGGGCACGGAGGCCGCTGCGAGCGCCGCGAGCGTTGCCGGCGCAGGGTGCCCGTACGAGTTGGGTCCGACCGAGATCACGGCAACGTGCGGGCGGATGCGGTCGAGCAGCTCGGGCAGGCGTGCGTCGGCCGACCCGTGGTGGGAGACGACGAGCACCGTCTCGACAGGCGGATCGTCGCGCAGGATCTCGGGTGACTCGGCGTCGGCCGGGAGCAGGAACGAGCAGGATCCCTGCCGCGCCTCGACGACTGCGGCCGAGAGGTTCGGATCTCCGCTGAGCGCGACGTGCTCGGGCCCGAGCACGCGCAGCGTGACCGACCCCGCGGTGACCGTGTACCCACGCGTCACGTGCGTCACGGAACGCGCGACGTCGAGCCGTTCGAGCACGGCCGGCGCGCCGCCGGCGTGATCGGCCTGGTCGTGGCTGACGAGCAGCAGGTCGAGGTGGTGGATGCCTCGCCGCTCGAGCTTCGACGCGACGTTCGCCTCGGCGCGGCCGGTGTCGATCAGGGCGGTCAGCCCCGGCGCCTCGATCAGCGCGGCCGACCCCTCGCCGACGTCGAGCACGGTGAGCCGCAGCTTCGCGGCCGGGCCCGGCGTCGACCCGCCGGTGGGTAGAGCGGCGCCGAGCTGCGTCCCGAGACCCGCGATCAAGAGCAGGAAGGCGCCGAGCGACCGCGCGCCCGCAGCCAGCACGGCCGCCGCGCCGGGCAGGATCGGCACGAGCGCGACTGCCCCGAGCCCGAGCCAGAGCAACGGCGCGACGGCCGGCAGCGCGAGCAGGTTCGCGGGCAGGCCGGCGACGAGCGACGTGCGCCCGAAGTGCCACCACGAGATCGGTGCGGTGACGAGCGTGCAGGCGAGCGAGAGCGCGATCGGCTCGCGCAGGAGGCCGGGGCAGGGACGGCCTTCGAGGAAACGGCGGATGCGCGGTGAGACCGCGTAGATCGCCCAGACGGCCGCGAACGAGAGCTGGAAGCCGGGTCCGATCGCGGCGTACGGGTCGAGCACCTGCACGGCGGTGGCGCCGAGCGCGAGGATGTACCAGTGATCGCGCGGGCTGCGCGAGATCCACGCAAACGACGCGAGCAGGCCCGCGACGGTCGCCCGCACGACGCTCGGTCCGGTGCCGACCACGAGGGCATAGCCGGGCACGATCCCGATCGCCGCCGCGTGCGCGGCCACGAGCGGAAGGCGCACGAGCCAGGCAATCGCGAGCAGCGAGCCGACGAGGATCGCGACGTTGCCGCCCGAGACGGCGAGCAGATGCGCCAGGCCGGAGGCGCGGAAGCGCTCGATCGTGCGATCCGAGAGCCCGCCGGTCGCGCCCAGCACGACGCCCGCGACGATCTGCGCCGACTGGTCGGATCCGTCGCCGACGAGAATCTGCCGCGCGCTCCGCCTGACGGCGTCGCTCGCACCCTGCAGCCCTCCGCGCCGCCCGATCTGCCGCTGGCGGTCGACCGCGAGGATCTCGTGGATGCCCTGCTGCGCGAGCCAGGCACGGCGGTCGAAGGCGCCGGGCTTGGGCGGGGCGACGGGCGAGAGCCTCCCGGTGACGGCGAGGATCGCGCCCTGCTGCAGCGGCACCCGGCTGCGCAGCTCGACCGGATCTCCCAGCACGAGCGCGGTCGCAGCGAACCCGCCGAGCGTGCTCCGCGGGTCGCCGGTGATCGTCACGGTCGAGGCGATCGAGCCACGCCGTAGCGCGAGCGGATCTGCGCGCAGCTCGGCGATGCCGTGGATCGACCAGCTCGCACCTGCGAGCACCGTCAGCGCTGCGACCGCCTGCAGCCCTCGCTCCAGGCGGAGCGCCCACGCGGCCGTGAGCACCGCCACGAGCAGGCAGATCGCGAGCCCGGTCGGCCCTGCCGCTCCGATGGCCGGCAGCGAGAGCCCGCTTGCGGCGGCCGGAGCGGCCACGAGCACGACTCCATCAGAGCGCGAGGCGCGCACGCAGGCTCTCGAGGCGCGCGGGGCCGATCCCGCTGACGTCGTCGAGCTCGTCGAGCGAGCGGAAGCCGCCGTGGCTGACCCGGTACTGCACGATCCGCTGCGCGAGCGACGGGCCGATCCCGTCGAGCGTGTCGAGCTGCTCTGCCGTCGCAGAGTTGAGGTGCACGATCTGCCCGGCCGGAGGAGCCGGCCCGGCGGCGGTCGCGCCCGGGCCTGTCGCAGGCACGACGATCTGCTCGCCGTCGGCGAGCAGCTGCGCGAGGTTGATCCCGCTCAGCCGCGCGGCGCGTGTGGGACCGCCGGCCCGCCGCACGGCGTCGCGCACGCGCGTGCCCGCTGCGAGGCGGTAGACGCCCGGATGGCGAACCGCGCCGACGACGTGCACGACGGCCGGCTGCTGCGCCGGCTCGACCGGGCGGGGGCTGGTCACAGCCAGAGGCGGAATCGCGGCAGCCGGCGCGTCGCGGGGCCACAGCTCGCCGAACGCGATCAGCGTCGCGAGTGCCGCGAGCACGGCGACGATGATCAGGCGGCGGTCTGCGGGCACCCAGGCACGGTGTCAGCGAGGCAGGCCCGTCGGCGACCCCGATCGTGACGCCTTCGTGCCGGGTACGCGCGAGCGCCGCGCGAGTCCGCGGAACCAGTCCGCTACACGACGATGTTGACGAGCTTGCCGGGAACCACGATCACTCGTCGTGGCTCACGGCCGTCGAGGTGCGCCGCGACGGCGTCGAGGGCGCGCGCTTGCACCTCGTCGTCCGAGAGGCCGGCGGCGACCTCGACGCGCGCGCGCACCTTGCCGTTGATCTGCACGACGATCGTGACGGTGTCGCTCGTCAGGAAGCGGTCGTCGGCGGTCGGCCACGGCTCGGTCCAGAGGCGTTTCCCGCCGAGCACCTCCCACAGCTCCTCGGCGACATGCGGGACGAATGGCTGCATCAGCGAGACGAGCGCCGTCGTCGCGAACGCGACTGCGCGTGGCTCGGCCGAGTCCCGCGCCCGGCTGATCTCGTTGAGCAGCTCCATTCCCGCCGCGATCGCGGTGTTGAAGTGAAATCGCTGCTCCGAGTCGCGTGTCGCCTTGTCGATCGCCCAGTGCGCCTTGCGCGCGACCAGCAGGCCCTCCGGCGAGAGCGCGGCCGGATCGCCGGCGTCGAGCTCGACGCCTGACCCGGCCGCCTTGACCTCGTGGACGAGGTTCCAGGTGCGCTGCAGGAAGCGGAAGGCGCCGCCGATCCCGCCGTCCGACCACTCGGCGTCATCCTCCGGCGGGCCCATGAACAGCACGTACAGGCGCAGCGAATCCGCGCCCCAGCGATCGGCGAGCTCGTCGGGGGCGACGATGTTGCCCTTCGACTTCGACATCTTCGCGCCGTCCTTGTAGATCATGCCCTGCGTGAACAGGCGCGCGAACGGCTCCTTGAAGCCGAGGAAGCCGCCGTCGTACAGCACCTTCGTGAAGAAGCGCGCGTACAGCAGGTGCAGGATCGCGTGCTCGACGCCGCCGATGTACTGATCGACGGGCAGCCAGCGGTCGACGTCCTCGCGCTGCCAGGCGGCCGTCGAGTCGTTCGGGTCGACGTAGCGCAGGAAGTACCACGACGAGCACATGAACGTGTCCATCGTGTCGGTCTCGCGCGTGGCGGGTCCGCCGCAGGTCGGGCACGTGGTGTTGACCCACTCGGTCGCCGTCGCGAGCGGCGACTGGCCCTTCGGCCGGTAGTCGGCCACATCCGGCAGCACGACCGGCAGCTGGTCGTCGGGCACGGCCACCAGGCCGCAGCCCGGGCAGCTGACGATCGGGATCGGGCAGCCCCAGTAGCGCTGGCGCGAGATCAGCCAGTCGCGCAGGCGGTAGTTGACGGTCGGCTCTCCGCGGCCGTCGGCCTGCAGCATCTCGACGATCGCGCGGAGCGCCTCGTCGGCGCGCAGCCCGTCGAAGCGGCCGGAGTTGAGCATCACCTCGTCGGCCGAGTGCGACGTGTACGCCTCGCCCTCGGGCGGCTCGCCGTCGGCGGGACGCACGACCGGCACGATCGGCAGCCCGTGCGCGACCGCGAACTCGTGGTCGCGCTCGTCGTGTGCCGGCACGGCCATGATCGCGCCCGTGCCGTAGCCCATCAGCACGTAGTCGGCGATCCAGATCGGGATCTCCGCACCCGTCACCGGGTTCGTGATCGTGCGCCCCGTGTCGACGCCGCTCTTGCTCTTGTCCTGGGCGCGATCCTCCTCGGAGCGCGCGGACGTGTGGCGCACGTAGTCGAGCACGGCGGCCTCGCGCTCGCTGCCGGCCACGAGCTCGGGCACGAGCGGGTGCTCGGGCGCGATGATGAAGAAGGTGGCGCCGAAGAGCGTGTCGGGCCGCGTCGTGTAGACCGGGATGTCGCGGTCGAGGTCGCCCTGGTGGAAGCGCACGGTCGCGCCCTCGCTGCGGCCGATCCAGTTGCGCTGCATCGTCAGCACGCGCTCGGGCCAGTCCTCGAGCAACGCCATGTCATCGAGCAGGCGCTGCGCGTACTCCGTGATGCGGAAGTACCACTGCGAGAGCACCTTCGAGACGACGACGGTGCCGGATCGCTCGCAGAGACCGTCGATCACCTGCTCGTTCGCGAGCACGGTCTGGCAGTCCGGACACCAGTTGACCGCGGCCTCCTTCTTGTAGGCCAGCCCGCGCTCGAACAGCTGCAGGAAGATCCACTGGGTCCAGCGGTAGTACTCCGGCTCACACGTCGAGAGCTCGCGCGACCAGTCGATCGACCAGCCCATCCGCTGCATCTGGCTGCGGATCGCGGCGATGTTGCGCGTCGTCACGTCGCGCGGATGCCCGCCCTCGCGGATCGCGGCGTTCTCGGCCGGCAGGCCGAACGCGTCGTAGCCCATCGGATGCAGCACCGTGAATCCGCGGCGGCGACGCTGATGGCAGAGCGCATCGCCGATCGTGTAGTTCTTCACGTGGCCCATGTGCAGCTCGCCAGAGGGGTACGGCAGCATCTCGAGCACGTACTGCGTCCGCGCAGCGTCGCCGGGCGCCGGGTTCGGCGTGATGAACGCCTGCTCGGTCTCCCAGACCTTCTGCCACTTCGCCTCGACGGCGGCGGGTTCGTAACGGTTCAACGGTTCCTCAGCTCGGATGAAAACGACGCAGAAACGGAAACGCCTCTCCGGTGGAGAGGCGTTCGCGGGCCGATGCACCGGCAAAACGTTGCCGGTGTGGACCCGTTCAGCGGAGAAGAAGCGAGCGCATCATGCAAGCAGGATCCTAGCACCGGGGACCGCTCAGCGGCCGCGCGCGACCGCTGAGCGATCTCGCCCGCGGCGGGCGCGCACGCGCCGCATCGTCAGGCCATGGCAGCTCTCCCATCCCGTTCGAGCACGACGTTCTCGGCGCACTGGAGCGACGTGGTCGACGCGGCGCGCTCGGCCGGCATCGACGATGAGCACGCGCTCGTGCTGCTCGAGGAGCTCGCGCTGCGCGCCGACGAGCGCGAGGTCGAATCCGTCCCACGGACAGGGCGCCTGCGGCGATTCCTTAGAAGCTCTCACAGAATGCCTCGCGGCGTCTGGCGGCGTCTCGCTGGCGCCTATGACGCAATCGCCTCTTGCGGTTCCGTTCGGTACAGGAGCCGCTGCGAGGCGATCACGCCCCAGGCTTGCGAGCCACTCGCCAGCCACTCACGAATCATTCTGTTCGAGCGTCCCAACCCATCGGCGCCGGAAGCCTCGGAGTGAGCGCGACACGCGGAGGCCGCGCGCAGATCACGGTCAGCTGGGAGCAGGTGCGCGCTGCATCTGCGGAATCCGGCGTCGATGAGCCCCACGCGGCCGCGCTCTTCGCGCGCCTCGAGGAGGACCTCGCCGGACCGCTCTCGACCCAGCGGGTCCCGCTCGACGAGCAGAGCACGCTGACGCGCACGGTCCAGACGCTGATCTTCGCCGGAGCGGCTTTGCTGATGGGAGCGCACGGCTTCTGGGTCCGCGACTCGTACGCGAGCGACGGGTGGAACGCGGCGCTCCCGCTGCTCGCCGGCATGCTGATCGCGATCCTGATCGCCGCCGAGATCGCGCTCCGCCGGCGAGCCGATGCGCTCGCTGCGGTGCTCGGTGTGGCCGCGGTCCTCTACGCGACCGCCGTGACCTATGCCGCGCTCTCGGCCGCCGGCTACGGGCTGACGCTCGAGTTGAGCGAGGATTGGCCGTGGAATGGCAGGGACTGGCTTCCCCTCGAGGTCGCGGCGATCGTCGTCGCGTCGCTTGTCTGGCTGCGCATCCGGCGCCCGTTCGTCAGCTTCCCGGCCTGGATCGGGCTCGTGTTCCTGGCGGTCGACCTGGGCACGCGGGTCCTCGGAACGGGCCGTGCGAGAGCGGTCGAGACGTGCCTCGTCGGAGGCGCGCTGCTCGCGGTCGCGATCGCCCTCGACTATCGGGGCCTGCGCAGGAATGCGTTCTGGCCGCATCTGGCGGGCATCCTCGCAGTGCTCTGGGGATCGGGTGGGGTGCTCGACGACTACCGCGCCGGTGCGATCCTCTGCGGGATCGCGCTCATGCTGCTCGGCGTCTGGCTCGCACGCAGCTGGCACCTCGCGGTCGGCGCTCTGCTCGTCTACGGGCCGGTCGCCTCGCTCGACCCGAGCTTCGGCACGCTGCTGGTCTCGGGCGCCTTGCTCGTCGGCATCGGCATCTGGCTGGGGACCAGCCGGAGCGCGCTACGCCGGTGGCTCGCGACGCGCGTGCTGCCTGCCCCGCAGGTCGACTAACCGGAACGCGTCGATCCCCTGCCGCCAGGCAGCGGCGAGGTCCGCTCCCGGGGGGAAGCGGCTGTTCAGCTCGAGGTTGACCATCCCGTGCGCGAACGCCCAGGCGGCGCGGGCGCGATCGGGATCGCCGCCGACCGCCTGCACGAGCGCACGGGCCGCGCGATCCTCGACGCCGGGAACGAGCTGCTCGCGCGCGATCGGGCGCTCGTTGATCAGGCGGTAGAGGTGGGGGTGGGCCAGCGCGAACGCGCGGTACGCCGCGCCGATCTGCGCGAGCGGATCGGCCGCGCCCGAGAGCGCGGCCTCGAACGCATCCGCCTGCTCGGCGAGCGCCTCGGAGATGATCGCCGCCTCGAGCGCGCCCTTATCGGCGAGGTGCTTGTAGAGCGAGGGCGCGCGCACGCCGAGGCGCTCGGCGAGCCGGCGCATCGAGAGTCCCTCAGGCCCCTCCTGCTCGAGCAGGATCCGCGCCGCGGCGACGATCTCCCGAGCGCGCGGCTTCAACGGGCTAGAGACGCTGGAAGCCATCAGGGGTGCGCAGCCCATAGCCGACCGCGCGGTCGAAGGCGATGTGGAAGGCCCAGGTGAGCGCGCCCACGAGCAGCGCCGCGGGCACCAGGCCACCCGCCGCGAGCACCCCGAGCGCGACGGGTCCGCCGAAGCGGTGGAGCGCGTTGTAGACGGGCACCGAGCGCGGGTGCATCTGGCCGCGCACGAGGCCGCGGCCCGAGCCGCCGAGCACGAACGCGAGGTCGGGCGTGAGCGCGAACGCGAGGATTAGCCACCAGCCCGTCGAGCGCGCCATCGTCTCGGCGACGACGGCCGCCAGCAGCATCAGCGCGAGCAGCCCGAAGCCGAGGCGGCGGAGAGCGGGTTGCGGGTGGGCGAGCGTGCTGCACATGAAGGTCTCCAGAGGCTGGATAACGGTGTTAACCAGATCTTATGGTAACGGCGTTAGCCGTGTCAAGCTCCGCTACGCACCGCGATCCGGCACGCGTCGCAGAGGAGCCAGCCGCCGGCCGCTCGCAGCCGTGCGGAGCAGCCCGGACAGCGCTCGCCGCTCGAGGCCAGCGCGAGCCAGCCCCCGATCGCGCCGGCCACGTCGCGGCCCCGGGCGTTCGTGGCACTCGCGGGATCCGCGAGCTCGGCACCCGCGAAGGTCGCGTAGGCGCCGGCTTCGAGCGCGAGCAGCTGAAGCGCGGCGTGCGCCGCGTGCCAGCGCGCGACCTCGCTCGCGCGTTCCGGAGCGAGCGTGTCGGTGGGCGCGTCGAGGCCGCAGTCGAGGCACCGCACGGGGTTCCGCGAATCGCCCGCCCTGCCCTCGAGCACGAGGCCGCTGCGCGCCTGGCACCCGCAGATCGTCGTCATGCGCGGCGCCGCGGGCGTGTCGAGTGGCCCGATCACGCGAGCGGGTCGCTCCATCGTGCGCTCGGTCGTGGCGCCGAAGCCGAGCCGCTCGTAGAGCGTGTAGGCGTCGCGCGTGTGCAGGATCCAGCGGCGCTCGCGGTGTGGACCCTCGTCGACGGCGAAGCGGGCGAGCTCGATGCCGAGGCCGCGGCCGCGGAGCTCCGGCAGCACGTAGACGTCGAAGAGCCAGGCGAAGGTGACGTCGTCCGACTCGACGCGCGCGAAGCCGACCTGCGATCCATGCTCGTAGAGGCCGACGACGCGTGCCGAGTGCGCAACATGGCGGGCGACGACCTCGTGCGGACGTCCCAGTGCCCAGTACGAGCTCGTCAGGAACGCGTGAACCGCATCGACGTCGACGCGGTCGCGATCGTCGTCGAGCTCGAAACCGCTGCCGAGCTCGCGACGCACCGGCCTACTTTGCCTTGGGAGCGGCCTTGCGAGTCGTCGCCTTGCGGGCGGTCGCGGTCGTCGCGGCCTTGCGGGGCTTCTTCTTGATCTCGCGCGGGCCTGCCGCGACGAGGCGCGCGGCGCGCGACTTCTTGCGCGCTGCGGTGTTCGGGTGCAGGGCCTTGCGGGAGGCGGCGAGGTCGACGAGCTTCTGGTACTGGAGGTGCTCTGCCGAGACCTTCTCGGCGTCGCCCTCGTCGATTGCCGAGTTGAGCCGGCGGAAGAAGGTCTTGAGCGTCGAGCGGTACTGGAGGTTCTCCATCCGCTGCCTCTCGGCGGTGCGGATCCTCTTCTTCTGCTGCTTGATGTTCGCCACGGGTTCCCGGAAGGTCCTAGATCACGGTCGCGCGCAGACGTACAGCCTGCGCTGGTCAGGTCCGAAAGGTAGCAGGAACGCGCATCACCGCGGTGCGCAAGCAACGTAGGATCGCCGCGTGAACTCGCTGCAGCGGCAAGCCATGATCGACGTCGTGCACCAGCTCGGGCCTGCCTTCGCCGAGCGCGCGCCCGGCTATGACCGCGCTCCGGCGTTCCCGTTCGAGAACTTCGCCGACCTGCGCGGAGCGGGCCTGCTCGGCCTCTGCGTGCCCGAGCGGTTCGGCGGGCTCGGAGCCGACTTCGCGACCTACATGCACGTCGCGGCGACGATCGGCAGCTACTGCCCGACGACCGCGCTGACCTACAACATGCACACCCAGACCGTGCTCTGGACGGGCATCGTCGCCGACGACCTGACGATGAGCGCCGAGGAGCGCGCCGTGCTCGAGCGGCGGCGCGAGCGGCTCTACGCCGGCATCCTCGAGCGCGGCGAGCTGCACAGCCAGCCGCTCTCCGAGGGCATCGCCCCCGGCGAGGCGGCCGGCGTGGGCACGGTCGCAACGCCGGTCGAGGGTGGCTGGAGCGTGAGCGGGCGCAAGATCTTCGCCTCGCTGGCGGGCGCCGCGAGCGCCTACAGCATCACCGTGCGCGAGCCCGGCGACGACACGATCCGCTTCGTCAGCGTCTCGGCTGCGAGCGATGGCGTGCAGGTCGTGGGGGAGTGGGACGCGCTCGGCATGCGAGGCACGGACTCGCGCACGCTCGTCTTCGACGACGCCTTCGTGCCGCACGCGGACGAGCTGCTGCCCCCCGGCGTGTTCGAGCAGATGGCGACGCGCTGGCCGCACGTCTACCTCACGCTGACGCCGGCCTACCTCGGGCTCACGCGCGCGGTCGTCGACGCCACGCGCGCCTACCTCTCGGTGCCGAATACGGGCGGAGGCATGTCGCGCCGCGAGGTGCCGGCCAAGCAGGCGCTGTGGGCGCAGATCCAGGTCGCCTACGAGCGCAGCCGTGCGCTCTGGGATCAGGCGGTCTCGGAGGCCCGGGTCGACCCGTGCCCCGAGCACGTGCAGCGGGCGTGGGCGGCGTCGTACACCGTGATGGAGACGGCGCCCGAGGTCGCGGCGCTCGCAATCCGCGCCTGCGGGGGCATCTCGATGCTGCGCAACCTGCGCTTCGAGCAGCACTACCGCGACGCGCGCTGCGGCTCGCTGATGTTCCCGTGGACCGCCGACATCGCGCTCGAGCGGCTCGGGCGCGCAGGGCTGTTCGATGCGTGACGTCGACGCCCTCCCCGTCGGCTGGCGCGAGGCCGGCGCAGGCCCGGCGGTGCTCTTCCTGCACGGCCTCGGCATGTCGAGGACCGGCTTCGATCGGCAGCTCGCCGCGCTCGCGGAGCGCTACCGCTGCATCGCCTGGGACATGCCCGGCTATGGCGCCTCGCCGCTGCCGGCCGACGAGCTCACGTTTCCGTTCCTGGCCGACTCGGTGGCCGCGTTGCTCGACCGGCTGGAGCTCACGAGCGCGCATCTCGTCGGCCTCTCGATGGGTGGACAGATCGCGCTCCACGCCGTGCTCGCGCACCCGGATCGGGTCCGCTCGCTGTCGCTGCTCGACTCGAGCTCGGCGTTCGGGCTCGACGGGACCGATCCCGACGAGTGGAAGCGGCTGCGGCTCGGTCCGCTCGAGCAGGGCAGCGAGCCGGCCGAGTTCGCCGAGCAGGTGCTGCGCGGCGTGATGGGCCCGCACGCGACCGACTCGCAGGTCGCCGAGGCCGTCGCGACGATGAGCCGGATCACGGCTCCCGCGCTCGCCGCGTCGGTGCGCAACCTCGTTACCCACGACGTGCGCGAACGGCTTGGCGAGATCGCCGCGCCGACGCTCGTGATCGTCGGCGAGCTCGACGAGGAGACCCCGCTCGCCTACGCCGAGGCGCTGCGCGATGGGATCGCCGGCGCCGAGCTCGCGATCGTCCCGGGCGTGGGCCACCTCTCGAACCTGGAGGCGCCGGTCGCGGTCAACGCGCTGCTCGCCTCCTTCCTCGACCGCGTGGAGGCCGCATGACGGAGTGGCGCTTGATCGAGCCGTTCCGCGATCAGATCGCGCGCTGCGAGCTCGTGGAGGGCGAGATCGTCGCCGTGCTCTCCGAGTCGTCGAGCCGCGCCGAGCTCGTTGAGACGGCGCGCCTGGCGGCCCAGCTCCTGGGCGGGCGCGTCTACGACGTCGTCGTGCCGACCCCCGCGAACCGCGGTCCGGTGGCGATCCGCTCGACGGGCGCCTCGGTCGCGCTCGCCGGCAATCCGGGCGCGATCGCCGCGCTGGCGGCCGCCGACCTCGTGCTCGACTGCACCGTCGAGGGCCTGCTGCACGCGCCCGAGCTCGCTGAGATCCTCGCCGCCGGCACGCGCATCCTGATGATCTCGAACGAGCATCCCGAGAGCTTCGCCCGCTACGTCCACGACGAGACGCTACGGCCGCGCGTCGAGCGAGCCGTCGCGCTGCTCGCGGGCGCGCGCGAGCTGCACGTGAGCTCCGCTGCCGGGACCGATCTGCGCGTGCAGCTCGAAGGAGCGTTCTGCGCCGGATCCTGGGGCTCGACGCAGGGGCCGGGCTCGATCGCGCACTGGCCGGGCGGCCTCGCGCTGGCCTTCCCGCGGGCCGGCAGCGTCGCGGGCACGCTCGTGCTCGCGCCCGGCGATCTCAACCTCACGTTCAAGAGCTACGTGCGCGAGGCGATCACGCTCGCGATCGCCGACGATCACGTCGAGGCGATCGAGGGCGGAGGCGTCGACGGCGACCTCTTGCGCTCGTACCTCGCGGCCTTCGGCGAGCGCGCGGCCTACGCGACGTCGCACGTCGGCTTCGGCCTCAACCGTGCGGCGCGCTGGGACTATCTGCCGCTCTACGACCGCTCGCAGATCAACGGCACGGAGGCGCGCGCGTTCGCGGGGAACTTCCTCTACTCGACCGGTGCGAACGAGATCGCGGGCCGCTTCACGGCCGGCCACTTCGACCTGCCGATGCGCAGCTGCACCGTCTCGCTCGACGGGCGGGCCATCGTCGAGACGGGCGTGCTGCAGGGCGAGCTTGCGTAGCTTCGCGCAGCGCTCCCTATCCTGACCCGCGTGTCGCGACCCGAGAAGCAGCGCATGGCGGTCTCGACCGCGCTCTACTCGCTCGCGACCGGGCTGAGCCGGTTCCTCGGCCTCGCGCGCGAGGTGCTGGTCGCGGCGCTGTTCGGAACCGTCGGCGCCTCGATCAACGCGTTCACGGTCGCGAACCAGGTGCCGAACCTGATCCGCTCGCTCGTCGCCGACGCCGCGCTCGGCGCGGCCTTCGTGCCGGTCTTCAACGGCCTGCTCGAGCGCGACGAGCGCGAGCGCGCCTGGCGCGTTGCCTCGAGCGTCTGGTGGCTCTCGTTCATCGGCCTCTCGATCGTGACGGCGCTCTCGATGCTCGCGGCGCCGCAGATCCTCGGCCTCTTCGGCTACGAGGGGTCGCTGGGGGTCGGGCTCGCGCGCGTGATCTTCCCGACCGTCGTCGTGCTCGGCCTGAGCGGCCTCGCGACCTCGATCCTGAACACGTTCGACGAGTTCTTCCTGCCCGCGATCGCGCCGGTCGCCTGGAACGTCGTGATCGTCGGCATCCTCGCTGCGACGGCACCGTTCGTGCACTCGACGAGCGGGCGGCTCTACGCGTACGCGATCGGCATCCTGCTCGGCACGCTCGTGCAGTTCGCGATCCCGTTGCCGGCGCTGCGCCGTCACGGCACGATCGCGTGGGCGCTCGACTACCACGATCCGGCGGTGCGGCGGGTCTTCGCGCTGATGGTGCCGGTCACGCTCGGGCTGGGGCTGATCAACCTCAACATGCTGATCGACACGTACTTCGCGACGACCGTCAACGGCGACGTCGGGCCGCGCTCGATCGAGGCCGCGTTCCGCATCTACATGCTGCCGCAGGGGATGTTCTCGGTCGCCGTCGCCGCGGTGCTCTTCCCGGCGCTCGCGCGCCACGTGGCGAACCGCAACGGGCGCGCGTTCCGCAGCTCGACGGCGCAAGGCATCCGTCAGATCGTCTTCCTGCTCTTGCCCGCGTCGGCCGTCAGCGCGGTCTTCGCGCTGCCGATCACGCGCCTGCTCTTCGAGCACGGGACGTTCGCCGCGGACCAGACGCCGCTCGTCGCCTACTGTCTCGCCGCGTTCGCGGGAGGGCTCACGTTCAACGGCGTGATCCTGCTGCTCAACCGCGCGTTCTTCTCGCTCCAGCTGGCCTGGCTGCCGACCTTCGTGGCGCTCGCGAACCTCGGGCTGAACGCGATCCTCGACTGGATCTTCGCCCGCCAGTTCGGGATCTGGGGGATCCCGCTCGCGACGTCGCTCGTGAACGTGGTCTCGACGATCCTGCTGTACCGCCTGCTGCGCGGCCGGGTGGGGCCGATCGACGAGTACCGCACGCTGCGCGCGATCGTGCGGATCACCGTGGCGACCGCGATCTCGATGGCGCTCGCCTATCCCGTCTGGTTCGGGCTCGACCGCGAGCTCGGCCGCTTCGTGCCGCTGCAGGCGCTCTCGCTCGGCGTCGCGCTCGCCGTCGCGGGCATCTCGTTCGCGCTCGTCGCGCGGGCGACGCGGATCGAGGAGTACGACGACGTCGTGCGCCTGCTGCGCCGCCGCCGCGCCGCCTGAGCCTGGCGGGCATCCGCCTCGCGTAGCATCGCCGCATGGCTCCCACACCCGTCGCGCCCTACCTCGCCGTCGGCATCTCGACGGTCGTCCACGGCGTCGGCCGCCGCGCCGACATCGCCAGGAACCTCGACACGATCGAGGATGCGATCCACGCCGGCATGTCGATCGTCGGCATCAACATGCCGATCCGCCTGCTCGCGCTCGCGGAAGGCGCGCTCACCGGGTTCACCGACGAGGCCTTCGACATCCCGCACACGACCGCCGCGCGCGAGCTGTTCATCGACCTGCCGGGACCCGAGACGGATCGCCTTGCGGCACTCGCCAAGCAGTACGACACCTACATCATCGTGCAGTGCAAGGCGCGCCTGCCCGAGGTGATGGCAGACCGCTTCTTCAACATGCTGTTCGTGATCTCGCCGCAGGGCGAGATCGTGCACCGCGCCGCCAAGAACCACCTCTGGTGCCGCGAGCGCTCGTGCACCCCGCACGACATCTACGACCGCTGGGTCGAGCTCTTCGGTGACGGGCCCGAGGCCTTCTTCCCGGTGCTGCGCACGCCCGACATCGGCAACATCGGCACGATCTGCTGCTCCGACGGCGAGTATCCCGAGGCCGTGCGGGCGCTCGCGTTCAATGGCGCCGAGGTCGTCTACCGGCCGAGCGAGGCCGTCCCGATGACGAACAACGGGATGCCGGGCGAGAGCAGCTGGATGCTGCAGAACCGAGCGCACGCCCACTTCAACGCGCTCTACATGGTGTGCCCGAACGTCGGCCCGGTCTACCTGCACCCGAAGATGGCGCACCCGATCGACATCGCGGGCGGCGGCTCGCACATCGTCGACTACCTCGGCAACGTGCAGTCGTTCTCGGCGTCCGGTGCGAACACGTTCGTCACGGGCATCATCGACATCGAGGCGCTCCGCCAGTTCCGCGTGATGAACCTCAACTCGAACTGGATCAAGGACCTGCGCACGGAGCTCTTCAGCCGCATGTACGACGAGCCGATCCACCCGGCCAACCTCTGGCTCGAGCAGGAACCGCAGACGCACGCCGAGGTCGACGAGGTGTATCGAGCGAACATCGACCGTCTCGTCGAGCGCGGCACCTTCACGCGTCCCGCACATGCCCATCCTGGCGCGCGCTACGTGCCGATGGACGACTCGACGCCGGCCGAGGCCTGGGAGGCCGCGCGCTCGCTCTGGGACTGACCGTGAGGGCGCTTTCCGCAGGCCGATCTGCCGTCGTTGTTCAGGTTCCGGGAGCCGAGCCCGTCGTCTCCCGGTGGCGTGCGCGTTACGACGCATCCTCAGCTCAGGGCATGCCTGCTCATGTCACGGCGGTCTATCCGTTTCTCACCGAAAGCAAGCTGACCGAATCCGTCACGGCACGGCTCGCCGAACTGTGCGCCGAGTTGCCGGCTCTCGATGTGACGTTTGCTTCGCTCGGGCGGTTTCCCGGAGTTCTGTACCTCGCCCCCCAGCCCGCCGAAGGCCTGCGGGCCGTGACGGCGTCCATTGCCGCTGAGTGGCCGGAGACGCCTCCCTATGGCGGCCGGTTCGATCACGTCGTCCCGCACCTCACGATTGCGCAAGGCGTTTGTGACGACGTGATGAACGACGTCGAGCGCGACGTCAGCGGTCGGTTGCCTGTCCGAGCGCGCCTGCGGGAAGCCCGCTTGTACGTGTTTGACGGCATGCGATGGCAGTCGCGAGCACGGCTTCCGTTTCAGGCACCCTGACGCGAGCATCCGCGACGTTCGCTTGGGTCAGGATGGCTGTCCCGTCGAGGCGCGCACGATCACGCAGACCGCGCCGATGATGATCGCCATCGCTGCCAGCATGAGCGGCGTGAGCGGCTCTGAGAGCACGAGCCAGCCGAGCGCGACGGCGACCGTCGGGTTGACGAACTGGTGGGTCACGACGGTCGAGATCGGGAGCTTCTCGAGCAGCCAGACGTAGGCCGAGAAGGCGACGATCGAGGCGATCACGAGGTAGGTGATCGCGGCGCCGGAACGGAGCGAGACGGCTGAGGCGTGCGTCTCGCCGAGGTCGCCGAGCGCGAGCGCGATCGGCAGCTGCACGACGCCGGCGGCGACCATCTCGATCGCGGAGGCGACGAATGCGTCTGCCGGCAGCGTCAGCAGCCGCGGGCCGTAGAAGGACCCGCTCGCCCAGGCGAGCGGGAAGGCGAGCGATCCCACGAGCCAGATCAGCGGCGCTCCCGTGTCATCGGCTGCCGGCAAGAGCAGCAGCGCGACGCCCGCGAAGCCGACCAGCGCGCCGACCAGCACGGCGCGTCGCACGCGCTCGCGCGCGAGCAGGCGGAAGACGATCACCCAGAGCGCCGCGGTTGAGGCGATCACCGCTGCGACGTTGGAGGGAACGCGCGTCTCGACCAGCGTGACGCCGCCGACGCCGCCGATCAGGAGCCAGCAGCCGAACACCGACGCGCCGATCACCTCACGACGGGTCGGGCGCTGCCAGCGGCCGAATGCGACCAGGAGGGCGACGAGCAGCGAGCCGGCGAGCAGGAAACGGACCGAGCCGGCGAGCACCGGCGGGATCGTCTCGACCATCACGCGGATCGCGAGATAGGTCGATCCCCAGACGACGTACACCGTCGCCATCGCGGCGATCACCGCGAGGCTTGCACGTGGACGAATGGCGATCGCGCTCATCGACCATTGATCGTGCAGGATCGGCGGGGGCGGGTGCGCCAGGCCGCGCCGCCCGTCAGGTGGCCTGCCCGGTCGGCCTGATCAGGATCTCGTTGATGCTCACGTGCTCGGGCTGCTCGAGCGCATAGATCACCGCCCGCGCGATGTCCGGCGCCTGCAGCGCGTCTTTCGGCCGCTCGTCGAAGAACGGCGTGTCGACCATGCCCGGCTCGACCAGCGTGACGCGGATGCCCGTTCCCACGGCCTCCTTGCGCAGCGACTCGGCCATGCCGGTGACGGCCCACTTCGTGGCGGAGTAGAGCGAGCCCTCGAGCGCGACCCGCCCGGCGACCGATCCGGTCAGCAGCAGGTGTCCTCGGCTCGCGCGCAGCGCCGGAAGCGCCGCGCGGATCGTCAGAGCGGCGCCGTAGACGTTCGTCAGCACCATCTCGCGCCAGGTCTCGGGATCGGAGGCCTCGAAGCCGCGCGCCCCGCCGAAGCCGGCATTCGCGAAGACGGCATCGAGCCTGCCGAAGCGCTCGAGCGCGCTCGCCACGGCGCGCTCAAGGTCCGCCCATTCCGTGACGTCGCAGGTGACGGCGAGCGCGTGCTCCGAGCCGAGCTCGGCGACGAGGGCCTCGAGCTTGTCGAGCGAGCGTGCGGCGAGCACGACGGAGTAGCCCGCCTCGACGGCGTGGCGCGCGGTCTCGGCGCCGATGCCCGACGACGCGCCCGTGATCAACAGCACCTTGCCCGGCATGGATCTCCTCGGTGGCTTGCAGTCGGAGTAGTACCCGATCGGCGCGCGCGGGTGCGAGGCGCGGCCAACGCCGTGCCCCTGCCACACTGTGTCCGTGGAGCAGAGCCGCATCCGGAACTTCTCGATCGTCGCGCACATCGATCATGGCAAGTCGACGCTGGCCGATCGGATCCTGCAGCTGACCGGCTCGGTGACCGATCGCGAGATGCGGGACCAGCTGCTCGACTCGATGGATCTCGAGCGCGAGCGCGGCATCACGATCAAGGCGCAAGCGGTCCGCGTGGCCTGGACCTATCTGGGTGACGAGTACGAGCTGAACCTGATCGACACGCCCGGGCACGTCGACTTCACCTACGAGGTCTCCCGCTCGCTCGCCGCCTGCGAGGGCGCGCTCCTGATCGTCGATTCAGCCCAGGGCCTCGAGGCGCAGACGCTCGCGAACGCGCATCTCGCGATCGAGAACAACCTCGAGATCATCCCGGTGCTGAACAAGATCGACCTGCCCGCCGCCGATCCCGAGGAGGCGGCGAAGCAGGTCGCCGGATTCCTCGGCGGCTCGCCCGACGACGTCCTGCGCATCTCGGCCAAGACCGGCGCGGGCGTCGGGGCCGTGCTCGACGCGATCTGCGTGCAGATCCCGGCGCCCGACGGCGATCGCGACGCGACCGCGCGCGCGCTGATCTTCGACTCGAGCTATGACCAGTACCGCGGCGTCGTCGCGTTCGTGCGGATCGTCGACGGCGTGCTGAAGAAGGGCGACGAGATCCGTGGGATGGCCACCGGCACGAAGCTGACGGTCGAGGACATCGGCGTGATGAAGCCGGTGATGACTCCGGTCGATCAGCTCGAGGCGGGCGAGGTGGGCTACATCGTGACCGGCATCAAGGATGTCGCGGACGTGCGCGTGGGCGACACGTTCACGCTCGCGAAGAACCCTGCGACCGAGGCGCTGCCCGGCTACCTCGAGGTCAAGCCGATGGTCTTCGCCGGGCTCTTCCCGACCGACGCCGACCAGTATCCCGACCTCCGCGACGCGCTCGAGAAGCTGCGGCTCAACGACGGCTCGCTGATGTACGAGCCGGAGACGAGCCAGGCGCTCGGCTTCGGTTTCCGCTGCGGCTTCCTCGGGCTCCTGCACATGGACGTCGTGCGCGAGCGGCTCGAGCGCGAGTTCGACCTCGATCTGCTCGTGACGACGCCGAACGTCGCCTACGAGGTCGAGACGCTGAAGGGCATGACGGAGGTCCACAACCCGTCGCAGATGCCCGACGCGAACTCGATCGTCGAGACGCGCGAGCCATACGTGCAGGCGACCGTGATCGTGCCGAAGGAGTACGTCGGCACGATCATGGATCTCTCGCAGGAGCGGCGCGGGATCTTCGATCACATGGAGTACCTCTCCGAGACGCGCGTGCAGCTGAGCTATCGGCTGCCGCTCGCCGAGATCGTGCTGGACTTCTACGACCAGCTGAAGAGCCGCACGAAGGGCTACGCGTCGTTCGACTACGAGATGTCGGACTACGAGGCCTCGAACGTGGTCAAGCTCGACATCCTGCTGAACGGCGATCCGGTCGACGCGCTCTCGATGATCGTGCACCGCGACAAGGCCTATGCAGCGGGCAAGGCGCTCGTCGAGCGGCTGCGCGGCGTGATCCCCCGCCAGATGTTCGACGTGCCGATCCAGGCCTCGATCGGCTCCCGGATCATCGCGCGCGAGACTGTCAAGGCGAAGCGCAAGGACGTGCTCGCGAAGTGCTACGGCGGCGATGTGACCCGCAAGCGCAAGCTGCTCGAGAAGCAGAAGAAGGGCAAGAAACGGATGAAGATCGTGGGCACCGTCGAGGTGCCGCAGGAGGCGTTCCTGTCGGTGCTCTCGCTCGGTGGCGAGGCTCCCGCCAAGAGGTGATCGCATCCCCCGGATGGGGGATGGAGGGCGAGTTTGCGCCGGTCGATGCAAGCCGCATGGCGACTCGTGTCAGCAGACCCTCCTTCAACCTCAAGGGCCTCCGCATCGGCGGCAAGCGAGGCAAGCTGCTCATCGGCGTGGTGGTGTTCCTGCTGCTGCTGGCGATCGTCAAGATCGCGCTCGGTGGCGACACCGCGCCGAAAGCCGTCGCTCCGGCGCCGGCCCCGGCACCCGCTCCGGCGGTCGCCACTCCCGTCGCGAAGGCCGAGGCCTCGATCTCCGATGTCCGTAAGGCCTTCGGCAAGGCCGGCCTCGCTCTCAGCCCCGTGCACGGCGTCAAGACCTGCGTGCACGCCAAGGGGTGCAAGACGGTGCTCGTGCACGTCGCGCCGAAGAAGGCCGGTCGCACGCTCGTCTACGTGTTCGCGTCGCCGGTGAAGGCCAAGGGCGCGAAGCTCGCGGGAACGCGCGAAGGCCGCCTCGTGGTCGTGCTCGAGGGCGCCAAGGTGCGTGCGAAGAACGCGAAGCGCGTCCGCAGCGTGCTCGCCTCGCTCGCCGGGTAGACGGCAGAGACTCGGCGCGGTCTGGCACCTACGGGTCAGACCCCGAAAGTGCCTGACCCCGAAAGTGCCTGACCCCGAAATGCCAGACCCACCCGTTCGGTAGGCTGGGGAGATGGCGCCCGACCCGCACGCGATCGCGTCCGCGGCCGACCTCTGGGCGCTCGTCGGTGAGCCGATCGAGCGCGTGATCACGAAGGAGACGCCGAGCCTCGACGATCGCGGTCGTGCCTTCATCGCGGCCGCGCCGTTCGCGATGCTCGCGACGACGGCCGCGGACGGCTCCGTGGACGTCTCGCCGAAAGGCGGACCCGGCGGGTTCGCCCACGTGCTCGGCCCTACGCGGATCGTGCTTCCGGAGTTCCCCGGCAACCGCCGTCTGGACGGCGTGAAGAACCTCGTCGAGCGCGATGGGATCGGCCTGATCTTCGTGATCCCGGGCATCTCGGAGACGCTGCGCGTGAACGGCCGTGGCCGGCTGACGCGCGACCCCGAGCTCCTGCGGACGTGTGCCGTCGACGGCAAGGAGCCGTGGTTCTGCGTCGACGTCGCCGTGGAGCAGGTCTTCAGCCACTGCGGCAAGGCGTTTCTGCGATCCGGGCTGTGGAAGCCCGAGAGCTGGCCCGACCCCGACGCCATCACGAGCCCGAGCAACACGATCACGGAGCGCTCGCTCGCGGAGTCGAGGCCCGAGCGGGAGATCCGAGACGAGATCGAGCAGGAGTTCCGCCCGATCCTCTACTGACTCGGTCTGCGAGCATGCGGGATATGCGAATGGCGGTGATCGGGCACGTGGAGTGGGGGCTGTTCGCGCGCTCGCGCGAGCCGCTCGAGCGCGGCGCGATCGTGCACCTGTACGACTCCTGGGAGGAGCCGGGCGGCGCGGGTGGCGTGATGGCCCGTGCGCTGCCGGCGCTCGGGGCCGAGGCGCTGTTCTTCACGGCGCTCGGCAGCGACGCCGCGGCGGAGCGCACGCTCGAGGTGCTCGAGGCCGACGGCTGCGAGGTCCGAGCCGCCCGCTTCACCGGCGCCCAGAACCGCGTCACCACGGTCGTCGATCCGAGCCGCGATCGCACGATCCTCGTGCACGGCCCGAACACGTTTCCGACGACCGACGATCCGCTCGGCTGGGAGGACCTCGCCGCGTGTGACGCGTGCTTCCACACCGGCGACGACCCGCGCACCCTGGTCGCGGGTCGCGCCGCGCGCGTGCTCGGTGCCACCGCGCGCCGCCTGCGCTTCGTCGTCGAGAGCGGCGTGCAGCTGGACGTGCTCTGCGGCTCTGCGAGCGATCCGAACGAGGCCTATGACCTCGCCGACCTGCGCGTGCGCCCGCGCCTCTGCACCTGGAGCGAGGGTGCGGCCGGTGGCCGCTTCGTCGACGCCGACGGGACCGACGGGCGCTGGCAGGCCGTGGCGGCGAGCGGGCCCGTCGTCGACACCTACGGCGCCGGCGATCATTTCATGCTGGCCCTCACGCTCGCGCTCGGGCGCGGCGAGCGGCGCGACGACGCGCTCGCCTATGCCGCCCGCTGCGCCGCCGACCAGCTGACGCGCCGCGGCGCGGCGCCGCGATGAGCGGCATCCGCCACCTCTACGTGCACGTGCCGTTCTGCGCGCACCGCTGCGGCTACTGCGACTTCGTCACGGTGACGGGCCACGAGGACCTGCGCGAGCGCTACGTCGACGCGCTGCTGCGCGAGCTCGAGGGCGAGCGCCACCTGCTCGCGGACCGCGTCGAGACGGTCTTTCTGGGCGGGGGGACGCCGACCCTGCTCGGACCCGAGCTGGTGCAGCGGCTGCTCGAAGGGCTCCCGCGGAGCGCCGAGACGACCGTGGAGGCGAACCCCGAGACGGTCGACCGGGCGCTCGCCGAGGCGCTCGTCGCGGGCGGCGCAAATCGCGTCTCGCTGGGGGCGCAGTCGTTCGGCGCCGCGCAGCTCGCAGTGCTCGAGCGGCGGACGACCCCCGCTCAGGTGATCGAGGCGGTTGCGGCGCTCCGCGCCGCCGGGATCGGGAACCTCTCGCTCGATCTGCTCTTCGGCGTGCCCGGGATGGGAGCCGCCGAGGTTGCCCGCGATCTCGAGCAGGCGCTCGAGCTCGAGCCCGATCACCTCTCGTGCTACGAGCTCGAGGCGAAGCCCGGCACGCGCTTCACGCATGCCCACGGCGCCGAGCTGCGACGCCAGGCCGAGCAGCTCGAGGACCAGTACGAGCAGGTGATCGCGTGCCTCGAGCAGGCCGGCATGCGCTGGTACGAGACCGCGAACTTCTGCCGTGACGATCGCCGGTCGCGGCACAACCTGGCGTACTGGACGGGGCGCGACTACCTCGGCATCGGCATCGGCGCCGTCTCGACGATCGGCCTGACGCGACGGACGAACCGGCCATCGCTCGCCCGCTATCTCTCGGCCCCGGAGCGCATCGATGAGGCGCTCACGCGGGAGGAGCGCGACCGCGAGCTCGTGATGCTCGGGCTGCGGCTCGACGAGCCGCTCGACATCTCGGCGCTCGAGCACGCGCTCGACCCGGCCGGACTCGCCCGCATGGCCGCCGTCGGCATGGCCGAGCAGGACGGCGGTACCCTGCGGCTGACCCGGCGGGGCCGTGTCCTCGCAAACGACGTCATCTCGACCCTGATCGCATGAGCGCACCCGACTCCGGACTCTCGCCCCGCCAAGAGCAGATCCTGCTGCGCGTGATCGAGACGTACATCCACGGCGGCGCGCCGATCGGCTCGAAGACGCTCGTCGAGAGGGGGCTCGTGATCGGCTCCCCGTCGACCGTCCGGCACGAGCTCGCCGAGCTCGAGCTGCGCGGCATGCTCGGTCATCCGCACACCTCGGCCGGCCGCGTGCCGACCGAGGCCGGCTACCGGCACTACGCCGCGATCGTGCAGCGGCAGCCCGTCGAGCCGGCGCCGCTCGCCGTGGAGCTGACCGCCGTGCGCGGAGAGCTCGACAGCGCGCTGCGCGCGACGGCCGAGGCGCTGACCGACGCGACGGACCTGCTCGCGGCGATCTCGGCACCCTCGCTGAACACGACGGTGATCCGGCACGTCGAGCTCCTGCGCCTGCAGCCGACGCTCGTGATGGCGGTCGTGATCACCGCCTCGGGCGGCGTCGCCAAGCGCCTCTTCGTGTTCGATCAGGCGGTCGACCCGGGCGTGCTCGAGTGGGCGCGCGACTATGTGACCGAGTCGATCGTCGGGCTGCGCCTCGGCGCCCGTGCGATGCGCCAGCGCCTGCACGACCCGATGCTCGGGCCGGCGGAATCGCGCATCCTCGAGCGGCTCGAGCCGGTCTTCGGCGAGCTCGTCGACGATGGGGCGCTCTACCTCGGCGGCGCGGCCGGCCTGCTCACCGAGCTGCGCCAGCGCGAGGTCGAGACGGTGCGCGAGGTCGTGCACGCGCTCGAGGAGCGGATCGAGCTCCTGGCCGCGCTGCGCGACGTGCTCGACACCGACCGGGACTGGATCAGGATCGGCGAGCAGGCCGGTGCGCCGAGCCTGCGCTCGCTCTCGCTCGTGGCCGCGAACTACGGGCTCGCGACGCGCAACCTCGGCACGGTCGCGTTGATCGGGCCGCAGCGGATGGACTACGTCGGCGCGATGAAGGCCGTGCGCGGTGCGGCCGCGGCGCTCTCGGAGTTCGTCGACGAGATCTACGACGAGTGAGCGTTGCACGGGTTGCTGCAGGTACCGTAACCCGATGAGCATCACCCCGCCGCACGTCGCGATCTTCTCCGATTTCATCTGACCCTACTGCCAGGTCGCGGTCGAGCGCGCGACCTGGCTGCAGCGCCGGTTCGGCGCCGAGATCGACTGGCTCCCGTACGAGCTGCACCCCGAGTATCCAGCCGAGGGCGTCGCGAGATCGGTGCTGCGCGCGCGCTTCGGCGACGGCTGGGAGGATCGCCTGCGCGTGCTCTTCCAGCAGAACGGCTTCGCCTACAACCCGCCGTCCGAGACGGTGCCGAGCACGCGACTCGCGCTGGAGGTCGGCGAGCAGGCGCGCGCCGAGGGGCTCACCGACGCCTTCCACCGGCGCTTGATGGCCGCCTACTGGCAGGAGGCCCGCGATATCGGTGACGAGGCGGTCGTGCGCGAGCTCGCGCTCGAGGTGGGTGTCTCGTCCGCCGGAATCGAGCACGCGCTCTCGGGGCGCGGCTTCGGCCGCGTGCTCGACGCGACGCGCGCGGCGGCCGTCGGCACGGGCATCGACGGCATCCCGGCCTTCCTGCTCGACCGCTCGCTGCTGGTCGTGGGCGCGCATCCGCACGAGACCTTCGAGCGGGCCTTCGCACAGCTTGGAGATGCGGGCGCCTGACGGTCTCGGACGACGCCGTCGTGCATCCTTCCGGGATGGCCAAGCGCGACTACTACGAGGTCCTCGGCGTGCAGCGCGACGCCCCGGACTCGGAGATCAAGAAGGCGTTCCGCTCGCTCGCCCGCGAGCTGCACCCCGATGTCTCCGAGGAGCCGGACGCGCAGGAGCGGTTCCGCGAGGTCGCCGAGGCCTACGAGGTTCTCTCGGACGGGGACTCGCGCGCCCGCTATGACCGCTTCGGCCACGAGGGCATGAGCGGCCAGCAGTTCCACACCGAGCAGTTCATGGACGGCTCGTTTCTCAACGACCTGCTCTCCTCGCTGTTCGGCGGCGCCGGCGGGGGCTTCGGCGGCTTCGGCCAGGCCGGCCCCGAGCCGGGCGCCGACGCCCGTGTGGCGGTCGAGCTGACGCTCGCCGAGGCGGCGGTCGGCAAGGACATCGAGGTGCCCGTCGAGCTCGTCGTCCCGTGCGGCGAGTGCGACGGCTCCGGTGCCGCGCCGGGATCGACCGTGATCACCTGCGCGGACTGCGACGGCGCCGGCCAGCTGCGCCAGGTCGTGCGGACCCCGCTCGGTCAGATGGTGCGACAGCAGCCCTGCAACCGCTGTCGCGGACGCGGGCGGATTCCCGAGAAGGCGTGCCCGCACTGCCGCGGCCGCGGCCGGCTCGCGGAGCATCGCACGGTCGAGGTTGCGATTCCGGCCGGAATCGACGATGGGCAGTCGCTCCGCGTCACCGGCGGCGGGCATGCGGGGGAGCTCGGCGCGCCGAGCGGTGATCTCTACGTCAGGTTGAGCGTTAAGGCTGATCGGCGGTTCCAGCGTGACGAGCTCGACCTGATCGCGCAGCTCGATCTCACGCTCGCCGAGGCCGTGCTCGGCGTGACCAAGGAGATCGAGACGCTCGAGGGCCCAGAGCCGCTCGAGGTCGAGGCCGGCGTGCAGCCCGGGGCGGTGATCTCGCTGCGCGGCCGCGGCATGCCGTCGCTGCGCGGCGGCGGGCGCGGCTCGCTCCGCTACGTCGTCAACGTGCAGGTGCCTCGCAAGCTCTCGGACGAGCAGCGCGCGATGATGGAGCGCTTCATGGAGACCGAGAGCGATCGGAACTACGGCGAGTCCGGCGGCTTCCGCGATCGGCTGCGGCGGGCGTTCGGCACGTGATCGACGTCGCCCGTCTGCGGCGCGAGACGCCCGGGGCGGAGCGTGTCTGCCACCTCAACAACGCCGGATCGGCGCTGCCGCCGCAGGCCTCGCTCGAGGCCGTGGTCGCGCACCTCGAGCTCGAGGCCGCGATCGGCGGCTACGAGGCCGGTGCCATGCGCGCGGCCGAGATCGAGGCCGTCTACGGCTCGATCGGCCGCCTGATCGGCGCCGCCCGCGATGAGCTCGCGTTCAGCGAGAACGCGACCCGTGCCTGGGACATGGCTTTCTACGGCCTGCGCTTCGGGCCAGGCGATCGGATCATCACCGGCATGGCCGAGTACGCGTCGAACGCGATCGCGATGCTGCAGGTCGCGGCGCGCACGGGGGCTCGCCTCGAGATCTGCCCCGACGACGAGTCTGGCCAGCTCGACGTCGCCGCGCTCGAGCGGATGCTCGACGATCGCGTGCGGCTGATCGCGGTGGTGCACGCCCCGACCCAGGGCGGGCTCCTCAACCCCGCCGCGGCGGTCGGCCGCGTCGCCCGCGCGGCCGGGATCCCCTACCTGCTCGACGCCTGCCAGTCGCTCGGGCAGCTGCCGGTCGACGTGAACGAGATCGGCTGCGACATGCTCTCGGCGACGGGCCGCAAGTTCCTGCGGGGACCGCGCGGTACCGGCTTCCTCTACGTGCGGCGGTCGCTGATCGGCGAGCTCGAGCCGCCGATGCTCGACCTGCACGCCGCCGAGTGGACGGCCGCCGACCGCTACGAGACGCAACCGGATGCCCGGCGCTTCGAGACCTGGGAGCGCTCGTACGCGTGCATGCTCGGGCTCGGCGCGGCGATCGACTATGCGCTCGAGATCGGCATCGCGGAGATCGGCGAGCGCGCCCGAGGGCTCGCGGCGCGGCTGCGCGTGGCGCTCGCCGAGCACCCGCGGGCGACGCCGCTCGACCGCGGCGCCGAGCTCTCGGCGATCGTCACGTTCACGCTGCGCGACGAGGCGCCGGCCGCCACGGCAGATCGGCTGCGGGCGGCCGGCGTGAACGTCTCCGTCTCGCGGCTCCCGAGCGCGCGCTACGACCTCGGCGCCCGCGGGATCGACGCGCTCGTCCGCGCCTCACCGCACGCGTACAACACCGAGGCCGAGATCGACCGGCTGCTGGAGCTTCTGTGAGGGTCGACGTGCTGGTGCCGTCGGTCGAGCGCGAGCAGGCGCTGGCCGTGCTGCTGCAGCGGTTTCCGGGCGGCTTCGAGGACCGCGGCGACGCGTTCGCCGTGTACGACGCAGCCGCCGACGAGCTGCCGCGCGGGATCGGCTCGTGGACGAGCTCGGAGATCGCCGACGACTGGGGCGAGCGCTGGCGCGAGTTCCATCACGGCCGTGCGATCGGCGAGTGCTTCTGGATCGGCCCGCCGTGGCGGCGCGTGCCGTCGGAGCGCACGGCGATCGTGATCGACCCGGGGCAGGCGTTCGGCACCGGCAGCCACGCCACGACGGCGCTTTGCGCCGAGCTTCTGCTCGAGATCTCGGAGCGCGGCCCCGTGCTCGACCTCGGCTGCGGATCGGGCGTGCTCGCGATCTGCGCCGCGCTGCTCGGGCACGCGCCCGTGCTCGCCTGCGACTCCGACCCGCTCGCGATCGCGGCGACGCGCGAGAACGCCGCGCGCAACCACGTCGACATCGAGGTCTGGGAGGCCGACGCGCTCTACGACGACCTGCCGAAGTCGGTGCCCCTCTGGCTCGCCAACCTGGAGCTGCGGCCGCTCGAGGAGCTGGCCTGGCGGCCCGACCTGCCCCCGCGCCTGATCGTCTCGGGGCTGCTCGAGCACGAGCGCTTCGCGATCGACGGCTACGCGACGCTCGAGCGCCGCACCCTGGACGGCTGGCAGGCGCTCCTGCTCGGCAGGTAGCCTCTCGCCGTGACCACGTTCTCCGTCGAGTTCCTCGGCTGCAAGGTCTCGCAGACCGACGCCCAGGCGGTGCGCGAGCGCCTCCTCGCCGGCGGCCTGCACGAGACGGACGGCGCGTCGGCCGTTCACGTCGTCAACGCGTGCTGCGTCACGCACGAGGCGGTCGGCAAGAGCAGGAAGGCCGCTCGCCGGGCGCTGCGTCGCGGCGCCGAGACGGTCTACGTGACGGGCTGCGGCGCGCGCCTCGGCGGCGCGTTCGACGCCCTCGGCGAGCGCGTGATCGTCGTGCGCGACCCCGCCGAGGCCGTTCCCGAGCGGATCGCGAGCGAGCTCGGCGCGACCGCCTGCGTCGGGCCTCCGCCGGGCCTCGAGCGCGTGCGTGCGTTCCTCAAGGTGCAGGACGGCTGCTCGTTCTCGTGCTCGTTCTGCGTGATCCCGAGCGTGCGCGGCACCACGCGCTCGCGGGCGATGCGGGCGATCCTCGACGAGGGGCGGCGCCGGGTCGCGGCCGGCCATCGTGAGCTCGTCGTGACGGGAGTCAACGTCGGGCTGTTCCGCGACCGGGCCGCGCAGACGACGCTGCCGGACGTGCTCGTCGCGCTGGCCGAGCTGGAGGGCGTTGCCCGCGTGCGGCTCTCCTCGATCGAGGTCAACCATGTCACGCGCCATCTCTGCGAGACGCTCGCGCACCCGCGGATCGCGCCACACCTGCACGTGCCGCTGCAGTCCGGCGACGATCGCGTGCTGGCCGACATGCGGCGCCGTTACCGCTCGGCCGAGTACCTCAGGCGGATCGAGCTCGCGCGAGCGCACGCGGCCGATCTCAACGTGACCGCCGACGTGATCGTCGGCTATCCCAGCGAGGACCGGCCGGCCTTCGCGCGCACGCTCGCGCTGATCGCCGAGGCGGGCATCTCGCGGGTGCACGCGTTCCCCTACTCGCCCCGTCCCGACACGAGGACGGCCGGCCGCGATCCGGTCGCGCCGGCCGAGAAGCGCCGTCGCTCGCGTGAGCTGCGCGAGCTCTCCGACCTGCAGGGCCGGGCCTGGCGCGAGCGCAAGGTGGGGGTGCGGGACCGCGTGATCGTCGAGGCCCGTCGCGCCGATCTGCGCCTCACCGGCTACGGTGCCGACTACACCCCCTGGACGCTCGCGCCTGACGCGGCGATCGGCATCGGCGCCGTGATCGAGGCGATCGGCGAGCAGGCGGGGGCGCAAGCAGTGCTCGGGAGGGCCGTGGCGTGATCACACGCATTGAGGACGACATCAAGCAGGCGATGCGGGCGGGCGACGCGGTCAGGCGCGACGCGCTGCGGCTCGTGATCTCGTCGCTGAAGAGCGCGCAGAAGGACAAGCAGGGCCCGCTCGGAGACGACGAGGCCGTGACGGTGCTGCGGCGCGAGCTGAAGCGCCGGCGCGAGGCCGCCGAGGCGTTTCGCTCGGCGGGTGCCGGCGAGCGCGCGGACGGCGAGGACGCCGAGGCGGCGCTGATCGAGGGCTACCTGCCCGCCGAGCTGCCGGACGAGCAGCTCGAGCTGATCGTCGAGGCCGCAGTCGCAAAGCTCGGCGCGACCGATCTGAAGCAAATGGGCCTCGTCATGCGCGAGGCGATGGCCGCAGTCGACGGCCGCGCCGTCGGCAGCCGCGTGCAGGCGATCGCGCGCGCGCGCCTCGCTCCGGGTGCTTAGACGTTCTAACAGAATGATTCGCGGTGCCTGGCGGCGTCT
>JANLRV010000026.1:0-2117 GCA_031361905.1 Actinomycetes bacterium
GCACCCCAGCGCTGGGGTGCATGGGGTGGGGTCGTACCCCAACACCGTCCACCGTCACGCCCGGCTCGCGGCAGAATCCGTGGGTGGCCATGGGGTGGGGTCGGACCCCGAACGTCGAGGCGCCACGGCTCCGGCACGTCGGCTAGGGTCGCCACGTGATCCGCGGCCTCGACCACGCCCAGCTCGTCGCACCACCCGGGTGCGAGGCGGCCGCACGCGCCTTCTTCGGTGCCGGGCTCGGCCTCGTCGAGATCGCCAAGCCGGCCGAGCTCGAACGCCGCGGAGGCGTCTGGTTCGCGCTCACCGACGGCCGCGAGCTGCACGTCGGTGTCGAGTCCCGCTTCGCGCCCCAGGAAAAGGCCCACGTCGCGCTCTCCGTCGACAGCCCGGAGGATCTCGCAGCCCTCGCCGCGCGCTTCGGCGCGTCGATCGACCGCGTGACCATTCCGGGCGCCTCACGCTTCTACGCGCCCGATCCGTGGGGAAACAGGCTCGAGTTCATCCACCGGGGCTGACGGCCGATCATCTAGGCTCCGGGCATGACGCGCGCGCTCGCACTCGCCGTCGCCGTCGTGCTGATCGTGACCGGCTGTGGCTCGACGGCATCGTCGAACGAGCAGACGACGACCACGAACGGGGCGGTCGTGATCGAGCCGAAGAACTCGCTCACCGCGGCCGGTGAGGCGCACGACAAGGCGCCCGAGATAGCCCTGAACGACTACCGGGGAAGGCCGTTCCGGCTGAGCAAGCTGCGCGGCAAGCTCGTCTACGTGACGTTCGTCTACGCGCACTGCCCCGACATCTGCCCGCTGATCCTCGACGCGCTCGCGGAGACGCGCAGCAAGCTCCCCGATCCGTCGAAGGCGGCTGTCGTCGCGATCTCCGTCGATCCGAAGGGCGACACCCGCGCAGCGGTCACCCAGCTCCTGCGCAGCAAGCATCTCGTCGGAAAGCTCACCTATCTGATCGGGACGCGGGACGAGCTTCGCCCGGTCTGGGACTCGTTCCTCGCGACGTCCCGCATCGACTCGACGAACCCGGCCCTCGTCGAGCATCGAGCGTTCGTCTGGGCGATCACGCCGAAGGGCATTGCCCGGGCGTTCTACCCGGCGGGCGCGCCGCTCAGCATCACCGATCTGCTGCACGACGCGCCGATCCTGCTCGCGCAGTGAGCGCGATCCCGGTCGATCGCGTCGAGGCGCCATCGCTCGCCGTCCGTCCCGCGAAGGCGCGCTCGCAGCGCTTGAGCGTCCCAGAGCTCGACGGGCTGCGCGCGCTCGCGATGCTGATCGTCTGCGTCAAGCACGTCGTGCAGGCGACGACGCCGAGCTGGATGTCGTCGGACATCCCGGCGATCAACTACCTGCTGCACGATTCCGGCTACCTCGCCGTCTCGTTCTTCTTCGTCCTCTCGGGGTTCCTGGTCTCCCAGCCATTCGTCGCCTGGGCGAGGGACCCGGAAGAGAAACCGCTCGCGATCGGGCGCTACGCCCGCACCCGCATCCTGCGCGTGTTCCCGGCCTGGTGGGTGTGCTTCCTGATCGTCGCGGCGATCTCGTCTCAGGACACGTTCCGGCACCTCCCGAGCCTCGCGCTCTTCCTCACGCTCCACCAGAACTACGACCCCGACGAGCTGAGGACGGTCGTCTCGCCGGCCTGGTCGCTCTGCATCGACGTCGCGTTCTACCTGGCGCTGCCGGCGCTCTTCCTGATCCTGCGGGCGCTGCGACCGGCGCGCCCCCTCCGGGTCGCGCTGATCGCCGTCGGCTGTTTCTGGCTGATCACGATCGCCTTCAACGTCTGGTGGTTCGCGCCGTCCAACGTGCCGCACCCTGACCTGAGGCCGCTCTCGTTCTCGCTGCTCTCGTTCGGAGGCCAGTTCTCGATCGGCCTCCTGCTCGCGGCGACCTACCGGCACCTCGAGCGCATCCCGCGCGTCCCGCTTGCCCCGATCGCGCTCGTGCTCTTCTTCCTCGCAGCGACGTTCGTGCGCGGGGACCACCCCAACCTCGCCCGCCCGGTGTTCGTCCTCTGCTGCGGCCTCGCCTTCGCGGCCGTGCTGCAGCGACGCGGACAAGCGCGTCTCTCCATGCTGCGCACGCGCGTGCTCAAGCGCT
>JANLRV010000031.1:0-9285 GCA_031361905.1 Actinomycetes bacterium
GGGGGGGGGGACCCCCCCCCCCCCAACACCACCCACGTGCAGCGTGTCGCGGCGCCCTCCACGCGGTCTCTCACCCGTCTGAGGGAGCCCTTCACACGCTCATTACGAATCTGTCCCGAATCCTCACGAAGCCTTGCGATCCGCCCACGGATTCCTCACGCCGGGGTGCCACGGTTGACCTATCCGGCAATCCCCGCAAGGAGCCCTTCCGAAATGTCCCGCCGCCTTCTCATCGCTCTGCTCGCACTGGCCGCCGTGCCGGTGCTCGCTCAGCCCGCTTCCGCGCACAACCGTCATCACGGCACGACGTACGAGTACCGCGGCACCGTCACCGCCCTGACCGGCGATCAGCTGCAGGTCCAGGTCGCCGGCGGCAACCGCGCCGCGCTGCGCAGCCTGATCGGCGCCACGCAGCCGACCACGTTCATGGTCGACGCCACCACCAAGGTCGTCGTCGAATCCCAGGGCCCGCACGGCGGCGCGCTCGGCGACCTCGCCCCCGGCGACAGCGTCGTCGTCGTCTACCGCAACGCTCGCGACCTGACCGCTGCACAGCTCGCCCAGACCCCGGCGACCCGCGTCTGGGACGTCACGGCGAAGAACCGCCCGCACGGCCGCCTGTTTCTCTACGCCGGCACCGTCACGGCCCTCGATCCCGCCACCAGCGCGATCGCAGTGAACGTCAACTTCGGCAACTGGCGTGGCCTCTACAGCCTGCTCGGCCAGCCGACCACGGAGACGTTCCACTACGACGCCACGACGACGTTCGTGAAGTGGGCCGCGAAGCAGCCGTACACGGTCCCGGTGACCGAGCTGCACGTCGGCGATCCGATCACGGTGCGCATCCTCGCGCCGAGCTGGGATACCCCGCTCGCGACGCTGCTCGCGACGCCCGCCTATCGCATCCGCATCGGCGAGCCGCGCGCGGCGGTCCTGGGCGCCGCCCAGTCCGATCCGGGCATCACCTCGTAACGATCGAAACCCAGGTCCCGGGCAACCGGGGATAGCTCGACCGCGCGCCCGGCCCTCCGGGCGCGCGGCGGTTTTCGGGCCACGCGCTGGTAGCCTCCCGATCCATGGGAATGCTCGAGGGGAAGATCGCGCTGATCGCCGGCGTCGCCAACAAGCGCTCGCTCGCCTGGGCCGTCGCGCGGCGGCTGTCCGAGCACGGCGCGACGCTCGCGTTCACGTTCCAGGGAGAGCGCGTCGAGCGGTTCGTGCGCGAGCTCGCCGAGACCGTCGGCTCGTCCGTCTGCGTCGAGTGCGACGTGACGAGCGACGCGAGCATCGATCGAGCATTCACGCAGGTCGGCGAGGAGCTCGGCGGCGTCGACATGCTCTGCCACTCGATCGCGTTCGCCCACGCCCACGACCTCGACGGGCGCTTCGCCGACACGAAGCGCCCCGACTTCATGATCGCGCTCGAGGTCAGCGCCTACTCGCTGCTCGCGATGGCCCAGCGCGCCGAGCCGATGATGGAGGCTCGCGGCGGCGGCTCGATCGTGACGATGACCTACCTCGGCGGCGAGCGAGCCGTGCCCGGCTACAACGTGATGGGCGTGGCCAAGTCGGCGCTCGACTCGACGATGCGCTACCTCGCGTACGACCTTGGCCCGAAGAGCATCCGGGTCAACGCGATCAGCGCCGGGCCGGTGCGCACGCTCTCTGCACGCGGCATCGCGGGGTTCGACAAGATGGAGAGCGTGATCGCCGAGCGCGCGCCGCTGCGCCGCGGCATCGACGTGGACGACGTCGGACAGGCCGGCCTCTACCTGCTCTCGCCGATGGCGTCGAGCGTGACCGGGACGATCCTCTACGTCGACTCCGGGTATCACGCGATGGGACTTTGATCGAGCTCCACGTGCTGGGCGGCGCGCCCGCGAGCGGCAATCCGGGCGAGGCCTGCTCGGGCTACCTCGTGACCGCCGGCACGACGCGCATCCTGCTCGACTGCGGACCGGGCGTCGTCGCCTCGCTGCTCGAGCGCGACCCGCGACCGCTCGACGCGGTGGTCCTCTCGCACGGCCATCACGATCACGTCGGCGACCTGATCACGCTCGGCTACGCCCACCGCTTCGGGATCTTCGCGGGCCACCCGGCGCCGCCCGTGCACAGCCCCGTGCCGCTCGCCGCGATGTTCGCTGCGACCGGCGCCGATCCCGGCCACCTCGATGTGCGCCTGCTCGACGGAGACCTCGCGATCGGCGACGCGTCGGTCAGCTTCCGCGCGATGGTGCACCCGGGCGGCTCCAACGCGGTGCGCGTCGAGCACGATCGCTCGAGCCTCTGCTTCTCGGGCGATACGACCCTCACGCCCGCGCTCGCCGAGCACGCCCGTGGCGCCGGCGTGCTGCTCTGCGAGGCGACGATGGACGCCGAGAGCGCGATCCACCTGCACGCGAGCGATTGCGGGCGGATCGCGCGCGAGGCGGGAGCCGGCGCGCTCGTGCTCACGCACCACCTCAGCTCGGAGCGCGGCCCGGCGATCGCGGCGGCGCAGGCCGCCTTCGGCCGCGCCGTGATCGCCGCGACGCCCGGCCTGCGCGTCGCCTGCTGATGCGCATCGGCATTTACGTCTTCGATGAGGTGGAGGTGCTCGACTTCGCCGGGCCCTTCGAGGTGTTCTCGACGGCCGGCCGTTTGCAGGCGCGAGACGGCGTGCCCGCGGACGAGCGGCTGTTCCCGTCGCTGATCTCCGTCAGCCGAACGGTCTCCGCGCGCGGCGGCCTCGTCGTCAGCCCGCGCTGGCTCTTGCGACTCGCCCCCCGGCTCGACCTGCTGGTGATCCCCGGAGGGCTCGTCGACGCCGAGCTCGCGAATGACCTCACGCTCGACTGGATCCGGGCGCACGCGGCCCACTCGCCGATCGCCTCGGTCTGCACGGGCTCGTTCCTACTCGCGGAGGCGGGGTTGCTCGACGGCCGGCGCGCGACGACGCACTGGGCCGAGTGCGACGACCTCGAGGCGCGCTACCCGGCGGTGCAGGTCGAGCGGAACGTCCGCTTCGTCGACGAGGGCGACGTGATCACCGCCGCCGGGGTCGCCGCGGGCATCGACATGAGCCTCCATCTGATCGAGCGCTTCGGCGGCCGCGCGCTCGCCGAGGAGACCGCGAGGCTCACCGAGGTCACGCTCGCGTGACGACGGTCGACGTGCACCAGCACCTCTGGCCCGAGCAGCTGCTGCGGGCGCTCGAGCGACGCAGCGAGCGCCCGCGCCTGCGCGGGTCGAGGCTCGAGCTGACGGTCGAGCCCGACTACGAGGCCGACCTCGCGGCCCACGATCCGGCGAGGCGCATCGCGCGCATGGACGCGCAGGGCATCGACGTGGCCGTCCTCTCAGCCGCTCCGACCTGCGGGTTCTACGCCCATCCGGAGCTGCGCGAGGCCTACCACGAGGGCGTGCTCGAGGTCGTCGCGGCATCGGGTGGCCGTCTCGTCGCGCTCTCCTGCGGCGAGCGCTTGGAGGGGTTCGCGGGCGTCTGCGTCGGCGCCCCGCGGCTCGTCGCCGGCTGCCCCGAGCTGCTCGACGAGCTCGAGGCCTCGGGAGGGCTGCTGTTCGTGCACCCCGACGTCCCCGCTCCCGCCCCGCACGGCGTGCCGTGGTGGTGGTACGCCGTCTGCGACTACACCGCGCAGATGCAGGCCGCCTGGGTCACCTGGCTGGCGCGCGAGCACGAGCGCACGCTGCCGGTCGTGTTCGCGATCCTCGCCGGAGCCGGACCGGTCCAGATCGAGCGGATGGCCTCACGCGGCTACGCGCCACCGCAGCTCGCGAACGTCTACCTCGACACCGCGTCGTACGGCCCCGCAGCGCTCGCGCTCGCGCCCCGCGGGCAGCTCGTCTACGGCAGCGACGAGCCGATCGTGCTCGCTCCGAGCTCGATCGACCTCGGGCTGGCACGAAACGGCGCAGCGCTCCTCGCACGGTGACGGTCACGATCCGACCATCGCCGCGCGCGCGGCGGATGCGCCTGACCGCGAGCGCAGAGCGCGGGATCGTGCTGGTCGTGCCTGCACGCGCATCACAGCGCACGATCGACGCGTTTCTGGCGTCGCAGCGCGCCTGGATCGCGCGCCAGACAGAACGAATCGCGCAGCTCGAGCACCAGGCGATCGGCTACGCGCGCAGCGGCACCGCCTGGATCGACGGCGCGCCGCTGCCGCTCGAGCTCGCGTCCGGCGCTCGCTCTCGGGCGATCCTCCGGCCGAATCGTGTCGAGGTCGTGGCGCCCGACGCGCGCGGCGCGGCGCTCGCGCTCGAGCGGCTCTACCGGCGCCTCGTGCGCGAGCGCGTCGAGCAGCTGATCGCCGCCTCGGCGCTGGCCGACCGCGTGACCGGGCTGACGGTCGGCGACCAGAGGACGCGCTGGGGGTCGTGCTCGCGCGGGGGCACGCTCTCGTTCTCGTGGCGGCTCGTGCTCGCCCCGCCGGCCGTGCTCGACTATGTCGTGGTGCACGAGCTCTGTCACCTCGTGCGCCACGACCACTCCCGTCGCTTCTGGAGCCTCGTCGCCGAGCACCGTCCCGCCTGGCACAGCCAGGCGTCGTGGCTGAAGCAGCACGGCTGGGAGCTGCATCGCCACGATCCCGTCGCGAGCGGGCTCACGAGAACAGCGTGAGCTCCTGCGGCGCCGCCTCGTCGAGCAGCCGCGGCACGTCGAGCACGATGCACTCGACGCCGCGGGCGTCCGCCAGCACTTTCGCCTGGGGGGCGAACTCCGGCGCGACGACGAGCGCTCGCACGGGCGTGATCGCGGCGTTGCGATCGGCCTGCTCGCGATAGCGAACGACCTGCTCGACCGCCGCGGCGACGGCGCGCACGCGCTTGACCTCGACGAGCGTGATCCGGCCCGTCGCGTCCCGGCACCACAGATCGACGGGCCCGACCTCGGTGCTGCGCTCGCGCTCGACCACCGTCAGGCCCTCCTCGATCAGGTGAGGGGCGCGCTCGAGGTGCTCGTGCAGCTCGCGCTCCTGCCCTTCGCGCTCGAGCCGGGCGCCGTCCTCGAGCTGATGCCGGGCGTCGGCGTGCACCGACTCGATCACGATCGTGAGCGTCTCGTCCGAGGCCGGCCGGTAGACGCGGATCACGCCGTCCTCCTCGCTCACGCTGGTCGGTCCCGCCATGTAGTTGATCGGCTTTGCGCCACGGAGGGCGTGAACCGCGACGGCGCCGTCCGACTTGAAGAGCACGACGCGATCGCCGGAGCCGAGGCGCGTCGTCAGCCGGCCGGCGTATCCGATCGTGCAACGGCAGACGAGAACGCGCATCGCCGGAGCGTATCCGTGCGTCTGCTGCGAGTGACGAGACGCCTGCTCTACGGTGCGTCCATGTACGAGACTCGAACGCTGCCGAACGGCACTCGCATCGTTACCGCTCCGCAAAGCGACGCGCAGTCCACCGCGGTGATGGTGATGTACGCGGTCGGCTCCCGCTATGAGACGGCCGAGCTGGGCGGGATCTCGCACTTCGCCGAGCATCTCTTCTTCAAAGGCACCGAGCGGCGCCCAGACGCCCGCGCGATCGCGAGCGAGGTCGACGGGATCGGCGCCGAGTTCAACGCGTTCACCGGCAAGGAGCAGACGGCGTACTTCATCAAGTGCGCGCGCGAGCACACCTCGATCGCGATCGACGTGCTCGGCGACATGCTGCTGCACTCGCTCTTCGATGCCGAGGAGATCGAGCGTGAGAAGGGCGTGATCGTCGAGGAGATGAACATGTACCTCGACACGCCGACGAGCTTTCTCCCGAGCGTCTACGACGACCTCTGCTACGGCGACACGCCGCTCGGCCGCGACATCATCGGCACGAAGGAGACGGTGCGCGCGGCGACCCGCGAGACCTTCCTCGGGCACATCGGCCGCTGGTACGTCCCCGAGCGAACGGTCGTCGGCATCGGCGGCGCGATCGACGATCACGCCGTGGCCGAGATCGAGCGGCTGTTCGGCGGCCTCCCGGCCGGTGAGAGCGGCAGCTTCGAGCCCTGGGTCGAGAGCCGCACGCGGCGCGTGCGCGTGCACCACAAGGCCTCCGATCAGCTGCACATCCGGATCGGCGGCGACGGGCTGCCGACGGCCCACGAGGATCGCTACGTCGCGCAGGTCGTCTCGGCGATCCTCGGCGGCGGGATGTCGTCACGGCTCTTCAGCGAGGTGCGCGAGCGTCGCGGGCTCGCCTACTACGTGCACGCCCAGCACGGCCAGTACGCCGACGCGGGCTCGCTCTTCGCGCAGGCCGGCGTCGACATCCAGCGCTGCGACGAGGCCGTCACGACGATCGCGGCGGAGCTCACCAAGATCGCGAGCGAGCGCGTGCCCGAGGACGAGCTGACGAAGGCCAAGAACATGCTCAAGGGCCGGATCGTGCTGGGGCTCGAGGATCCGCGCTCGATCATCAGCTTCGGCCTCCGGAGCCTCGTCCAGGAGGGCAGGACGCGCGAGATCCCCGAGATCCTCGCGGGCTTCGACGCGGTCACCGCCGACGACGTGCTGCGCGTGGCGTCGAGCCTGCTGTCGCCGGACAAGCTGCGCCTCGCAGCCGTCGGTCCGTTCGACGACGACGCGCACTTCGAGGCGCTCCTGCCGGTCTAGGAAGCTCTCACAGAATGATTCGTGAACGACTGGCGAGTGGCTCGCAAGCCTGGGCGGGGATCGCCTTGCAGCGGCTCCTGTACCAAACGGAACCGCAAAAGGCGATCACAGTCCAGGCGAGTGTCAAGCCGCGAGCGGCTTGACACGGTGTTTCGGTCCTCTGCTACCAGCAGAGGACCGAAAGAAGACGCCGCCAGACATCGCGAGGCATTCTGTGAGAGCTTCTAAGGCGCCACGGAGAGGCCGAACGGGAACGACGTCAGCGTCGTCGCGCCGCTCTCGGTGATCACGCAGAGGTCCTCGACGCGCACGCCGCCGAACGCCGGATCGTAGAGCCCCGGCTCGATCGTGACGACGTCGCCGACGACGAGCGGCGAGTGCCCGCTGCGCCCGAGCATCGGCTGCTCGTGGATCTCGAGCCCGACGCCGTGTCCGAGGCTGTGATCGCAGACCGACGACTTGGCGCCCTCGATCGACTCGCGCGGGAAGAGCTGCGAGCCGTGGCCGTGGTCGCGCAGCACCTCGCACATGCGCCGGTTGAGGTCGGAGCCGAGCACGCCGGGACGCAGCTGAGAGCGCGTCTCTTCGAGCGCAGCGCAGGCCGCGGCGTGCATCTCGACGAGCTGCGCCGGGGGCTCGCCGACGCAGAACGTGCGCGTCATGTCGGCGTGGTGCCGGCCCGCCGTGTGTCGCGGGAAGAGGTCGCAGACGATCGGCTCGCCCGCGCGCAACGGCCCGCGGCCGAGCTCGTGGCCGTCGGCAGATTGCACGCCGCCCGCGACGATCGGGGTCTCACCCTCGCATCCCTCGCGTGCCCAGAGCACGCGGATCTCGCCCTGCACGCGCTCGCTCGTGAGCGGCGAGCCGTCGAGCATGAGCGCGCCGTCGACGTCTCGGGTCGAGGCTCGGAGCAGCGAGCGGATCAGCTCCATCGAGGCGCTCGTGACGCGCTGCGCCTCGATCGTCGAGGCGAGATCGGCTGCCGACTTGCTGCGACGCCGCTCCGCCATCAGCTCGCTGCGCACGTGCAGCTCGATTCCCTCGGCGCGGATCCGGTCGGCGAGCGCGACGGGCAGCCAGTCCGGGACGATCAGCTCGCGAACCCCGTGGCGGTCGAGCAGGCGCACCGTCAGCTCGCGTTCGATCTCCTCGATCGAGATCCCGCGCCCGAACAGCTCGGCGAGACCGAGCTCCGAGCCGATCACGACCTTCGTCGCCCGCGACTCGCGCTGCGCCCGCGGCCGCTCGAAGTCGCCGACGAGCAGCACGAGCGAGTCACCGTCGATCAGGCAGCCGAACGGATCCCCGGCGAGAAAGCCGGTGGCCGCGTACATGTCGGCGTTCGCGGTGGACTCGGCGTGCAACAGGATCGGAGGCATCGAAGCAGGGTATCCGCTGATGGGTGGGCCGGCTGCCGTCCCGATGCCGGGCAGTGGTCCTGGTTCGCTGCTGATTTTTTCTCTCGATCATGCCCGTGCAGGGGTTGCTCGCAGGCTGCGTCGGCGTGGCTGGTTCGGGCGGCGATCAGGAGTGTGGGCGCGGGTGTGATTGGTTCGGCGTTGGCTCGGAGCAATCGCTCGGAAGACACGCGAACGATTGCTCCCACGCGCCCGAACCAACACCCCGCCACACCACGTGCCAAACCATCACTCCCTGGCGCGCGTCCGCGCCGAATCCGGCACGACGACGAGGGACAAGGGGTGGCGGCGAAGTCCAGACTGGCGGCATGGCCTGGCTCCCGACGCTCTACAAGGCTCGCGGTGTTCCGCTGAAGCAGCCGATCTGTGCGATCTGCGTCGATCGGACGCGGGGGAAGACGGCGCGGCTCGATCTTGGGTTCGGGGTCTCCGTCTGGCTGTGCGCCGCGCATGGGTCTCCCGAGTTCATGTGCGAGAACGCCGGGCGGGACTTCGTGCTCACGCTCGAGCGGCTCTGGCAGGCCTGCGGATGCCTGACGGGGCCGCGCCAGCGCGCGCTCTCCGCGCACCTCGACGGGATCCGCCGGCGGCATCGGGAGGCGCATGCTCCCGGGTCGTACGCGTGGCCGGGGCTGCGGCTCGAGGCGGAGGCCGCGTTCCTTGGAGGTGAGCGCCCGGATCTCGTGATCCGGCGGCTCCGCGAGCGGCACGCGCGGGACTTCGCGTGCGTGCCGACGATCTTCACCATGCGGCGATGGCATCGCGAGCGGCGCTGGTTGCAGCTCTCGCCGCGCGCATCGCCCTCCTGATCGGCTACGACTTCGGCTCGACCCGGCGGTGCGCGGCACCGAGCCGCGCGAACGCCGCGCGGTAGAGACCCCAGCCCTTCTTCTCGCGGGCGTGCCAGGTGACGCGGGACCAGTCGTCCCAGCGGTAGCGGCTGACCGGCGTCATCAGCGTGCCGTCGGGCGTCGCCACGTTGACGCCGATCGTGCCGACGCGCTGCCAGCCGATCGAGCCGTCCGCGTACGGGACGTAGACGATGTGATGTGCCGGGTCGCCGAACGTGAGATAGCTCCAGGGGACACGGATCTCCATCACGCCGCCGGAGGCATCGATCAGGTGGCGGTCGTCGAACGTCGGGCTAGCCGGATCGGCCGAGCCCCAGGCGAGCTGGGCGACGCTTGAGAGCTCAGGCGGAAAGTGCGTCTGCTTGACGTGCTCACCTGGCTTGATAAGTTCAGGACGCGGAACCACCAGAGGAAAGTTCTGGA
>JANLRV010000033.1:0-4424 GCA_031361905.1 Actinomycetes bacterium
ACCGCGCCGGCGACGAGCGGTGCGCTCGTGAAGCCCGTCGCCCAGCTCGCGCCCATCAGGCCGCTGACGACGATGTGCTCGACGCCCGCCGAGTCGGCTCCGGACGAGCCGAGCGGATACATGGCGGCCGCCGCCACGAGATCCACGAAGCGTTCCTCGCGATCGGCTGTTGCCTCGTCTGTTACCGCAGACTCGAGAAGTCATTCTGATTCGAGTTCTTAGCCTGGATCCATCGTGTGCTGGGTGTGTCGCATCCTGCCGGCTGGTGTCAGGCCGCTTCCCACGCGGCTGGGTGCCCGGTCGCTTCGCTCGCGGGCTCCCAGCCGCGTGGTGCGCTTCGGGCTGCGCGAGGCGTCCGGCCGCGCCTGCGACAGCGCAGCCCGTCCTGACGGCCACCAGCAGGGCCCGCCACGAACCCACCCACGCGGTGGACCCAGGCTTAGCTCAGCCGCGCTGGGTGCGGGGCAGCAGCGCGTGCGGGCGCGTGGCTCCCATCGCGGCGCTGACGATCACGATCGTGCCGACGGCGAGCAGCAGGTCGCCGACGGAGTAGACGTTCGCGGCAGGCACCCAGTCTGGCGCCCCCCAGCGGTCGATCAGCCACGAGAGATGCGGGTGATCGACGACGACGCTGTTGTTGTGGAGGCGCTCGATCGGCGTGCCCGCGTCTGCGAGCGCGCTCGGGAGCGCCGGCATGTGGCCGCCGTTCGCGAGCACCGCCGCGAGGTTCGAGAGGGTTCCGGCAGCCGCGATCGGGAAGCCGCGAAGCTTGCGGTTGAGCACCGCCAGCAGCACGAGTGCCGCGTACGAGCAGAGCCACAGGCCGGTCGCGACGCCGTCGGAGATCTGGAACGGCAGGAGGCCGCTCGGGTAGGCGACGATCTGTACCGCAAGGACGATCCCGAAGAGGGCCGAGCCGCGCAGCTTGATGTCGGCCAGCCGGTCAAAGGTGCCGCCGAGTGCGAGCCCCACGAGCACGCCGATCAGCACGCCGAAGAGCAGCACCATCAGGCGCTCACCGCGATCGGGTTCGGGTTCGCGGCGAGATGCTGCTCGAGCGCGGCGACGACCCGGGCGTCGAACTGCGTCCAGCTGTGACGCCGCAGCTCGGCGACCGCTGCGGCGACCGATCCGCCGCGGCGGTAGGCGCGGTCGGACGTCATCGCGTCGAACGCGTCGGCGACGAGGATGATCCGCGAGCCGAGCGGGATGTCGTCCCCGGCCAGCCCGTGCGGGTAGCCGGTGCCGTCCCACGACTCGTGATGGTGGCGGATCCAGACGTCGATCGGCGACACCCCGAGCCCCTCGACGAGCCGAAACCCGAGCTCTGCGTGCCCCCTCAGGATCGTCTCCTCTTCGGCGTCGAGCAGTCCGGGCTTGCGCAGGATCGAGTCGGGCGTCGCGATCTTGCCGAGGTCGTGGAGCAGACCGGCGAGCCGCAGCTGGTCGACGAGGTCGTCGTCGAGCTGCATCGTGCGGCCGATCGCCTCGACGAGCCGGCTGACCGACTGGGAGTGCTGGCCGGTGTAGGTGTCCTTGGCATCGACGATACGGATCAGGCTCTCGGCCGCGCGCAGGCGGGCCTGGCGCTCGGCCTCGTCGGCGATCTCCTGGCGCGAGAGGATCGGCACGAGCGTCGGATGGAAGATGCAGGTTCGCGCCTTGCCGTGGTTCTTCGCCCAGTAGAGCGCGCTGTCGGCCGCGCGCAGCAGCTCGTCGCGGCCCACGGCCCGCCCCGAGAACGCGGCGACGCCGGCGCTCACGGCGACGAGCTCGTCGTGTGGGAACCGCGTCGCGCGGAGTCCGTCGTGCAGGTCGTCGAGCGCCGCGCGGGCCTCCTCCCCGGTCATCCCGTGGAAGACGATCGCAAACTCCTCGCCGCCGATCCGATAGGCCGACTCACGCCCGAACTGATCCTGCAGGATCTGCGCGAGCAGCTTCAGCACCTCGTCGCCGGCCGGGTGCCCGAAGCGGTCGTTGATCAGCTTGAAGTCATCGATGTCGAGGATCGCGAGCGAGCCGCGCACGGTGGGCTCGGCCAGGATCTCGTTGATGTCGTCCTGGAACGCGCGGTGGTTGCGCAGCGCCGTCAGGCCATCCGTCTCCGCAGCGGTCGTCGCGAGCACCGTTCGGTAGGCGTAGCGCTGGTACAGCGCGAGCGCGAAGAGCGGGCCTGCGAGCAGCAGCTCGAGCGTCGGCGCGACGCCCCAGAGCGCGGTCGCGAGCGCCGAGATGAACGCCATGATCGCGAAGGCGGGGCCGGCGTGACGGATGTAGTCCTCGAGCATCGCGCGCACGGTCGCTCCCTGGGCGATCGCCGCCACGATCGCCACGAGGATCACGTTCGTGAAGACGAAGACGGCTCCACCGGCGAACACGGCGATCGTGAGCTTGCCGACCTGCGCGGGGTCGAGCCGTCCACCGTCCCAGCTGATCGAGAGGCCTGGAAGCGCGGACAGCGCGGTCGCCAGCGAGTACACGCCGGTGTTGAAGAGCAGGCGTCGTGCGGGCACGCGCTCGATCGCCTGGCTCACGCCCATGCAGACGACGGCTCCGAGCACGCCCCAGGCCCAGCCGAACAGGATCTGCTCGGCGAGGATGAAGATGAACGAGAGCGAGACGGTGCGCGACGCGGTCTCGTCGAGCGGGACCGGCTTCGATTCGGCGATCGTCGCGGCGAGCGCGAAAAGCACCACGCCGAGCAGGTCGACGCGATCGAGGGAGCGCACGAAAAACGGCGCCGCGGCCACCACAGGCACGGCGGCGATCATGATCGCCGTCGTGTACTGGAGCAGCCGCGGTGGATACGTCACGGACGTGGTGGGGGAGTCGGCTGCCATGCGGGAACTACCGGTGGGTATCGGCGCCGAGACTCCGTCACTTTAGCCGTGAAGCGGGGTGTTCGACTCTGCTAGAAGAGCCAGTCGAACGGCGAGATCACCATGCCCCAGCGCGTGCCGGCGCCGGAGGTGACGGCGAACGAGGCGATCGCCGCGAGGAAGAGCGTGGCGCGCATCGCGCGCGGGTTCTTGGTCCATTTGATCATGGGGGAGCACCTATCTTCAGGGGAGGCGAGATCGGGCTGCTCGAGTGCGGCCCGCGAACGGAGCCGGGCGCCCGCACCTAAAGAGCAGCTCGAGTCTTGGACTAGCCCCAGCGCGTGCCGGCGCCGGAAGCAACTGCGAACGAGGCGATCGCGCCGAGGAACAGCACGACCCGCGTCATGCGCGGGTTCTTGGACCACTTGATCATTCGGAGCACCTTTCTTCTGGGAGGCGGGCTCAGGCTGCCCGATTGCGGTCGACGAAAGGGGTACGCACGACCTCACTCACCTTAGGTGTCGAAATCTCTCTATTCCTCCCTCTTTCGAGGGAAATTATCTCGCTTGCGATATGCGGCGTTGAGTCCGCTGCAAGGCGGGGATACGACGCGGTCGTCGTCATCTGATTGACTCCGGCGATGACTGCACTGTCCGGCACGCGCATCCGTCACACCGTCGTATTCGCGCTCGCTCACGCGCCGGGCTCGGCCGAGGAGGCGTCCTTCCTCGCGGACGGCGCAGCACTCGGCGAGCTGCCGGGAGTCGAGCAGTTCGAGTCGCTCCGTCAGGTGGGCGCGAAGAACGGGTTCAGCCACGGATTCTCGATGGAGTTCGCAGACCAGGCGGCCTACGACGGCTACAGCAACCACCCGCAGCACGTCGCCTTCGTGCGCGACCGCTGGATCCCGGAGGTCACCGACTTCCTCGAGATCGACTACTCGGCGGGCTAGATCGTTGTCCGCGAATTGGAGTGCTGGTTCGCGACCGCCACTCCCGAACCAACACGCCAATTGACGGACAACGATCCAGCGGTGCTGCGCGCGGTGGCGGCCGGCGAGGGCGATCGGCTGCGCGCCATCCGGCTCGAGTCGCTCCGGCACGATCCGGGCGCGTTCGCCTCGACGCTTGGGCAGGAGGAGCTCCTGCCCGCGGAGTGGTGGGCGGGCTGGGCGGCGCTCTCGCAGGAGGGCTCGAAGCAGCGGACGTTCGTGGTCTGCGGCGAGGCGGACGAGTGGCTCGGCCTCGCGCTCGTGCGGCTCGCGGCCGACCAGCCCGGCATGGCGGTGATCAACGCGATGTGGGTCGCGCCCGAGGCGCGCCGGAACGGCCATAGCCGGGCGCTCTGCGAGGCCTGCAGCGAGTGGGCCGGCGGGCACGGTCTGCACACGGTCACGCTCGAGGTCGTCGAAGGCAACGCCGCCGCGCTGCGCGCCTACGAGTCGTTCGGCTTCTGCGTGATCGGCGAGACGACGATCGTCGTGGGAGGCGAGGATCTGCGCGAGCTGCTGATGGCTCGCGCGCTCTAGCCTGCAACTCTCTCTGGGTTGGGGATTGTCAGACTGTTGTGGGTGGGTTCAGTCGGTGATCGCAATGCTGTCCGCCT
>JANLRV010000083.1:0-11404 GCA_031361905.1 Actinomycetes bacterium
CCTCTGCTTGCTAGCAGAGGCACGAAACACCGTGTCAAGCCGCTCGCGGCTTGACACTCGCCTGGGCGGGGATCGCCTTTTGCGGTTCCGTTTGGTACACGAGCCGCTGCAAGGCGATCCCCGTCCAGCCTTGTGAGCAGCGTGTCAAGCGCTGGCGCTTGACACGCGTGTGGAGTCGGCTGCTATCGAGCAGCCGACGGAGTCCAGTCACTCACGAATCATTCTGTTAGAACGTCTTAGCGGGAGCTGTCCAGGTCAGTCGCCTTCAGCCGCGCTACCCTGAGGGGCGTGGCGACCCTCACGTTCCCGATCTCGAACGAGCTTGCGAGCGAGCTCGGCGCCGAGCGCGATGCCGTTCTCGGAGCGCTCGCCGAGCGCTCCGGCGCGCGCGTCTTCCTGCGCGGGAACGAGGTCACGGCCGAGGGTGACGACGCCTCTGTCGGGCAGGTCCGCATGCTGCTCGAGGAGCTCTCGCAGCTCGTCGGCCAAGGACTTGGAATCGGACCTCAGACGGTCGATGCCGTCGTCGGCGTGCTCGGTGCAGATGGCCGGCCGACCGACGTGCTGCACGACGTCGTCTGGCGCCATCGCGGCAAGCGCATCGCGCCGAAGACGCTCAATCAGAAGCGCTACGTCGACGCGATCCGGACGTCGACGGTGACGTTCGGGATCGGCCCTGCGGGCACGGGCAAGACGTATCTCGCGATGGCGCTCGCCGTCTCGGCGCTCGTCGACCGCGAGGTCGCGCGCATCATCCTCACGCGGCCGGCGGTCGAGGCGGGGGAGCGGCTCGGCTTCCTGCCCGGCGACATGCTCGCGAAGGTCGACCCGTACCTGCGACCGCTCTTCGATGCGCTCTACGACATGCTTGACGCCGACCAGCTGGCCTCGTACATGGACAAGGGCATGATCGAGGTGGCACCGCTCGCATTCATGCGCGGGCGCACGCTCAACGACTCCTTCATCATCCTTGACGAGGCTCAGAACACGACGCCCGAGCAGATGCAGATGTTCCTCACGCGGCTCGGCTTCGGCTCGAGGATCGTGATCACGGGAGACGTCACGCAGGTCGATCTCGCACGCGACCAGCGATCCGGTCTCGTCGACGTCGGCGGCGTGCTGCAGGGCATCCCCGATATCGAGTTCATCCAGTTCGGCAGCGAGGACGTGGTGCGCCACAAGCTCGTCCAGCGCATCGTCGCCGCCTACAAGGAGCGTTCGGAGCAGCGTGATCGAGATCTCCAGCTTCGCGGCTGAGGCGATCGACAGCGGCGAGGTCGAGGCGATCGTGCGCGCCGTGCTGGCGAGCGAGGGGGTCTACGAGCCCTACGACGTCGGCATCCGGCTCGTCGCAGACGATGAGATCCGCCTGCTCAACCGCGAGCACCGCGGAAACGACGTCGTCACCGACGTGCTGTCGTTCCCGATCGACGGCGTCGAGGAGCTGCCCTGCGGCATGGATCGGCAGCTCGGCGACGTCGTAATCTCGCCCGCGCAGGCCGCCCGCCAGGCGACCGACGGCACGGGAAGCGAGCTGCGGACGCTGCTCGTCCACGGGCTCCTCCACCTGCTCGAGTACGACCACGAGACGGACGAAGGCGTGATGCTGGCGCGCCAGGATGCGCTGTGCGAGACGCTTCCGGCACTCTCCGTTCCCGGCTGACACGATCCGGCACATCGGCGTGCGCCGGCGGGGCCTAGCCTGGCCGCGTGACGACACCGCTCCGTGCGCCACCCGCGCGCATCCTGCACGCCCGCTATCGCGTTGCCCGCGCGAGCTTGCTCGCCAGGCCCGACGGACCGGTCGAGGCCGTCGATCTCGCGACGGGGGCGGCGGTCACCCTGCAGCGCGGGGAGCATGGCTGGAGCCCGTGCGAGCGGCAACGCGAGCCCGAGCTGATCGGCTTCCAGGAGATCCCGGCAGCGCGCGAACCATCTCGGCGCCGGGGCGGCTCGCGCCGGCAGGTCGCCGGGCTCGCGGGCGCGCTCGCCGTCGGCATCGCGTGTGCGGGGTTCGCCCGCGGGGCGATCGACCACGGTGGCTCGGCTGCGCGGGCGATCGAGCGCCGCGCGACGCCGTCCGCCGAGGCCGCTCCCGTGGCGCGACCGGCCAGGGCGCACGCAGCTGCGAGGCGCGAGCGTGGAGGCCCGGCGGTCGCGGTCGCGCAGCCGGTTCCGCACAGCCTGCCGGCACGGGGGCGAGGCGCAACCGTCGTCCCGGCCGCGCCTCGTCCGCGGTCGCCGAGCTCGCCTCGCCCCGTGTCTCCGCCGAGCCTCCCTCCGCCTGCGCCCGAGCTCGAGCCGCTCGATGGGCAGGCTCGTCTGCCAGACTGACGCGCATGCAGCACCGAGAGCCGACGGCGGACGAGCTCGAGCTGTACGCGCTCGCCGAGACCGCCCGCGCCGGCGCGTACGCGCCGTACTCGCAGTTTCCCGTGGGCGCGGCGCTGCGCACGGCCGAGGGTCAGACGGTCCTCGGCGTGAACGTCGAGAACGCGAGCTACGGCATGACGATCTGCGCCGAGCGCTCGGCGGCGGTGCGGGCGGTGACCGACGGCTCGCGCGCGTTCGAGTCGATCGCGGTCGCCTGTCCCGATCACGCGATCACCGCCACGCCGTGCGGGGCGTGCCGGCAGGTGCTCTCCGAGTTCGGTCCCGAGATGACGGTCGTCCTGCGCATCGACGGGAAAGTCGTCGCGACGGTTCTTCCGGAGCTGCTCCCGGGCGGCTTCCGGCTGCGCGAGTGAGGAGCGGCTTCATCGGGCTCGCCGGCCGTCCCAACGTCGGCAAGTCGACGCTCGTCAACTGCCTCTGCAAGAGCCACGTCGCGATCGTCTCCGACAAGCCGCAGACGACGCGCCGCCGTGCGCTCGGCGTCGTGCACATCGAGGGCGCGCAGCTCGTGCTCGTCGATCTCCCGGGCTTTCAGAAGCCGTTCGACGAGCTCACCGAGCGGATGCAGCGCACGGTCGACCGCAGCCTCGCGGACGTCGACGTCGCCTGCTTCGTGCTCGACGCGACCGAGCCTCCGGGGGCGGGGGACCGCTTCGTCGCCGCCCGGCTGGCAGTCGCGAAGGTCCCCGTGATCGTGGCGCTGAACAAGGTGGACGGGATGCGGCCGGCCGCTATCGGCAAGGCGATCGGGCGCGTCGCGACGCTCGTCGAGTTCCACTCGCTGCACCCGATCAGCGCGCTCACGGGCGACGGGGTGGACGCGCTGCGTGGAGAGATCGTCGCGCTGCTGCCGGAGGGGCCGGCCTACTTCGAGGAGGGCGTCACCTCCGACCAGCCGATCGAGGTGCGCATCTCCGAGCTGATCCGCGAGCAGGCGCTGCACGTGACGCGCGACGAGCTTCCGCACGCGATCGCGGTCGTCGTCGATGAGCTGCGGATGCCGACCCGCAAGCGCGGGGGCGCCGTCGTCGCCGCCCTGACGGTCGAGACGGAGTCGCAGCGTCGCATCGTCGTCGGCAAGGGCGGGTCGGTGATCCGCGACATCGGAGCGCGGGCGCGCGAGCAGATCGAGCAGGAGGTCGGCGGCGCGATCTACCTGGACCTGACCGTCAAGGTGCGGCCGCGCTGGCGGCGAGACGACTCGCTGCTCGACCGCTACGGCCTGTAACCGCGGAGTAGGCTCTCCGCGTGGCGAACCCGAGACCACCGCTTGCGCGCGTGCTCGAGCGCACGCTGCTGCGCCCCACGCTGCGCGCCGCCGAGCTCGACGAGGCGTGCCGCGAGGCGGCCGAGCTCGCCCTCTCCGCCCTCGTCGTCTTCCCCGCCCACGTCGCCTACGTCCGCTCGCGCGTTCCCCGCGGCGTCCGCGTGTGCGCCGCGATCGGCTATCCGTTCGGCGTCGACGGCGGGGCGGCGCTGAAGGCCGCGGCCGAGCATGCGATCGCGGCCGGCGCCGATCAGATCGAGGTCGTGGCCTCGATCCCGCTGCTCGTTCACGACGACATCGTCGCGGTCCGCGATGAGCTGCGGCTGATCGTGGGAGCGTGCCCGGCCGGGACGGTCCGCGTCGTCGTCGAGGCGTGCTATCTGTCGCCCGCGCAGCTCGCGCTCGCGGGTAAGACGGCGGCGTCCGCGGGCAGCGAGATGGTCGTCTGCGCCACCGGTTTCGGCACCCAGGGGGCGACGCACGAGGCCGTCTCGATGCTCCGGCGAGCGGTGCCCGCTGACGTCCTGGTGAAGGCGCAGGGCGGGGTGCGCACGCTCGCGGATGTCGACCGGCTGCGAGACGCCGGAGCGGCTCGCGTCGGAGTGGCCGACCCCGCTGCGATCATGCGCGAGTCGGAGGGGAAGGTGGGAGCAGCGTGAGCAACGTTCCGTCCTGGGCGATCTGGGTGGCGATCGGGCTCGCTGCGCTCGGCATCGAGGCGATGTCGCTCGATTTCGTGCTGCTCTATTTCGGGGTCGGCGCGTTGGTCACCGCGGTCTCGGCGGCGCTGGGCGGCAATCCCGCGGTGCAGGCGCTCGTCTTCGCGCTCAGCTCGATCGTGCTCCTGCTCGTCACTCGCCCGACGCTGAAGCGCCTCGCGAGCCGGTCGGGCGGAGTCGCGACGAACGTCCACACCGTCGCCGGAAAGCGCGGGATCGTGACGATCGCGATTGACAACGACGCGTCGACGGGCCAGATCCGGATCGGCACCGAGTACTGGACGGCGCGCTCGGTCACCGATGGCGGCGCCGAGATCCCGGTCGGTGCCACGGTCCACGTCCACGAGGTCGCGGGCGTCACCGCCCGCGTCTCGCCCACGGTCGAGAGCTAACACCCCAAAGGACCCACATGCCCGGCTTGATCCTGATCGGCGTTCTGCTCGTGCTCGTGATCGTCGTCTTCCTGCGCACCGTGCGGATCATCCCGCAGGCCTATGCGGGCGTCGTCGAGCGCCTCGGCAAGTACAGCCGCACCCTCCCGGCGGGGCTGCACATCCTGATCCCGTTCCTCGACCGTCTGCGCCCGCTCGTCGATCTGCGCGAGCAGGTCGTGACGTTCCCGCCGCAGCCCGTGATCACGCAGGACAACGTGACGATCTCGATCGATACGGTGATCTACTACCAGGTCACCGATGCGGTCCGCTCGACCTACGAGGTGGCGAACCTCGTGCTCGCGATGGAGCAGCTCTCGATCACGACGCTGCGCAACGTGATCGGCTCGCTCTCGCTCGAGGAGACGCTCACCTCGCGCGACAAGATCAACGCCGAGCTGCGGATCGTGATGGACGAGGCGACCGAGAAGTGGGGCATTCGCGTCAACCGCATCGAGCTGAAGTCGATCGATCCGCCGGCCTCGATCCAGGAGGCGATGGAGAAGCAGATGCGCGCCGAGCGATCCAAGCGCGCGGTGATCCTCACCGCGGAAGGCGACAAGCAGTCGCAGATCCTCACGGCCGAGGGCGAGCGGCAGGCCGTGATCCTGCGCGCCGAGGCACAGCAGAAGTCGCAGATCCTCGAGGCGGAGGGCGACCGGCAGGCCGCGATCCTGCGGGCCGAGGGCGAGAGCGCGGCGATCACCACGGTCTACAAGGCGATCCACGACGGCAATCCGACGCCCGACCTGCTCGCGATCAAGTACCTCGAGGCGCTGCCCCAGCTGGCACAGGGTCCCGCCAGCAAGCTGTTCCTGATCCCCTCGGACGCGATCAGCCAGCTGGGCGGCATCGCCGCGCTGGGCGCGGCGTTCAAGACCGGCGGTGACGCCGCGTCGGACGCGCCTGCGTGAGGTACGCTCGGAGTCGGTACCTGTCCGAGACAGGTGCTCAGGCCCGAGTGGAGGAACGGTAGACTCGGCCGCCTCAAAAGCGGCTGCTCGTGAGGGCGTGCGGGTTCGAATCCCGCCTCGGGTATCTCGATGAAGAGCTTGACGATCCGTTGCGCGCTCGCCGTGCTGCTCCTGCTCGTCGGCGGTTGCGGTGACGGCTCCCGTGCGAGCGCTGGAGCGGCGAACGTCGGCTCGCCCGGCACCGTCTACGTCGAGCTTCCGTTCAGCGGCGCGACCCGGCCCGATGCCCTCTCGATGCTCGCTGCGGTGCGCCTCGCCGTCGAGCAGAGCGGCTCGCGCATTGCCGTGAAACGGCTCGACGACGTGCGCGGCGACCTCGCGCGCTGCCGGTCGAACGCCCGGCGTGCGCTCGCGGATGCGACTGCGATCGCGGTGATCGGGACCTACGACTCGGCCTGCACCGCGGCCGTGCAGGAGGTCTTGGCCCGCAGCACGATCGCGCTCGTCTCGCCCGTCAACGCCGCGAACGGGCTCGACGGTGTCGTTCGCATCGCACCGACCGCCGAGGACGAGGCGCGGGGGGTGATCGCGGCGGCACGCTCGCTCGGGCCGGATCGGCTCGTGCTCGCCGAGGGGTGGCGGGGCGCCGGGGGCGAGATCCAGGAGCTGCTTGTGCGCTCGCCGCTGAAGACCGTGTCCGCGTCCGTCGGGCGGGCGCCGTCGCTGGCCCGCCGGGGCGACCTGATCGTCGGCGTCGGCCTCTCGCCCGTGCAGGTTGCGGGGCTGCTCGTGGCGGTCAGGCCGGTCGCAGCCCGCGTGCTCCTGCCGAGCTCGAGCGCGGTCCCGGCGACCCTCCGCCTGCGCGGCGCCGAGAGCGCGCTCGTGCTCTCGCGCTTCGTCCCGGCGTCATCGCTCTCCGGCCGGGGACAGTCGTTCGCGGACGCGTTCGCGAAGCGCTACGGCGAGCCTCGCGACTACGACCTCTACGCCGCCGACGCGATGATCGCGATCGACAGCGCCCTCAAGGCGGGTGGGGGCGTCACCGCCGGCCTCCGGCAGCGCCTCGCGTCGCTCGTCGACGTGCCGGGCGTCACGCGCACGTTCTCGGTGCTGCCCGATGGGCGCACCTCGCCGCAGCCGATGGCGGTCCTCTCGATCGATCGCGGGGGGTTTCGCGTCGACCGTGTCGTGACGTATGATTTGAGCTAGCACGACGACGACGTTGTGCCTGTGCCCCGATGCGGGGGCGTGTTCGTGAGAAGCACCTGCTTCCCATCGCCGCCCTGCGTCCCGTGTGGCGGCCCGACCACAGAGAGGCCACTTCGTTGGATAAGCGCGAACTCCTCGACCGCTGTCGAGAGCATGACGTCAAGTTCATCCGCCTGCAGTTCACCGAGCTCTACGGTCAGCTGAAGAACATCTCGATCCCCGTCGCCGAGCTCGAGAAGGCGCTCGACAACGAGCTCATGTTCGACGGCTCTTCGATCCGGGGGTTCAAGCGGATCGAGAAGTCCGACATGTACTTCCACCCGGACCCCGACACGTTCACGGTGCTCCCGTTCTCCGGGCGCGAGTCGGGGCAGGTCGCTCGCATCATCTGCGACGTCGCCGACCCGGACGGCACCCCGTTCGTCGGCGATCCGCGCGTGCAGCTGAAGAAGGTGCTCGCCGAGGCCGCGGCCGAGGGCTACACGATGAACTGCGGGCCGGAGGCCGAGTTCTTCCTCTTCAAGCGCAGCGAGGACACGTGGCCGACGATCGACCCCCACGATGACGCGTCGTACTTCGACGTCTTCCCGCACGACCTCGGCGAGGAGACCCGGCGTGACATCGAGGACGAGCTGACGAAGCTCGACTTCCACCTCGAGGCCTCGCACCACGAGGTCGCGATCGGACAGCACGAGATCGACTTCCGCCACGCGGACGCGCTGACCACGGCCGACAGCCTGATCACGTTCCGCTGGGTCGTCAAGTCGGTCGCTGCGCGCAACGGCATGCACGCGACGTTCATGCCGAAGCCGCTGTTCGGCGAGAACGGATCGGGCATGCACGTCAACATGTCTCTCTCGAAGGGCGGCGAGAACGCGTTCTTCGACCCGACCGACGAGCTGCAGCTGTCCGCGCCGGCCTACGGCTACATCGCGGGTCTGCTCGAGCACCTGCCGGCGCTCACGGCGATCTGCAACCCGACCGTCAACTCGTACAAGCGTCTCGTGCCCGGCTATGAGGCTCCGGTCTACATCGCATGGTCGCCCGGCAACCGTTCCGCGGCGATCCGGATTCCGGCCAAGCGGGGCGGCGCGACGCGCGTCGAGCTGCGCACCCCGGACCCGACGGCGAACCCGTATCTGGCCTTCGCGGCGCTGCTGGCCGCCGGCCTCGACGGAATCAAGAAGGCGAAGAAGCCGCCGGCGTCGGTCGACGTGAACATCTACCACCTGACCGATCAGGAGTCTGCGGAGCTCGGCATCACGAGCCTGCCGCACAACCTCGAGGACGCGCTGACGGCCCTCGAGAGCGATGACGTGCTGCGCAAGGCGCTCGGCGATCACATCTTCGACGCGTTCGTCTCGGAGAAGCGCGGCGAGTGGGCCGACTACCGCATGCAGGTGCACGACTGGGAGTACAAGCAGTATCTCGATAGATACTAGAAATCCGCTTGGTTGACAGGAATCTCGGTCCTCGCGTAAGTGGTCCCAGCACGCGCCCAGCACCGAAGGGGATCGAGAGGTAGGCACGATCCGATACTTCGGGCTCCCGACAGATCGGCTCGACGCCGAAGCGTGCGCGATGCTGATCCGCGCTCGCCACACGACTCCGCCCGCTCGCTCCCGGCGCTCGATCTTGCTCGGCCATGTTTCGAGAGATACGAGTCGGGTCACAGGAGCCTCGCGGCGTGCTCGTCGAGCCTCGTCTCGACCGGTGTCTGTCCGCCGAGCGAGGGTTGGACCGCGGAACAGAGCCGGTTCTTCCGGTGCGGCCGGTCCCGCACTCGTCTGCCATTCCCCGGCGGTTCCGTTGCCGACGTCCACGTTCGCCAGAGCAGCGCGCGATGCTCACCCGTACGCAGACCGGGCGAAGAACGCTGGCGCGTGACTCGTTCAGTGACGCGTAGAGGGCGGCATGCGTGCCGGCGCGCCCGGCCCGGCCCTTGAGGGCCGGGCCGGACCAACGCTCGAGCCGGCGCCCGGGATGGGTTCTCTCGCTACCGGGCCGCTGCCACTGCGCTCACGAGCCCCTTCCCGTAGAAGTTGTTGTTTCCCGCGCCGCCCGTGCAGAACTGCACCGGCGCACCGAAGACCGCGACGCCTGGGTCGAGCGCCGGCGGACACGCCAGCTTGGTTGCCGTGCTGCGCAGCATCGCCACGACGGCTCCCTGCGACATCCCCGGATGGGCGGCACGAATCAGAGCAGCCACGCCGGCAGCGTGCGGCGCCGCCATCGAGGTGCCGTTCAACCAGGCGTAGTAGTTGCCGCTCGGGTCGATGACGACTCGCCCGATCGAAGCCTGGAAGTTGAGGTCGCCCGCGGTTGAGGAGTACGGCGCGAGGACTCGCCCGCGTGCGGAGTCGAACACGGGCGTCTGGTAGCGGGAGCCGCCTGGCGCCGTCACGTCGGTGATGTTCCCGTACGACGAATACCACGAGAGCAGGTTCTGAGCTCCGGTCGCTGTGACGACGACAACTCCCGCAATTTCCTGCGGCAGGACGACGCAGCTGTTGTTGACCGGGCGTGTGACTGCCGCTCCCGGCGGGTAGTCGGGGCTGATCTCGTCGGTCACGGGATGGTTCAGATCGATGCCTTCGTTGCCGGCGGCGGCGACGAGCACGACCCCGCGCTGTTCTGCGTAGCGCGCAGCTTTGGTGATGGCTTGAACGATCGCCTTCTGCTCTTGGTCGTTGCGGCAGTTGAACAGCCACGGATCGGCGAAGAAGCTCATGTTCACCACGTCGAGTCGTTGGTCGCCCGCGTAGGTGAGTGCGTCGACGACCGACTGGGTGAAGAAGTAGCCCTCGGCCGTCCCGGCCTTGAGAACGACGATCTTCGCCTCAGGGGCAACTCCGGCGATACCCATGCCATTGATCGGCGCGGCGATCGTTCCCGCGGTGTGCGTGCCGTGCCCCGCGTAGTCCTGGAGGGCTACCTTGTTCGAGCAGTCCCCCCGCGTAACCTGCTCGGCGGGCAGCGCCGTCGGCGTGTTCGCGTAGAGGAAGACACACGATGCCGCCAGATCGACGTTGGGCATCACGTCACCGTGAGTGAGATCGACGCCGGTGTCCATCACGCCCACGCGGGCGCCCGCACCCTTGTTCAGCGCGTACGAGCCGGCCGACGTCGCGCCGATCGCCCGCATGTCCCACTGGCACGATCCGAGCGGGTCGGGCCCAACCGACGGCGACACGCCGTAGAGCGCCGCGCAGGCACCTGCTTCAGCGGCCTCGTTATGTGAACCGGGCGGGGCAGCACTGCTGAGCACGGCGAAGGCAAGCGCCGTCACCACCAACCCCGCACCCACGAACGCTCGCAAGGTTCTCGTTCTCGCCATCATTCCCTCCAACTCGGTCTCGGTCCTCGTTGTGAGGACCTGGGACCGATCGAACATAACGGATCGGAGGTGGCTTGCATAGGCGCTATGCAGTAGCCGTCGGACACACTGCGTGCTCGTAGGTTCGGCCGATCCGCTGTCGTGATCGAGGAGGAACCCGAAATGGCCACCACGCGTCAACATGCATCGCTACCGCCAGATGCGGCGTTGCGATGGAATCGTCCACTCTCGGGCGCTTCCCTAGCCTGGGAGCGGTCGCAACGGGCCGCTCGTCGCCACACACCCCGAGCCTCGCCTTCCGTGGGGCGCGCTTGGGACTGATGCACGGATAGGTGACATCTGATCTGTGGTGCCGAGTGGTGCCGCTGGAAGGATGTTCGCTATGCCTAAGCCGTATCCGCGGGAGTTCCGCGAGGATGTTGTCCGGGTTGCCCGTAACCGTGAGCCGGGTGTCCATCTCAAGCAGATCGCGGTTGATTTCGGGATCAGCGAGTCGTGTCTGGCGAACTGGCTGGCTCTGGCCGACCGGCAGGACGGTGTTCGTCCGGGAGCTCCGGAGCAGACGGCCGGTGAGCGTGAGCTGAAGAAGCGGATCCGTCTGCTGGAGCAGGAGAACGAGGTCCTGCGCCGGGCGGCGGCGTATCTGTCGCAGGCGAACCTGCCGGGAAAATGATCTACCCGCTCGTCCGTGAGCTTGCTGTCGAGGGGATCCCCGTGACGGTGACGTGCCGGGTCTTGAACATCGCTCGTCAGCCCTACTACCGGTGGCTGGCCTGTCCGGTCACCGATGTCGAGTGGGACGAAGCGCACCTCGCCAACGCGGTGTTCGACGCGCATCGCGACGACCCGGAGTTCGGATATCGGTTCCTCGCCGACGAGGTCCGCCTCGCCGGCCAGCGCACCTGCGACAGGACCGTGTGGAGGATCTGTCGGGACAACCGCTGGTGGTCGGCGTTCGGCAAGCCACGCAACCGAAAGACCGGCAAGCCGGGGACCCCGTCGCATGACGACCTGGTCCGCCGGGTCTTCCACGCGGATGCCCCGAACGAGTTGTGGCTCACGGACCTGACCGAGCACCGCACCGACGAGGGGGAGCTCTATCTCTGCGCCGTCAAGGACGTGTATTCGAATCG
>JANLRV010000085.1:0-59857 GCA_031361905.1 Actinomycetes bacterium
GGCACGCTCATAGAACGCGCGGCTCGCCGTGAGGTGGGCGACGCCGAGGATGACGTGGTCGATCACCGAGCTTCCTTCCGCGAGGGTCCGTCGTACCGCCAAGCTAGACGAGGCTAGGCGGTCGTGAATAGCCCGGGGTCAGGCCCCGGGCTATTCACGACCGCCTAGCCTCGTCTAGCTTGGCGGTACGACGGACCCTCGCGGAAGGAAGCTCAGTGATCGACCACGTCATCCTCGGCGTCGCCCACCTCACGGCGAGCCGCGCGTTCTATGAGCGTGCCCTCGCGTCGCTCGGACTGCACGTCGTGCTCGACCGGCCCGGCTATCTCGGCTTCGGTGCCGACCGGCCGTTCTTCTTTCTCGCGGCCCGCGAGCCGAGCGCTCGGGTGCACGTCGCGTTCTCGGCCGAGCGACGCGACGCGTGCGATGCCTTCCACGTGGCCGCGCTCGCCGCCGGCGGCGTCGACAACGGGGCTCCGGGCCTGCGACCCGCCTACCACCAGCAGTACTACGGCGCGTTCGTGCTCGATCCTGACGGCAACAACATCGAGGCCGTCTGTCACTCGGCGTGAAGCAGCTCGCGAGAGCCGCCGGCACTGCTACCCGGTGACGACCTCGGCCGTGTAGAACCCCTCCGCGCGCAGCTCGTCGCGCGCCACGAGCCCCGCGCCGGCGACCGCGCCCTCGTTCTCCGGCGGCGTCAGCGTGCAGACGCTGTAGAGGAGCTTGCCGCCGGGCGCGAGCAGGGTCTGCGCGTGCGCCAGGAGCTGCGACTGCAGCGCGCTCAGCTCGGCGACGTCCTCGGGTTTTCGCCGCCAGCGCGCGTCCGCGCGCGCCGCGAGCACGCCGAGCCCCGTGCACGGCGCGTCGAGCAGGATCCGGTCGAACGGAAGGTCTGAGCGATAGCCGCGGCCGTCTGCGTTGACGACCTCGACCTCGGCGCCGAGGCGCTCGAGCGTGCGGCGGAGCGCGATCGCGCGTCCCGAGTGGCGCTCGACCGCGGTGACGCTCGCCCCGGTCGCCGCCAGGATCGCCGTCTTGCCGCCCGGCGCCGCGCAGAGATCGAGCACCCGCAGGCCGGCCTCTGCACCGACGCGCAGCGCGGCGACTGCCGATGGCAGGGCCTGCGCGAAGACCATGCCGTCGCGGTAGAGCGTCGAGCCCATCAGGTCGAATGGTCCCTCGAGCACGAGGCTGCCGGTCTCGGCATCGAGATGGAACGGGACGCCCGTGTCAGCGAGCGCCAGCTCCACCGTTCCGGCCTCGGCGCGCAGCGGATTGGGACGGATCGCGAGCGGTGGCGGATCGTTTGCGAGCCGGCTCAGCACCCGGGCCTGGTCGGCTCCGTAGGCGTCGAACCAGAGCTCGGTGATCCAGTCGGGGAGCGAGTGGCGAATCCCGCACTGCTCGGCCGTCTGCTCGGGCAGCGCTGCGAGCCACGGCTCGCCGTCGGCGGCGATCCGGCGGAGCACGGCGTTCGCGATCCCGACCGCACGCGGTCCGATGCGGCGCCGAACGAGCTCGACGGTCTCCGAGACCGCGGCGTGCGGGGGGATCCCGTCGGCGAACAGCAGCTGGAACGCGCCGAGCCGCAGCGCGTGCGCGAGCACGCGCTCGAGCCGCTTGACCGGACGGCTCGCGAGCTGCTCGAGCGCGGCATCGAGCGTCCTGCGGCGCTGCACGGTGCCGAGCGCCAGGTGCGATGCGAGCGCGCGTCCGCGGTCGTCGAGGCCGGCGCGGTCGACCTCGGACGTGAGCGCCCGATCGGCGTAGGCATCCTGCTCGAAGACCCGCCGGATGACGGAGAGCGCGACCTCCCTGGCGTCGCTCATGAGACCTCGGGAAGCGATCCGCGCACCCCGCGGAGCCAGGCCCCGGCCGGCATCCGGGCCTTGCCCGGCGGCTGCAGCTCGCACAGCTCGAGGGAGCCGTCGAGGCAGCCGAGCAGGAGCGCGCCTTCGATCACGGAGAGCACGCCCTGCGGGACCACCGCCGGGTCGACGCGGGCGCGCAAGATCGTGAACAGCGCGCCGCCGAGGGCGAGCCGGGCGCCGATCGACGGCGAGAGCGCGCGCACCTGATCGTGCAGGGCAGCCGCGGGTCGCGCGGGGTCGAGCAGACGATCGGCGGCGAGGATGCGATCGGCGTAGGTGGCCTCGCCGACCTGCGGCACGGTCGGCACCGCGTCGCCCGTGAGCGCGGCGACGAGCGGGTCGATCGCGAGCCCGAGCGCCTGCTCGTAGACCCAGCCCGCATCGGCATCGGCGGGAACCTCGAACCGCTCGAGCGCGGCGATCGGGCCGGCATCGAGCGCCTCGACCAGCAGCATCACCGCGACGCCCGACTCGCGCTCTCCCGCCATCAGCGACCGCTCGATCGGAGCGGCGCCGCGCCAGCGAGGAAGCAGCGACGGGTGCACGTTGAACCAGGGCGCGAGCTCGAGCAACGGGCGCGGGACGAGGCCCCCGTACGCGACGAGCGCGAACGCGGCGACGCGAGCGGCCGCGAGCGCCGAGAGGGCGTCGAGGGGTCGCTCGTGCTGCAGCACCGGCAGGTCGAGCGCCCGCGCCGCGACGGCGACGGGGGGCGGTGCCGTGGCGCGTCCGCGCCCGGCCGGGCGAGCGGGCTGCGAGAGCACGATCGCGACCTCAAGCTCGTCGCGGGCGTGCAGGCGGCGAAGGGCGTCTGCGGCCCACTCGCTCGTCCCGGCGAAGCCGATCCGGCGGATCTCACTCACGCCCGCGCGGACCCGGATCGGGTCGCAGCGTGGCGAGGGCATGCGTGCGCTCCTCGGCGGGCGCGCGATCGAAGATCAAGATCCCGTCGAGGTGATCGAGCTCGTGCTGCAGGATCCGCGCATCGAAGCCCTCGGCCTCGATCGAGATCGGCTCGCCCTGCTCGCCGCGCGCCGTCAGCACGACCCGCAGCGCACGCTCGACGTTGACGTCGACGCCACGCAGCGAGAGACAGCCCTCGGAGCCGGACTCGGTCTCGTTTGAGCGCTCGACCATCTCGGGGTTGATCACCGCGACGCCCTCGCCCTCTCCGGCCGGCCGGTAGACGAAGACCCGGCGCAGGAGGCCGACCTGGTTGCCCGCGAGCCCGACGCCGTCAGCGTCCTGCATCAGCCGCTTCATCCGCTCGACGACGTTGCGCAGGTCGTCGGAGAACTCCAGCACGGGCGTCGCCGGCTGCCGCAGCACCGCGTCGGGATACTGGCGAACCTGGCGCAGCGCGTTGATCCGGCGGAGCTCCGCCTGCTGATCGCGCTTGCGCTCGCGCCGGCTGACGCGCGCGGGCTGCTCGCTCGTCTCCTGCTCGGGCTCGTCGGTGGTCGCCGCCATGCCTGGATCGTAGCTATCAGGAGGCTGGCGGCCCGTAGCTTCCATCGGCGTCGTGCGTCTCGTCGCCCGTCAGCGCCGGCGCGAAGACGCAGACGAGCTGCATCCGCTCGCGGCAGCGGACGAGGTGGCGGTCATGCCGGTCGAGCGAGTAGGAGACGCCCGGCGAGAGCTGATGCGTCGCGCCGGTCGCGAGGTCGACGACCTCGCCCGATCCCTCGATGCAGAGATTCGCCTCGACGTGGTGCTTGTACCAGAGGGTCATCTCGGCGCCCGCCTCGATCGTGGTGACGTGCAGCGAGAACCCCATCGCGTCATCTGCGCGCAGGAGCCGGAGGCTGCGCCAGCCCGCACCGGAGCGGTCGCGGTCGGTCCCTTCGAGCTCGCTCGTCGAGCGGATGATCATCCCGTGCCTCCGTCAGTTCGGGTCGACGTCGACCACGATCGTCGCAGATGCCTTGCGCAGCGCTTGGCCCTGCCGCGCGGCGAGATCGCCCAGCACGCTCGCCGCGCGCGCTGGCCGCTGGGTCTTCAGCAGGAGCTGGGCGCGATCGCGGTTGCGCAGGCGGCCGAGCGGTACCGGGCCGAGCAGCGTGTCACCCTCGAGCAGGGGCCTCGCGGCATCGCGGAGCGCCGCGAGCAGGCCGCTCGCGGCCCGCGGGTCGCCGGCCGACACCTCGACTCGCACGAGGTGCACGAACGGCGGGTAGCCGAGCAGCTCCCGCCGCTCGAGCTCGCCGCGCAGGAACGGCTCGACGGCGTGCGCGGCCGCGAGGCGGACGACGCGCTGGTCGGGATCCCAGGCCTGGAAGATCACGGTGCCGGCGTCGCCTGCGCGCCCGCTGCGCCCGGCCAGCTGGCAGAGCAGCGCGAACGTCCGCTCCTCGCTGCGGAAGTCGGGCCAGGCGAGCCCCTGGTCGGCGTCGATCGCGCAGGCCAGCCGCAGATCGCGGAAGTCGTGCCCCTTGGCGACCATCTGCGTGCCGACGAGCATCGCCCGGGGCGATGCCGCGAAGCGCCCGAGCACCTCCTCGATCGCGCCGCGCCGCGCTGCGGCGTCGGTGTCGAGACGGAACAGGTCGATCGTCGGGAAGAGCTCGGCGAGCTCCTGGACGACCCGCTCGGTGCCGGCGCCGAGCCGCGCGAGCTCGACCGATCCGCACTCGGGGCAGCGACGAGGCTCGGGCTCGCGATGCCCGCAGTGGTGGCAGCGGAGCCCGCCGCCGCGGTGCAGCGGCAGCGAGATGTCGCAGTTCGGACAGCGGAACGTGTGGCCGCAGCCGCGGCAGTGGAGCGCGGGAGCCTGGCCACGGCGATTGAGCAGGAGGATGCCGCGGCCGCCCTGGTCGGCGATCTCCGCGAGGCGCTCGCGGAGGCGGCGCGAGAGCGGGTACAGCCCGTCTGCGCGCAGGTCGACGATCTCGACCTTCGGCAGAGGGCCGCCGACACGCTCCGAGAGCGTCAGCCGCTCGAGCGCGCGCCAGCTCTCGGGGCGCGGCGTCGCCGAGCCGAGCACGAGCGTCGCCCCCTCGAGCCGCGTGCGCTTGGCTGCCACGCGGCGGGCGTCGTAGCGCGGATCCTCGCCCTGCTTGTAGGCCGCATCGTGCTCCTCGTCGATGATCACCAGGCCGAGGTCCGGGAGCGGTGAGAAGAGCGCCGAGCGCGCTCCCACGATCACGCGCACCTCGCCCGAGCGTGCGGCGGCGTAGACGGCTGCGCGCTCGCCCTCGCTGAGGCCGGAGTGCAGCACGCAGACCGCGTCGCCGAACCGCTCGGCGAAGCGGCGGGCGGTCTGGTAGCTGAGAGCGATCTCGGGCACCAGCACGACGACGCTCTTGCCGCGGCCGAGCGCGTGCTCGCAGGCGAGCAGATAGACCTCGGTCTTGCCGCTCCCGGTCACGCCATGCAGGAGCAGGTCGGCGCGCGCACCGTCGAGCGCGTCTGCGATCCGCTCCACGGCCTGTCGCTGCTCGTCCGTCGGCGTGGGACGGGTCACGCTCAGCGGCACTGCGATGCGCGGGACGTCGAGCCGCTCCGAGAGCGTGACGAGCCCCGCGTCGGCGAGCGCGCGGATGGTCGGGCGCGTCGTCGAGGCCTCGCTGACGAGCTCCGCGAGCGGCACGGCGCGCTCGCCGAGGATCGCGAGGATCGCGCGCCGGCGCGGGGTCGTCTCGAGATCGCTGCCCGTCGCGGACACCACCGTGGTGCGTGCCGCCGGCGTTCGCGGAGGCAGCACGAGCGCGAGGCCGCGCGCAGCCGTCGAGCCGTAGTAGGCACCGATCCAGAGCGCGAGATCGAGCAGCGGCTCGGGCACGCCGACGGTCTCGACGCCCTCGATCGCGGCGAGCTCGGCGGAATGCGGGTCAGCCGGCGCCGGGTCGACGACGACCGCCCGAACCGATCGGCCTGCGAGCGGCACGCGCACGATCGCGCCACGCGTCAGCGTGGTCGAGGACGAGTAGTCGAGCGGCCCTCGCAGCGCGCGGGTCGTCACGAGCGGGATGACCCGCGCGACTCCAGCGCGGCCGGTCACTCGTCTGCGAGCGTGCGCTCGAGCAGGAGCGGGATCGCCTCGCGGACGGGCAGGCCCTCGAGCACGGCGCAGACCGCCTCGGTGATCGGAAGCTCGACCCCTGCGGCGGCGGCCAGGCGGCGCAGGCGCGGCGCGGTGTGAATGCCCTCGACCGTCATCCCGACCGCCGCCTCGATCGCCGCGGGATCGGTGCCTCCTGCGAGCAGCTCGCCCGCACGGCGGTTGCGCGAGTGGCGCGAGGTGCACGTCGCGATCAGATCGCCCATCCCCGCGAGCCCCGAGTAGGTGCGCGGATCGGCGCCGAGCGCGGCTCCGAGCCTGGCCATCTCGGCGAGGCCCCGCGTCATCAGTGCCGCGCGCGCGTTGTCGCCGAAGCCGAGCGCGTCGGCCGCGCCGCTCGCGACTGCGATCACGTTCTTCGAGGCGCCTGCCAGCTGGACGCCGCGCACGTCCGGCGAGGCGTAGAGACGGAAGGCCGGCAGCGCGATCGCGCGCTGCAGCCTCCGCGCGATCTCCAGATCGGCGCTCGCGATCACGGCCGCGGCGGGCTGCCCCCTGCCGATCTCCTCGGCGTGATTCGGCCCCGAGAGCACCGCGACCGGCCCGGAAACGCCGGCAAGACGCTCCGAGAGCAGGCTCGACGAGAGGGGATCGAGGCCCTTCGCGAGCAGCAGCACGGGCGCCGAGCCGGTCAGCCGCTCGCCGACCTCGACCGTCGAGCCCGAGGGCAGGGCGAGCACCACGAGCTCGGCGCCCGCGCACTGCGCCGGCAGGTCGACACGCACCGGCGCGATGCCCGGCTCGAGCGGCACGCCGGGCAGGTAGCGGCAGTTCTCGCCGTCCCGGAGAAGCGGCTCGGGGTCGCGGCAGGCGAGCGTGACCGCGTGGCCGCCGCGAGCGAGCACGCACGCGAACGCCGTCCCCCACGAGCCGCCGCCGATCACCAGCGCCTCCATCTAGCGGTCGACGAAGTCGATGATCACGGGGACGCCCTGCAGCGCGAGCGCCTCGCGCAGCTGGTTCTCGACGAAGTACGCGTAGTCGCGCGTCACGCGTCCTCGATCGTTGACCGTCAGCCGGAAGCGCGGCGGCCGGCTCTGGACCTGCGCCCCGTAGTAGATCTTGAGCCGACGGCCACGCACGATCGGCGCCTCGCGCTTGGCGAGGATGTCGCGCAGCATCCGGTTCAGCTCGCCGGTGCCGACGCGGCTCTGGTAGCGCGCGAAGGTCTCATCGACCATCCGCAGCAGACGGTCGAGGCCGCGCTTCGAGGTCGCGGACGTGACGACGAGATTCGGCCGCTGCCGCAGCTTGTCGAGCATCGTCAGGCGCACGTCCTCGAGGTCGACGTCGCCGATGTCCCACTTGGAGAGCACGACGATCGTCGCGCAGCCGGCCTTGCGCGCCTGGTCGGCGACGTGCAGGTCCTGGTCGACGACGCCCTCGGAGGCGTCGATCAGCACGAGCGCGACGTCGGCGCGCTTGGCCGCATCGAGCGAGCGGATCTCGCTCCAGAACTCGATCTGCTGGCGGTGCACGCGCTTGCGGCGCAGCCCGGCCGTGTCGATCAGGCGGTAGTTGACGCCGTCTCGCTCGAGCCGGATGTCGATCGAGTCGCGGGTCGTGCCCGGGATCTCGCTGACGATCGCGCGCGAGTCGCCGAGGATGCTGTTGAGGAGCGACGACTTGCCGACGTTCGGGCGACCGAGGATGGCCACGCCGATCTCGTCGGAGATCCGCTCGTCGCGGGCGCAGTCGAGCGCTCGCAGGCGGATCACGATGTCGTCCAGCAGATCGCCGGTGCCGACGCCGTGGAGGGCCGAGATCGGCGTCGGCTCGCCGAGCCCGAGCGCGTGGAACTCGAGCGCCATCGAGTCCTTGCGCGGGTCGTCGAGCTTGTTCGCGATCACGATCACCGGCTTGCGCGAGAGGCGCAGGAGCTGCGCGAGCTCCTCGTCGCCCGCGCTGATCCCACGGGTCGCGTCGACCAGGAACAGCACGAGGTCGGCCTCTGCGATCGCAACCTCGGCCTGCTGCGCGATCTGCTTCTGCATCGGCGACGGGTCGCCGGCGTCGATGCCGCCCGTGTCGATCACCGCGAAGTGCTGGCCGAGCCACTCCACGGTCAGCTCCTTGCGGTCGCGCGTGACGCCGGGCTGGGCGTGCACGACGGCCTCGCGCGTCGCCGTCAGCCGGTTGATCAGCGTGGACTTGCCGACGTTCGGGTAGCCGACGATCGCGACCGATCCGAGGATCGTGCGGACCGAGGGCTCGTCCTGGCCGCGGACCGAGCCGGAGCGAGGGATCGTCGCCGTGCGCGACTCCCCCCCGAGCTCATCGGGGAGTTCATTCGACATCGAGATCGTGCCTTCCGATCGAACGGCCGCGCTGAGTTGCGCTCCAGCCGTGACCGTAGGTTCGCAGATCAGGGCCGCGGAGCGCTCCGCTCGAGGGCCAGGGCGACGATCTGATCGACCACCTCGTCGATCCCGAGCGGGCCCGTGTCGATGCGGATCGCGTCGGGCGCTCTCTGGGTCTGCTCCGCATCCGAGCGGTCGCGCTCGTGCAGCGCCGCCGCCGCCGAGCCGTCCGCGCGCTCGTCGACGCGCCGTCGCGCCCGCACGTCCGCTGCCGCGTCGAGCCAGATCTTCAGCCCGGCGTCCGGCCAGACCACGGCGCCGATGTCGCGGCCCTCGGCGACCGCGCCGTCCTCGGCGAGGAACGCCCGCTGTGCCTCGCGCATCGCCGCGCGGACCGCGGGATGCGCGGCGACGGTCGAGACCGCGGCGTCGACGTCCGGGGTGCGCAGGCCGGGATCGTCGCTACGGCCGGCCGCGAGCGGTGCGAGCGAGGCCAGCACGCCCTCGTCGTCGAGCGGGATGTCACGCTCGAGCGCGACGAGCGTGAGCGCCCGGTACATCGCCCCGGTGTCGAGATAGCGGAGCCCGAGCCGGGCCGCGACGGCGCGCGCGACGGTCGACTTGCCCGCGCCGGCCGGGCCGTCGATCGTGATCACCATCAGCGCTGCGCGAGCCGCTCGAGCGTCTCGCCGAAGCTCGGGTAGCTGACCGCGATCGCATCGGCGTTCGCCACGCGCACGCCGCGTTGCGAGACGAGCCCCGCGATCGCACCGAGCATGCCGATGCGGTGGTCGCCCTGCGCGTCGACGATGCCGCCGCGCGGGCGGGCGGGCACGCCGGTGATGTGCCAGCCGTCCTCGGTGACGCGGATGTGCCCGCCGACCTGCCGCACGAGCTGGGCGGTCGTCTCGAGCCGGTTCGACTCCTTCACCTTCAGCTCGTGCGCGCCGCGCACGAGCGTCGTGCCGTGGGCCATCGAGGCCGCGAGCGCGATGATCGGCAGCTCGTCGACGAGGCTCGGGATGTGCTCGGCCTCGATGATCGTCGCGGTCAGCTCGGCGGCGTGCACCTCGAGGTCGGCGATCGGCTCGCCTCCGGCCGTCTGGCGCCGGTTGAAGATCGCGATGCGCCCGCCCATCCGCTCGAGCACGGCGAGCAGGCCCGCGCGAGCCGGGTTGATGCTCATGCCGCGCACGAACAGGCGGGACTCGGCGAGCAGCGTCGCCGCGACGATGAACGGCGCGGCCGACGAGGGGTCGCCCGGCACCTCGATGCGCGCGGCGAGCTCGAGCCGCTCGACCGGCCAGATCGAGATCCGCGAGCCCTTGCGCTCGACGCGCACCCCGGCGGCGCGCAGCATGCGCTCGGTGTGGTCTCGCGTCGAGAGCGGCTCGATCACGGTCGTCGGGCCCGAGGCTGCGAACAGCCCGGCGAGCAGGACGCACGACTTGACCTGCGCCGAGGCCACGGGCAGCTCGTACTCGATCGCCCGCGGCGTCCCACCGGTGACGCTGAGCGGCGGCCGTCCGTCCGAGTCGACGACCTCGATCCCCATCTCGCGCAACGGGATCGCGATGCGATCGACCGGCCGCCGGCGGATCGTCTCGTCGCCGTCCAGCGTGAACGTCCCCTGCTGGCCCGCGAGGATCCCGGGGAGCAGTCGCAGGAGCGTGCCGGCGTTCTCGACGTCGATCACGTCCTCGGGCTCGCGCAGTCCCCGCAGGCCGCAGCCGCGCACACGGAGCCGCGTCTGCCCGCCATCGAGGACGTCGATCTCGGCGCCGAGGGCGCGCATCGCCGCGAGCGTTGCGAGCGTGTCCTCGTTGGCGCCGAAGCCGACCACCTCGCAGACGCCCTCGCCGATCGCGGCGAGCAGCAGCGCGCGGTGCGAGATCGACTTGTCGCCGGGCGGCACGAGCTCGCCGACGAGCGCCGAGGCGGGCTCGACGCGCAGCTGGTGCTCCTCGACGAGGCTCACGACTCCCCCACGACGCGTGCCGCGAGCGCGGAGTAGCCCTGCTCGTCGAGCAGGGCGCAGCAGCGTGCCGCCACGTCCTCTCCGGCGACGATCAGCTCGAGCAGGCCGCCCCGCTCGGCCGACTCGTGATGCATCTCGAAGTCCTCGATGTTGATGCGGGCGGCGCCGAGGCCCTGGGTGATGCCGGCGAACACGCCGGGATGCGAGGGCACGTGCACCGAGACACGGTAGAGGTCCTCGGGCGCGGTGGCGAACTGCGCCGCCAGCGAGCGCTTGCGGTTGCCGGACGACTGTCCGATCCAGCGGGCGAGGAAGCCCGCGTCGCCGGCCTCGAGGGCCGCCACGACCTCTGACGTCGCGCGCTGGTGCTCGCGCAGCGCAGCGGCCAGCTCGACGCGGTTCTCGAGGAAGATGTCGACCCAGATGCGCGGGTTCGCGCCCGCGACGCGCGTCATGTCGCGGAACGAGCCGCCGATCGCGGCGAGCGGGTCGTGCCCGGCGATGCGCGCATCGCCCGCCTGGTTGACGAGCATGTTCGCGAGCGCGTGCGGCAGGTGTGAGATCAGGGCGAGCAGCCGGTCGTGGGCGGAGGCGTCGATCGCCCGCGGCATCGCGCCGGTCGACGCGATGAAGCGGTGCAGGTCGCGGTGGCGGTCGGGGTCGACCTCGATCGTCGGGGTCAGGAACCAGGTCGCGCCGGCGAACAGCTCGCCGCTCGCGTGCTCCGCGCCGCGCAGCTCGAGGCCGCACATCGGGTGCCCGCCGATGAAGCGATGACGCTCGTCTGCCGCGATCCCGGCGATCACGCCGACCTTCGTCGAGCCGATGTCGGAGACGGTCGCGGCTGGTGCCGCCGCGAGCACCTCGCCGATCACCGCCGGAAGCCGGCTCACGGGAGCGCAGACGATCGTGATCTCACACTCGGCGATCGCGTCGAGCGAGTCGTCGGCGCGGTCGACGCAGCCCCGCGCGAGCGCCGACGCCCGCGCCCTGCCGTCGGGGTCGCAGCCGGTCACGTGATGCCCGCCCTCGTGACGGCGCGCGGCCAGGCCGAGCGAGCCGCCCATCAGTCCCAGCCCCACGATGCCGATCCGAGCCACGGCTCCATCGTAGGTGGCGCTGGCGGGTCGCGATCCCGCTGGGCGGTACCATCGAGCCATGGCAGCCGCTCCCGTCGCCTGGTACCCGGATGCGTTCGCGCAGCGCGACGCGCAGCAGCAGCCCGCCTGGCCGGATCCCGCCGCGGTCAGCGCCGTGCGCGACACGCTGCGCGCGTTTCCGCCGCTCGTCTTCGCCGGCGAGGCCCGCAACCTGCGCGAGCAGCTGGCGCGCGTCGCCGAGGGACGCGCATTCGTGTTGCAGGCCGGCGACTGCGCCGAGAGCTTCAACGACTTCTCCGCGATCACGATCCGCGAGAAGCTGCGCATCCTGCTGCAGATGTCGGTCGTGCTGACCTACGGCGGCTCCCTCCCCGTCGTCAAGATCGGCCGGATCGCCGGGCAGTTCGCGAAGCCGCGCTCGTCGCCGGTCGAGCGCCACGGCGACGTGGAGCTGCCGTCCTTCCGCGGCCACATCGTGCACGGCGACCTGTTCGACGCGATCGAGCGCGCGCCCGATCCGGCGCGCATGATCCAGGCCTACCACCAGTCTGCCGCCACGCTCAATCTCCTGCGCGCGTTCTCGAAGGGCGGATTCGCCGATCTGCAGTCGGTCAGCACGTGGAACGTGGCGTTCGTCGAGAGCTCGCCGGAGGGTCGCCGCTACGAGCGGCTCGCAGGTGAGATCGAGCGGGCGCTCAAGTTCATGGCGGCGTGCGGGATCGACATCGGCCGGCAGGAGAACCTGCACCAGGTCGACGTCTACACGAGCCACGAGGCGCTGCTGCTCGACTACGAGCACCCGCTCACGCGCAAGGACTCGCTGACCGGCGACTGGTACGACTGCTCCGCCCACATGCTCTGGATCGGCGAGCGCACCCGCGCGCTCGATGGCGCGCACGTCGAGTTCGCGCGCGGGATCCACAACCCGATCGGCCTCAAGCTCGGTCCCTCGGCCACCCCGGACGAGGTCGTCGCGCTCTGTGACGCGCTCGATCCCGATCGCGTCGCCGGCCGGCTGACGCTGATCGTGCGCATGGGCGCGACGCGCGTGCCCGAGCACCTGCCCGGGCTGATCGCGGCGGTGCGCGAGTCGGGCCATCCGGTCGTCTGGTCGTGCGACCCGATGCACGCCAATACCGTGACGGCCCCGAGCGGCCACAAGACCCGGCGGCTCGACGACGTGCTCGCCGAGCTCGAGGCCTTCGTGCACACCTGCCGCGCCAACGACGCATGGCCCGGTGGCGTGCATCTCGAGTTCACCGGCGAGGACGTGACGGAATGCACCGGCGGCTCGCAGGTCGTGCTCGAGGAGCAGCTCTCACACCGCTACGAGACGCTCTGCGACCCGCGCCTGAACGCCCGGCAGTCGCTCGACCTGGCGTTCCGCCTGGCCGAGCTGATGCGCTCCTGAGGGCCTGGCCGCGCCCGGGCCGTGCGGGCTCGATTCGGCGGTTTTTAGTCGTTCGGAATTTTGGGGTGGTTTTCTGGGTGGGGAGAGGGCTTCAGGGGTTTGTTCATGCGGGGTGTACATTTGGTTGTTCGAGTCGCGAGCACTTGCACACCCACCCCACCTGGGGTGCCCCGTCCCACCCATTCGCTACCGCCTGAGCACCCGCTCCGCCAGCGGGATTAGACACGCCGAGCGAGCCTCCCCGGTGCCGCTCGGCGCGAGCTCGGGCGCCTCGAGGCTGCAGCGTGCCTCGGCGTACGGGCAGCGCGGGTGGAAGTGGCAGCCGCTCGGCGGGTCGATCGGGCTCGGCACGTCGCCCTCGAGCACGATCTCGGCGAGCGGGACGTCCGGGTCCGGCACGGGAACGGCGGAGAGCAGGGCCTCCGTGTAGGGATGCTGGGGCGCTCGAAACAGCGTGTCGGCATCGGCGACCTCGACGACGCGGCCCAGGTACATCACGGCGACGCGGTCGGAGACGTGACGGACGACGCCGAGATCGTGGGCGATGAACACGAGCGTGAGGCCGAGCTCGGCCTGCAGCGACTTCAGCAGGTTGAGGATCTGCGCCTGGATCGAGACGTCGAGCGCCGAGACGGGCTCGTCGCAGATCACGAGGCGCGGGCGTGTCGCGAGCGCACGGGCGAGCCCGATCCGCTGGCGCTGGCCGCCCGAGAACTCGTGCGGGTAGCGCTGGGCGTGCTCGGCGGAGAGGCCGACCAGCTCGAGCAGCTCATCGACGCGGGCATCGAGCGCGCGGCCCGACGCGAGCTTGTGGATGCGCAGCGGCAGCCCGATGATCTCGCCGGCGCGCTTGCGCGGGTTGAGCGACGCGTACGGGTCTTGGAAGACCATCGTCAGCTCGCGCCGCAGCTCTCGCCGCTCGCCGCGCGCGAGGCCGGCCAGATCGCGCCCCTCGAAGCGGATCGCGCCGGCGCTCGGCCGGTGAATCCCGGCGATGCAGCGCGCGAGCGTCGACTTGCCGCAGCCGGACTCGCCGACGAGGCCGAGCGTCTCCCCCGCCTCGAGTTGCAGCGAGACGCGATCGACGGCGGCCAGCGACCGGCGCTCGCCGAGCAGGCGCGGCCCACGCACCGCAAAGCGCTTCGTCACGCCCTCGAGCTCAAGCAGCGGGGCCATCGACCCTCCAGCAGGCGGTCAGGTGCCCGTCCGCGCCGGTCAGCTGCGGCGTCTCGGCGCAGTCAGGCCCGGCGAGCGGGCAGCGGGTCCGGAAGGCGCAGCCCTCGCCCAGCCCGACGAGCGAGGGAGGCTGGCCCGGAATCGACTGCAGCATCGCCACGCGCGGCCGGTCGAGCCGAGGGATCGAGCCGAGCAGGCCGGTCGTGTAGGGGTGCCGCGGCGCGCGGAAGATCTGCGCGCGCGATCCCTGCTCGACGATCCGGCCCGCATACATCACCGCGACGCGGTCGGCGAGCCGCGCGAGCACGCCGAGATCGTGCGTGATCAGGATCACCGACGCGCCGCGGTCGTCGCGAGCGCGAGCGAGCAGGCGCAGGATCTGCGCCTGGATCGTCACGTCGAGCGCCGTCGTCGGCTCGTCGGCGATCAGCACCGAGGGCTCGCAGGCGAGCGCCATCGCGATCATCACGCGCTGCCGCATGCCGCCCGAGAACTGGTGCGGGAAGTCCCCCGCCCGCTCCGCGGGCGCCGGGATGCCGACCTCGCGCATCAGCTCGACGGCGCGGGCGCGGGCGGCCGAGCGCGTCAGCGGCAGGTGGGCGCGCAGCGCCTCGCCGATCAGATCGCCGACGCGGTAGACCGGGTTGAGCGATGTCATCGGATCCTGGAAGACCATCGCGATCTCGGCGCCTCGAACGCGCCCGAGGCGGCGCTCGGACTGGCCTACGAGCTCGTCGCCGCGGTAGCGGACGCTGCCCGAGATCCGAGTTCCAGGTCCGCTCGTGAGGCCCGTGATCGTCATCGCGCAGACCGACTTGCCGCAGCCCGACTCGCCGACGAGACCGAGCACCTCGCCCTGCGCGAGCTTCAGCGAGACGCCGCGCACGGCCTCGACGACGCCGTCCTCGGAGGCGAACGAGACGCGCAGGTCGTCGATCGCGAGCAGGGTGTCGTCAGCCAACGCGAATCCGTGGATCGAGCACGCGATAGGCGATGTCGACGAGCGCGTTGAAGAGCACGACGAAGAACGCGCCGTAGAGGGTCAGCGCCATCAGCGGCGGCAGATCGAGGTGGGCGACCGACTCCTGCGCGTACTGCCCCACCCCCTGCAGGCCGAAGATCGGCTCGACGAGAATCACCGTGCCGCCGACCGCCGCACCGAAGTCGAGCCCGAACAGCGTGACGACGGGGATCAGGCTCGTGCGCAGCGTGTGACGCAGCAGCACGCGACGCGGTGACAGCCCGAGGGCGCGCGCCGTGCGCACGTAGTCGGCCGAGCGTGTCTCGATCAGCGAGGAGCGCACGACGCGCGAGTAGAAGCCGATCGAGACGACCGAGAGCACGAGCCAGGGCAGGGCGAGGTGCGCCGCCCACTGCACGGGGTCCTTCGTCAGCGGCACGTAGCCGCCGGACGGGATCCACGAGAAGAAGGGCGAGTCGCGGAAGCGGAAGGTCAGCAGATACAAGAGCACCGCGCCGAGCCAGAAGATCGGCGTCGAGATGCCGAGCATCGAGACGACCGTGAGCACGCGATCGGCGAGGCGTCCCTGGCGGATCCCGGAGAGCACGCCGATGCCGACGCCGAGCACCGTCCAGATCAGCGCCGCCCCGATCGCGAGCGACATCGTGGCGGGGATGCCCCGCTCGATCGTCGGCAGCACGGGCGTCTGGTCCTGGTACGAGATCAGGTCGCGCTTCAGGAAGAGCCGCGTCATCGTGTCGCCGTACTGCACGTAGATCGGCCGGTCGAACCCCCAGTCCTTGCGGATCTGGCGGATGTTGTCCTGGGTCGGGTGGCGCCCCGCCAGGCGCAGCGCGGGATCGCCGCCGGGGATCACGTTGAAGACCACGAAGACGAGCACGGAGATCGCGAGCAGCACGGCGACGAGGCCCGCGAGCCGGCGAGCCACGAAGGAGAGCATCAGACGGCCCGCTCGTCGAACGACGTGCGCGAGCTCGCGTGCGGGTCGAGCGCGTCTCGCAGCCCGTCGCCGAGCACGTTCAGCGAGACGACGGTGAGCAGGATCGCGATGCCCGGCGCGACGGTCAGCGCCGGCGCCGTCACGATCGAGCTGAAGCCCTGCTGGATGATGTTGCCCCACGACGGCGTGAGCAGCGAGACGCCGACGCCGAGGTACGAGAGGGCCGCCTCGGTGAGGATGTTGTTCGCGACGATCAGCGTGAAGAAGACGAGCGCGCTCGAGGCGATGTTCGGCAGGAGCTCGCCGACCATCACGCGGAGCGGCCCGGCGCCGTGGGCCACGGCCGCCTCGACGAACTCGGCCCGCCGCAGCGCGAGCAGCTCGCCGCGCAGAGGCCGCGCGACATAGGGGACGAAGACCACGGCGATCACCGAGACGGGCAGCCACAGCGAGCCCGCGCCCACCGAGATCGGGCCGGCGTGGAATCCGCCGATCGCGAGCGAGGTCGCCAGCGCGACGGCGAGCAGGTAGACCGGGAACGACCAGATCAGGTCGAGCAGCCGCGAGATCACGCTGTCGACCGCTCCGCCGAAATACGCCGCCGGGAGCGCCAGGGCGAGCGCGAGCGCCAGGCACACGACGGCGGCGCCGAGGCCGACGATCAGCGACGTGCGTCCGCCGTAGAGCAGGCGCACGAAGAGATCGCGACCGTTGGCATCCGCGCCCAGCAGGTAGGGGCCGTGCCAGCCCGGTCCGATCGGCGTGCCGTCGAGGCCCACGACGGGAACGGCCTTGCCGTCGACCTGGACGGTGCCCTGGATGTTCTGGTCGTCCGGTCCGTGGTGTGCGACGTGGTCGGCCCAGAGCGGCGCGCCGAGGGTGCAGGCGAGCACGATCGCGAGGAACACGCCCGCAGCGACGATCGCGACGCGGTTGCGCGCGAGCCGGCGACCCGCGAGCCGCCACGGCCCGGGGCGTCGCCGGGCTGCTACTTGCTGAGCCACATCGAGGGGAACAGCTCGAAGTACGAGGGGTTGAAGACGAGCCCGTTCACCCGCGTGGAGACGAAGCGCGTGACCTGGCGGTTGAGGAACGGCACCCAGCCGGCGTCCTGCCGCATGAAGGCCTCATCGAGCTGCGCCCAGATCGCGTCGCGCTTCGGCCCGAGCGGCAGCCGCTTGGCCGCGTTGATCCGCTTGTTCAGCGCCGGGATATTCGTGTTCGAGACGTTGTTGTTGCCGACGTTCGTGATGTGCTCGCCGTTGAGGATCACGTCGATGAAGTCCTGGCCCTCCGGGAAGTCTTGGTTCCAGTCGTTGAAGGCGACCTGCGGATCACCCTTCTGGGTCGCGATCGTGTCCCAGTAGACCGACTCGTCGACCGTCTTCACGGTCGTCTTGAAGCCGATCGAGGTGAGTACCGAGGCCATGTACTGGGCGGCCTTGGGCGTCGGGTCGGTGTTGTGGCTCCAGACCGCGACCTTGGCTCCGACGACGCCCGCCTGCTTGATCATCGCCTTCGCCTTCGCGAGGTCGTACGGGTAGAGGTCGTGCTTGCGGTAGGCGGCGCCGAAGCTCGGCGGGATGATGTTCTCCGTCGCCGTGCCCTGTCCCCCGAAGATCTTCACGAGCGCGCTGCGGTCGATCGCGTAGTTGACGGCCTGGCGGACGGCCAGCTTGTCGAACGGCTTCTTGCGCTGGTTGAGATCGAAGTAGGTGACGTTGCCGCGCGCGAAGTCGTGCACCTGCTTGGGATAGCGCGCCCTGACCTCGGTCAGCCGGTCGGCCGCGACGGGCTCGAAGTACCAGTCGAGCTGCCCGTTGGCGGTCAGGTTGACGGCGTTTTGCGGCGTCACGCCGATCTTGATCTCGATCTTGTCGAGGTAGCCGTCGGGCGTCTCGGGCGTCCACTGCTTGAAGTTCGGGTTGCGCGTGATCGTGACGCCGTGCTTCGGCTCGTAGCCGCTGATCATGTACGGACCGGTGCCGACGCGCCAGGCGGCGATCGTCGAGACGTCCTTGTCCGGGGTGCCCGCCGGAACGGCGAACGCGAACGGGATCGCGAGGTAGTCGAGGAAGGTGCCGTCGCGCTCGGTCAGGTGGAAGCTGATCGTGCCCTTCTTGTCGTTCGCGACGATGCCCGAGATCCCGCCCTTGCGCGTCTTCGCGTAGCTCGCTGCGCCCTTGATGCCCGTGTAGAAGCCGACGCCGCCGGAGTCGACCCGGAACAAGCGCTCGATCGCGAACTTGAAGTCCGACGCGCGCACCGCGCGGTTGACCGGCGGCGAGAAGCGCACGCCCGGCCTCACGCTGAGCGAGTAGGTGAGCCCATCCTTCGACACCGTCGGCATCGCCGTCGCGATGTCGGGCACGATCTTGACGCCGTCGCTCCCTGCCTGCCGCCGGAACTGGAGCAGCCCGTCGGCGGTCGCCTGCAGGATCTGCCAGCCCTCGTTCGTGTAGGAGAGCGCGGAGTCGAGGTGATCGGGGTTGTCGGGGATGCCGGCGAGCAGCGTGCCACCGCGCACCGGGTCCGACGCCGCAAGGGTCAGGGGCCGGCTCGCCGCCGACCCGACGCCGAGCGCTGCGAGGCCGGCGAGCGCGAGCGCGGTCGAGGGAAGCGCGATCATGCGGATGCTCATTGCGTCAGCTCCATGGCTGGGACAGCTCAGGGTCTTGCGTTGGAAGGCTGAGAACGCTATCAGGTGCCTCGAGCGGTGGAACGCCGGTGTGACAAATCGTCACTCCCGCACTGCCCCGAGACCCAGGCCGGCGAGCAGGTGCCGCTGTGCTGTCAGCACGAGCAGGATGATCGGGAGCACCGCGATCATGCTCGCCGCCGAGATCGGGCCCCAGAGGATCTGGCGCTCGGTCTCGAAGCTCGCGATCGTCACCGGCAGCGTGATCACCGCGTTGCCGGCGAGCACGAGGATGAAGAGGAACTCGTTCCAGATCAGGACGAACGTGAGCACCGTGCTGGCAGCGAGGCCGGGCTTGACGAGGGGGACGATCACCCGTGTCAAGAGCTGAATCACTCCCGCTCCGTCGATCAGAGCGGCCTCGTCGAGCGAGCGCGGGATCGCGTCGATGATGCGGTACATCACGAGCACGGCGATCGGAAGCTGGAAGGCCGCCATGCTGAGGATCAGACCGACGCGTGTGTCGAGGAGGTCGAGCTCCCGGTAGATGATGAACGTCGGGATGACGATGGCGAAGGCCGGCACCAAGCGTGAGATCACGAGGATCGACGTCAGCGTGCCCTGGCGCCGGATGCGGTGGCGGGAGAGGGCATACCCGGCGAGCGCTCCGGCGACGACGCAGAGCAACGTTGCCGGCACGGTGATCGCGAGGCTGTCGACGATCGACGAGACGAACGCCGAATCTCCCAGGACCTTGCGGTAGTTGGAGAGCTCCGGCACGAAGATGAGCTTGGGCGGGAGCTCGAACGCGGCGTTCGCCGGCTGGAACGAAACGGCGAGCATCCAGATCAGCGGGTAGAGCGACCCGAGCACGGCGAGAGCGTAGACCGCGACGTGCGCGATGGTAGAGAGTGTGTGGCGCATCAGGCGACCTCGACGTTGCGCTGGCCGAGACGACGCGCCCAGAAGGCGATCAGGCCGAGAGCCACGACAAGCGCGACGAGCAGGAACGAGGCCGCTGAGGTGGTGCCGAGCGCGAACTGCCGGAAGCCCTGATGGTAGAGGTAGAGGTTGAAGACCTCCGAGAGATGCCCGGGCCCGCCTCCGGTCATCACGTAGACCTCGTCGAAGAGCTGGAGCGCATCCATTGCACGCAACGCGAAGATCGCGATCAGCACCGGCGCGAGCATCGGCAGCAGCACGTGCCGGAACCGCTGCCATGCGGTTGCCCCGTCGGCGTACGCCGCCTCCAGCGGAGATTGAGGCATCGAGAGCAGCCCCGCGAGGCAGAGCAGGGTCACGAACGGCGTCGTGTGCCAGACCTCGAGCGCGATGATTCCCAGGCGCACCCTGCTCGGATCGGTCAGCCAGGCCTCATGCCCCCCTCCGAGGTGCAGAAAGTGGGCGTAGTAGTTGAGCTGGCCGAACTCGGCGTTGTAGAACATGCGGAAGAAGTTGCCGATCACGATCGGGGTCAAGAGGTACGGGGTGAGCAGGGCCGCACGCGCGACGCGACGCGCGCGGAAGGGGCGGGCGAGCCAGAGCGCAAGCGCGAGCCCGAGCGCCATCTCGATCATCACGGCCGGCACGATGATCACGCTCGTGCTCCAGATCGAGTCTGCGAAATCGCTCGATGCCAGCACCGCGCCGTAGTTGTCCACGCCGACGAAGCGCACCGGGTCGTACGGGCGGGCGAGGTTCATGTCCGTCAGGCTGACGCCACCCGCGACGATCATCGGGGCGACGCGCAAGCCGAACACGAGCAGAAGCGCAGGTGTCAGCAACATCCACGGTGTCAGCTTCCGGCGTGCAGAGCCTCGGCGCCGCCGGGCCGAGCGCGCCGAGTGATCCGCTTCCAGATCATCGTCGCGGTCGTGCACCGGCGGCGCCGCGTCCATTGTCTACCCGAACTCCTTTGCGACCTTGGGCTCGAGTCGCTTCTGGGCTTCCTTGAGCCCGCTCGCAAGCGATCGCTGTCCGCCCAATGCCTCGGAGATCGGCGGTGCCATCGCCGCCTCCCAGTCGACCCAGTTTGTTGCCTGAGGGAAGGGAACCGCTGCCTTGAAGCTCGCCGCGACGGCCTTGAAGTACGGATACTTCGTGCGCAGCGCGGGGTCGGAGACGACGGATACGCGCGTTGCGGAGCCACCTGATGCGAGTCCCGCCTTCTGCTCGGCCGAGCTTGTCGCCCAGGCGATGAAGTCGAAGGCCGCCTGCCCGTTCTTCGATTTCGCATTGACTCCGATCCCCCAGCCGCCCAGGTTCGGCGTGCGCTTACCGGTTGGGCCGATCGGAATCGGCGCAAACCCGACGGTCTTTGCGACCTTCGAATCCGCGCCGAGGATCGTCTCGGAGGTATCGGAGAAGTTGAGCATCAGCGCTGCCTTGCCTTGTGCGAAGGTCGCCGCCGCAACCGGCCAGTCGGCCGCCAGCGCGTCGGGTGGAGCGCTCCTCGCGATCTTCGACCAGACGGTCAACGCCTTGAGCGCCTGCGGGGTGTCGATGGTCGGCTTGGATCCGCGGTAGATCTCGGCCCCATACGACCACGCGATGCTCCAGAACTCGTCGACGAGGGGGTCATCGCGCTTGCCGATCAGCGTGGATCCGTAGACGCCTCCCCGCTTGAGCTTGGCGGCTGCCGCGGCGTACTCGTCCCACGTTCTCGGCACCTCGATGCCTGCCTTCTTGAGCAGGTCGGTGCGGTAGTAGAGCATGTACACGGCCCCGAGCCAGGGAAGCCCGTAGAGCTTCTTGTCCCACGTTCCGGCCGCGATGTAGGGCTTGTAGAAGTCGTTCATCGCGAGCGGTGATCCCGCCTTCTTCGTGTAGCCGTCGAGCGAGGTGATGAAGCCGGCGCGCGCGTACTCCTTCATCCAGAGGTAGTCGAAGCCGACGACGTCATACCCCGCCTTGCCCGAGGAGAAGTCGGCGATGGCACGCTCGCGCACGCTGTCGTAGGGCAGCAACGTGACTTTCACGCTCACGCCGTGTTGCTTGCTGTAGACGGCAGCGAGCTTCGACAGGGCGACACCGGGACCTCCTGCCTGAGCGAGCACGTTCAGCTTGATCGCCGTCGCGCGCGTGCCCCCGGCCGACGCGGTGCCACCGAGCGCAGCGGCTGCGGCAACCGCGCTCAGCGCCGCGAGCGCGCCGATCGTTCGCCTCGCTCGTGATCCAGATTTCCGTGTCATGTTCTCCTCCTTCGGGGTTCGGTCCAGCGAACGGCGGGCTAGATGTCCGCGCCGCCGCTGACCGTGACTGACGATCCCGTCATGTAGCGGCTATCCGTGCTGACGAGAAACTTCACGACATCGGCGATCTCGCCGGGCTCGGCGACGCGCCCGATCGGGGTTGCCTCGACGTAGCCTCGCATGACGTCGTCGGGAGTGACGCCGAGCAGTCCCGCCTCCCAGACGAGCTCGCGCTCTTGCATCGGCGTGCGAACGTACATCGGGCAGACGGCATTGATCCGGACTCCATCGGGACCCAGCTCGACTGCGAGCGATTGCACTAGCCCGATCGTCGCGAACTTCGACGCACAGTAGGCCGAGAGGTTCTCCGCGCCTGAGAGACCGGCGACCGACGAGACAACGACGATCGCACCGCCGCGTCGCATGCACGGAACGAGTGCCCGCAGGCAGTTGAAGACACCGAAGGCGTTCACCCCGATCTGCTCGTTCCACGAGGCGGTCGTCGTGTCGACGAGGCGCGCCATCCGTGAGACTCCGGCTGCGAGCACGACCGCATCGAGCTCGGGCGATCGCGTGGCCGCCGACGCGACCGATCGCTCGTCGGTCACGTCCACCGGGGGCGTGTTGGCCACGTCCCAGCCGTCCACGGCGAAACCGTCGAGCTCGAGCGCCGCACAGATCGCGGCGCCGATGCCGCTCGCGCTGCCCGTGACCACTGCCTGCCTCATCGGACGCCGCCCTTCGGGCCGACGCGGCCGGCGCGCACGGCCTCGACGACGGCGGGCATGGCCTCGGCGGCGCGCGCGACCGTCAGCTCGACGTCCGCGTCCGTGTGGGCTGCGGAGAGCAGGAAGAGGCTCTCCTGTTGCGGCTGGATCAGGATCCCGCGCTCGAGCAGCTCGGAGTGCAGCGTCGCGAACGGGCTCAGCGCGACGATCGGGATCAGCGAGCGGTAGTCGTGCGGCGGCGCGGGCGCGAACCACAGCTGGAAGAGCGAGCCAACGCCGCTCCAGCACGCCTCGAGACCGGCCTCTCGGACGACGCCGACGAGCCCGTTCGCGAGCCGCTCGCCGCGGGAGATGAGCTCTTCGTAGAACCCCGGACGACCGGTCTCGCGCAACGCTGCGACGATCGCCGCGCACGCGAGCGGGTTCGAGTTGTAGGTGCCCCCGTGCATCGTGCGTCCCTCGGTCACGACCGCCATGGCCGCTGCGGAGCCGCCGACCACGGCGACGGGAAAGCCGGCGCCGACGGCCTTCGCGAGCACGGTCAGATCGGGCTCGATCGCGAACATCTCCTGCGCCCCGCCCGCGCTCACGCGCATGCCGCAGAGCACCTCGTCGAAGATCAGGAGCGCGCCGTGCCGCCGGGTGATCGCCCGCAGCGCGTCGTGGTAGCCGGCGTGCGGCAGCAGGCCGCCGCCGTTTCCCATGATCGGCTCGGTGATCACCGCCGCGATCTCGTCGCCGCGCTCGAGGAACGCGCGCTCCAGCGCCGGCACGTCGTTCCAGGGAAGGACGAGCAGGCCGTCGGCGATCTCGGGTGGCATGCCGGACGTGCCGGCGACCGCGATCGGCGCGTCAGCCGGCCCGGCCTCGTCGAGCGATGGGTGCGCCGACCAGTGGATCGCGTCGGACCAGCCGTGGTAGTGGCCCTCGAAGCGGACGATCAGGCGACGACCCGTGGCCGCACGTGCGAAGCGCAGCGCGTACTGCACGCACTCGGTGCCCGAGCTGCCGAGCCGCATCAGCTCGAGCGACGGCATGCGCGCGTTGATCGCGTCGGCGGCGGCGGACTCGAGGTCGTGGCAGAGCGCGAGCTGCGATCCGTGCGAGGCGAGCGCGCTCGCCAGCGCCTCGATCAGGGCGGGCGGCCGGTGTCCGAGGATCAGCGGGCCCTGGCCCATCTGGTAGTCGACGTAGCGGTTGCCGTCGGCATCGATGATCTGCGAGCCGCTCGCCTCGGCGACGGAGATCGGGCACGGACGCCAGCCGGCGCGCGGCGAGCGCGTGCCGGAGCCGACGCCGCCCGCGAGGTGGGACTGCGCGCGCTCGAAGCGCTCCTGGGAGACCGTCATCGTGCGGCGCGGAGGAGGGCTCATGGCGCCGCCACGTGGTCGGGCCAGGCGCCGAAGTGGCTGCACGCGACGGCCGCGCTCTCGGCCCCGAGATCGAGCGCGGCCGCCAGCGCGTGCCCGTCGGCGAGCGCGCCGATGCAGGCCGCGATGAACGCATCGCCGGCGCCGAGCGTGTCGACGACCGCGGCCGGGCGGGCCGACAGCGACACGCGCTCAGCTCCGGTGAACGCGACGCTGCCATGCTTTCCGAGCGTCGCGATGCCGACGACGGCACCGAGCGCGCAGGCGCGCTCTGCTGCCTCGGGACCGGCCGAGAAGAAGGCGACGTCGAGCTGTGGCGCGAGCGCGGCCACGAGCTCGTCGTCCCAGACGTCGCAGAAGTCATAGGAGAGCCGCGTTCCACCCGCCCGCAGGGCGGCGGCCGCGTCCCGCAGATCGGGCTGGCGGGCGCCGTGCACCCACGCGTGCTCCCGCAGTCGCGTGACGACGGCGTCAGTCAGCCGGTAGTCGGCGACCACGCCATACTCCTCGAGCAGGAAGCGGCGGTCACCGTGCTCGTCGAGCGCGACGATCGTCACGCCCGAGGACCCCGCGCGCACCTCGACGTTCGACACGTCGACGCCGGCCGCGCGCGCGCCGGCGATGATCACCCGCCCCGCGTCATCGTCGCCCACGGCGCCGTAGTACGCGCCGCCCGTCCGCGCCGCGACGTTGAGCGCGTTGCCGCCCGGGCTCTCGCGCTCGACCGCGCCGACGTAGCGGTCGATGCAGTTGTCTCCCACGCTCGCGATCACGGCCACGTCGCGCCGCCCTCCGCGAGCACCCGGTGGCCCATCAGCACGCGCTCGTCGAGGTCGTCGATGCCGCGGAGCAGCGCCGAGTAGACGACGAACCACTGCAACGGGACCTTGAGCACGAACGGCGCGAGCAGCGGATGCAGGCCGTCGTAGGCGGCCGCGTCGAAGGTCAGCGTGCGCGCACCACCTGCACGCGCGGTGTCGAGCGAGCGCTGCGTCAGCGAGCGGGACTCGTCCGTGCCGAGCAGGAAGACCATCTCGGGCCGCTGGCGCTCGAGCATCTCGGCCGGACCGTGGCGGAACTCCGCGCTCTCGACGATCGAGCCGTGCGTGCGGATGTTCTCCATGAAGACCGTCAGCGCGAACTTGTAGGCGAGTCCGTAGAGCGGGCCTGCGCCGACGCAGTAGAGGCTCTGGGCGGCGAGGAACTCGCGCGCCATTCGCTCGCCCGGCTCGCGCGCGTCGATGAAGGCCTGCGCGATCAGCTCGGGCAGCGCGTCGAGGCCGGCGCTGATCGCGGCGGCCTCGGGATTGCCCTCGAGCGCGGCCCATTCGAGCGCGAACAGCGTGACGGCCGCCATCGGCAGCGCGTACAGCGCCGTCGCGCCGTACGCGATCGTCTCGTCGGCCTCTCGGCCGATCGGCGAGTCCGCCTTGGCGACGAGGGCGACCGTACGCGCGCCCGCATCGTTGGCGTAGCGGAGCGCCGCGAGGGTGTCCTCGGTGCCGCCCGAGTACGAGGCGAGGAAGACGAGCGCCTTGGGCCCGAGGCGGCGAGGCTTGCGCCAGGTCAGCTCGTAGCTGAGCTGGACGCTCGTCGCGAGCGTCGTCAGCCGGTCGCAGAGGTAGCTCCCCGAGTACATCGACGCCCACGAGCCGCCGCTGCCCACGAAGAACACGCTCTCGACACCGGCGGCCCGTGCCTCCCGCGCGAGCTCGCGCGCCCGCGGCCCGTGCTCGCCGAAGAACCGCGCGAGGTCGGCGGACAGGCGCGGTGCGGTGAAGAGCTCCGACGTGGTCGCGCGCTCGACGAGCGCTTCGAGATCCTTCATGGATGAGACTTTCCGGTCGAGGGTGAGAACGCTATCAGGCGGGGTCTGAGAACGCTATCATCCGAGTCGATGGCTCAGACGATCCGCGACGTCGCCCGCGAGGCCGGCGTCTCCCAGGCGACCGCCGCCCGCGCGCTGGCGGGCTACGGCTACGTGGCCGAGGTCACGCGACGCCGGGTCAAGGATGCCGCCGTCGCGATCGGCTACCAGCCGAACGGGCTCGCGCGTGCCCTCGTCTCCGGCGCGACGAAGACGATCGGCCTCGTCGTCGGCGACATCGAGAACCCGTTCTTCGCGACCGCGGCGCGCGGCCTCGCCGACGCGCTCGAGCGCGAGGGCTACACGCTCGTCTTGGCGAACTCCGATGAGGAGCTGGCACGCGAGCAACGCGTCGTGCAGGCGCTCCGGGAGCGTCTCGTCGACGGCCTCGTCGTCGTGCCGAGCTCGGGTGACGACGGCGGCCATCTCGCGGCGATCATCGCCGACGGCAGGCCCGTGGTGCTGCTCGATCGCGCGATCGACGGGCTGGGCGCCGATGCCGTGCTCGTCGACAACGAGAGCGGCGCCGAGGCCGCGATGCACCACCTGATCGAGCTCGGCCACCGGCGCATCGGCATCGTCTCGGACTCGCCGGGCATCGCCTCCACGGCCGAGCGCCTGGCGGGGTGCCGAGTGGCGCTGGAGGCGGCCGGGATCGCCTGGGACGACGAGCTCGTCTCGATCGGCGGCTCGTCGCAGACCGACGGCTACCGCACCGCCCGGGCGCTCCTGACCTCCGACCGTCCGCCGAGCGCCGTCTTCACGCTGAGCAACTTCATGACGGCGGGCGCGATTCGCGCGCTGCGAGATCTCGGGCTCTCGATGCCGGTGGACGTCGCTCTCGTCGGCTTCGACGACCTCGACTGGACGACGCTCGTCGAGCCGCAGATCAGCGTCGTCGCCCAGCCAGTCTCCGAGCTCGGTCAGGCCGTCGCCGAGCGCCTGCTCGCGCGGCTCGGCGGAGACGAGTCGCCGCCGCTCCAGATCCGTCTGCACACGCGGCTGATCATCCGGCAGTCCTGCGGAGGCAGGGCGTGAGCGCCGCCTCCGAGCTCGTCTGCGCGCTCGTCGCCGCCGACTCGACGAACCCTCAGCTCGTCCCCGGCGGCGCCGGCGAGGCCGAGGCCGCGCGTCTCTGCGCCGGGCGGCTCGCGGCACTCGGAGCCGAGGTCGACGTCTGGGAGCCGCTGCCCGGCAGGCCGAACGTGGTGGCCACGATCCGCGGCTCCGGCGATGGCCGGTCGCTGATGCTGTGCGGGCACCTCGACGTCGTCGCCGGCCCGCCCGAGCTATTCCTGCCGGAGGTTCGAGACGGCCGGCTGTACGGCCGCGGCGCCGTCGACATGAAGGGCGGCATCGCCGCCGCGATTCTCGCGGCCGAGCGCGTCGCGGCCGGCGAGCGGCTGCGTGGCGACCTGATCGTCGCGCTCGTGATCGACGAGGAGTGGCTGAGCGTGGGCGCCGAGGCGCTCGCCGCGCGCTATCGCGCCGACGCCGCGATCTTCCCGGAGCAGTCGGGGCTCGATCTCGTGCTCGAGCACGGCGGCTTCGCCTGGTTCGAGATCGACAGCCATGGCGTCGAGGCAGCGGGCTCCGACCCCGCCGTCGGCCGCGATGCGATCGCGCCGCTCGGGCCCGTGCTCTCCGAGATCGCGGTGCTCGACCGTGCGCTCGCGAAGGCGCCGGCGTGCTCCTACGGGCGCGGCAGCATCCACGCCTCGATGATCGCGGGCGGCGACCAGCTGCCCGTCTATCCCCCGCTCTGCACGCTCGGCATCGAGCGCTGCCTGATCCCCGGCGAGAGCTGGCTCGGGGCCGAGCGCGAGATCGACGCGATGGTCGAGCTCGCCCACCGGGCCAACCCCGAGGCGAGGCTCGAGCGGCGCACGATCGTCGGGCGCGACCCGATCAGGATCGAGGCCGACGAGCCGATCGCGCTCGCGCTCGCGGCGGCCGCCGCCGCCGAGCTCGGGCACCCTGCGGTGCAGCGCGGCGACATCGGCTGGATGGACTCCGGGATCCTGCACGACACCGGCGTTCCCTGCATCACGTTCGGGCCGATCGGCGCCGGCGAGCACACGGGCGTCGAGTGGGTCGATCTCGCCTCCGTCGAGGCGTGCGCGCGAATCTACGCCGACGCGGCACGCCGGCTGCTGAGCTAGCTCGACTGCCGGAGCATGCGCGAGAGCGCACGGCAGCGCTCGAGCTCGGCGGCGCTGAGGGGGCGGAACGCGCCCGGCTCGGGCGGCTCGGCCGCGAAGCGCGAGACGTCGAAGCCGACGCGCGCGAGCCGGGCCGCGAGGCTGCCGTCCGAGAGCAGCAGCGCCGACGCCTCCGAGCGCGACGCGAGGTGGAGCTCGGCAGGGTGCGCGATCGGCGGCAGCTCGCCCTCGACGAGGCCGACGAGCACGCCGACGTGATCGCGCGGGGCGATCGCCCGGCCATCCAGCGTGACCGCGCCGCCGGGCGCCACGCCGACCGTGGGATCGATCACCGTGACCCCGTCGACGGCGATCCTGCCCGCGGCGATCAAGCGCTCGGCGGTCCGGCGCGTGCCGTACCCCGCGAGCGCGACGTAGCGGTTCAGGCGGGTCTCAGCCATCGCCCGTCGCCTGCCGCAGCCGCTCGACCTCGGCGGCGGTCAGCGCGCGCTGGCGGCCCATCCCGAGCTGCCCCAGGGTGAGGCCGCCGTAGGACGTGCGGCGCAGCGCGATCACCTCGTGGCCGACGGCCTCGCACATGCGGCGGACCTGGTGGTTCTTGCCCTCGTGCACCGTGATCTCGAGCGTCGTGCCCCCGCGCCCGGTGTGCAGGATGCGTGCCTGCGCGGGAGCGGTCTTGCCGTCCTCCAGTGTGACGCCGAGGCAGAGCGCCTGCACGGCCGCGTCCGTGACGGTCCCGCGGACGAGCGCCTCGTAGGTCTTGTCGACGCCGAAGCTCGGGTGCATCAGCCGGTTGGCGAGCTCGCCGTCGTTCGTCAAGAGCAGCACCCCGGTCGTGTTCGTGTCGAGCCGCCCGACCGGAAAGAGCCGGGCGCTCGAGCGCCCCAGGTCGCCGACCGTCGGGCGGCCGTGCGTGTCCGAGAGCGTCGTCACGGTCCCCGCAGGCTTGTGCAGGAGCACGTACTCGAAGGCGTCCGGCGCGACGATCCGGCCGTCGAGGCGCACGACGTCGCCGTCGGCGACAGCGCGTCCGGGAGTCAGCTCGACGACGTCGTTGATCGTCACGCGGCCGTCGAGTGCGAGCTGCTCGACCGCTCGCCTCGAGCCGAGGCCGCAGGCGGCCAGGTAGCGGTTCAGGCGCATCGGAGCCGTGCCACGTCAGTCGCGCAGCGCGGCGAGCTCGTGCAGGCGGTCGCGCAGCGCGTCGGCGTCCGCGTCGTCATGCCCGGCCAGCGGCGCGAGCCCGGCCGTGCCGCCCTCGAGCCCGAAGACGCGGTCGAACGTGCCCGTCGTGCGATAGAGGATCGGCGCACCGAGCGAGTCGCCCCGCCCGGCCTCGTCGATCAGCCCGCGCTCGATCAGGCCCTGCACGACCGCATCGGAGGAGACGCCGCGGATGCGCGAGATCTCGGGCCTGCCAACGGGCTGCAGGTACGCGATCACGGCGAGCGTCTCGAGCGCGGCAGCCGAGAGCCCCCGCTCGGGCATGCGGTCCTGCAGGCGGCTCGCGGCCTCGGCCGGTGGTCCCGCTGCCGCCCGCAGGCCGTAGCGACCGCTGACGCGGTCCAGCACGACGCCCGAACGGCGGCCGGCGAGCCGGTCCTGAAGCTCCTCGAGGGCACGGTCGATCGCGGTCTCGTCGGCCTCCGCGGCGACGGCGAGATCGCCGCGCGAGAGCGGCTCGGCGGCCACGAAGAGCAGCGCCTCGACGACGGCGACGAGATCGCTCACGCGACCGCCTCACGGTCGCCGGCGACGACGTTCTCGACCGTCGCGCGCAGCACGAGCCCGGCGACGCGCGAGCGCGTGACGCCGATCTCGCCGAACAGGGAGGCCTGTCGCACCTGCACCTCCTCGCGCTTGACGAGCTCGAGCAGCGCGACGAACGCGGCAGCGTGCTCGGCGACCGAGAGGCCGCGGACCTCCTCGTCGAAGGTGAACGACGCGCGCGTGCGGAGCAGGCGCCGGAAGCGGTCGACGAACGGGCGGACGGGCACCGTGCGCCCGCGGATCACGACCTCGCCGAGCACTGCGGGCGGCTCGAGCAGCAGCAGCATCGCCTCGGCGAGGCGGGCGGGCTGCTCCTCGACGAGCTCTGCCGGAGGCCGGGGCGGCGCGAGCGGCGCCCGGCCGGCGCGGAAGACCCGGAGGCCGGCGGCCAGCTTGCGCTCGGCGAGCCCGGCGGCGGCCTGCTTGAAACGCTGGTACTCGGCGAGGCGCGCGGCCAGCTCGGCGGCGGCCTCGTCGGCGTCGACCTCCTCGAGCTCGTCGTCATCCGCGTCGACGAGCAGCCGGCTCTTCAGCTCGCAGAGCGCGGCGACCAGCACGAGGAACTCCGAGACCGCCTCGAGGTCGATCGCCTGCTCCTCCTCGAGCCGTCCGAGGTAGGCGAGCACGATCTCGAGGACCGGGACCTCGACGAGCTCGAGCTCGCTGCGCAGGACGAGCGCGAGCAGCAGGTCGAACGGCCCGCTGAAAGCATCGAGATCGAGGTCGAGGTCAAGCGCGGAGCGGCTCACCCGCGCAGTCTCCCAGATCCAGCGGACGACGATCCGCTATCCGCGATATCTCAGATAGCGGATCTGCCGGACGAGGAGCTCGCGAGGCAGCGCCGAGGGACCCGCCGGCAGGCGGTCGTGACGAGCCGTCGGGTTACTGCGCCTCCTTGTCGAACGCGGCATCGAAGGCGACGGCCGAGGGCGCGAAGTCGAGCCGCTTGACGAACGCCGCCGACTCGGTCGCGCCGTGCTCGCGATCCATCCGCGAGTCCTCCCATTCGATGCTCAGCGGCCCGGCGTAGCCGACGTCGTTGAGCGCGACGATGATCTCCTCGAAGTTGATGTCGCCGCGTCCCACCGAGCGGAAGTCCCAGGCGCGCCGTGCGTCGCCGAAGCTGACGTGGCCGCCGAACGTGCCGACCGAGCCGTCGCCGTGGCCCCACCACGCGTCCTTCATGTGGGCGTGGAAGATCCGCTCGCCGAAGGCGCGGATGAAGCCGACGTAGTCGACTCCCTGATAGCCGAGGTGCGAGGGGTCGTAGTTGAAGCCGAAGCGGCGGTGGCCGCCGACCGCCGCGAGGGCCCGCTGCGCGGATGCCGTGTCGAAAGCGATCTCGGTGGGATGCACCTCGAGCGCGAAGTTGATGCCCTGCCGGTCGAACTCGTCGAGGATCGGCGTCCAGCGCGCGCCGAAGTCCGCGAAGCCGCGCTCCCAGAACTCCTGGCTCGTCGGCGGGAAGGCGTAGATCGAGTGCCAGATGCTCGAGCCCGTGAAGCCGTTGACGACGCCGACGCCGAATGCCCTGGCAGCCTTCGCGGTGTCGATCATCTCCTGCGCGGCGCGCCGGCGCACGCCCTCGGGGTCGCCGTCGCCCCAGATCGCCGGTGAGAGGATCGCCTGGTGGCGCTCGTCGATCAGGTCGCAGACCGCCTGGCCCACGAGGTGGTTCGAGATCGCGTGGCACTGCATCCCGTGCGCGTCGAGGAGGGCGCGCTTGGCCTGAAGGTAGGCCGGATCGGCGAGCGCCGCCTGGACGTCGAAGTGATCGCCCCAGCAGGCAAGCTCGAGGCCGTCATAGCCCATCGACCTGGCGAGCGGGGCGAGATCGGCGAGCGGCAGGTCGGCCCACTGGCCGGTGAAGAGGGTGACGGGTCGTGGCATGGCCCGACTGTACCGCTCGCTCAGACGAGCTGCGCCTCGCCGCCGAGCACCCGTACCTCGCTGAAGAAATCGGGCGCGGGCTTGACCTTGTAGCCGGGGCCGAGCCGAAGCCGCCGCGGTCCCTCGCCGGTCGCGATCTCGACGACGATCGGCGACTCGCCGGGGAATTCCCCGATCAGGCGGACGAGGTCCTCGACGAAACGCGGGCTCGTCGTGCGACCGTCGACGCGCACGCGGACCTCGCCGATCTCGGGCGCCAGGGCGAAGCTCGTGATCTCGAGCGCGCGCAGCTTCGCCTCGCCCTCATCGCGGCGCTCGACCGATCCGCGCACGATCACGACGGCGTCCTCGTGCAGGAGCTCCCGGCACATCGCGTAGGTCTTGCCGAAGACGATCACCTCGATCTGCCCGACGGTGTCGTCGAGCTGCAGGAACGCCATCGGATCGCCGCTCCGGGTCGTGTGCACGCGCATCGTCGCGATCATCCCGCCGATCGTGACGATCGCGCGGTCGCGCTGGCCCTCGAGCTCGGCGAGCGGCAGGTCGACGCGCCGCCGCAGCTCGCTCGCGATCTCGTTCAGCGGGTGGCTCGTGAGGTAGAGGCCGAGCGTCTCCTTCTCGAGCGTCAGGAGCTCCTTCTGCTCGAACTCGGGCCCGACGATCGCCGGACGGTGCCGCTCGGGCGGCGCGTCGGCGACGGGGCCGCCGAGGTCGAAGATCGAGCCCTGGCCGAGCAGCGCGTCGGCCTGTGCCTTCTGCCCCGCCGACGCGGCTGCCTCGAGCACCTCCAGCATCGCGCGACGCGACGACCCGGTCGAGTCGAGGGCGCCGCACTTGACGAGGCTCTCGAGCACGCGCTTGTTCGCCTGCTGCGCGTCGACCCGCTCGCAGAACTCCCAGAGCGAGCTGAATGGCCCGTCGCTCTCGCGGGCGTGCACGATCGCACGCACCGCCGACTCCCCCACGCCCTTGACCGCGCTCAGGCCGAAGCGGATCTTGCCGTCGACGACGGCGAAGTCGCCGGCCGAGGAGTTGACGTCGGGGGGCAGCACGGGAATCTGCATCTCGTTGCACGCCGAGACGTAGAACGGCACCTTGTCCTTGGTCTGCATCACGGACGAGATCAGGGCCGCCATGTACGGCTCCGGGTAGTTTGCCTTGAGATAGGCCGTGCGATAGGCGATCAGCGCGTAGCAGGCGGCGTGGGCCTTGTTGAAGGAGTAGTCCGCGCTCCGCTCGTTCTCGCCCCAGAGCGACTCCGCAACCGTCCGCGCGACCCCGTTCGCGACGCAGCCGTCGAGGAACTTGCTCTGCAGCGACGCCATCAGCTCGTGATCCTTCTTGCCGATCGCCTTGCGCAGGTCGTCGGCCTCGGCGGGCGAGAATCCGGCCAGATCCTTGGCGATCTGCATCGCCTGCTCCTGGTAGATGTAGACGCCCTGCGTCGAGCTGAGGATCGGCTCGAGCCGCGGATCCGAGTACGTGACAGGCTCCTGGCCGCCCTTGCGGCGCGCGTACACCGGGATGTTCGCCATCGGACCGGGCCGGTACAGCGCCACGAGCGCGACGAGGTCCTCGAACTCCGTCGGCTTGACCTGCCGGAGGGCGTCGCGCATGCCGCTCGACTCGAACTGGAAGACGCCGAGCGCGTCGCCGCGCTGCAGCAGCTCGTAGGTCTTCGCATCGTCGAGCACGAGGTCGGAGAGATCGCCGAGGTCGACCCCGTAGGTCTGCTGGACGAGCACCACGGCCTCGTCGATGACGTCGAGGTTGCGCAGGCCGAGGAAGTCCATCTTGAGCAGCCCGAGCGCCTCGACGTCACCCATCGGATACTGCGTCACGAGCTCGGCGTCGACGCCCTTCTGCTGCAGCGGCAGGTACTCGGAGAGCGGGCGGTCACCGATCACGACGCCGGCGGCGTGGATCGAGTCGGCGCGCACCAGGCCCTCGAGCGGGCGCGCCATGTCGACGACCTGCCGGACCGTCTCATCCTCGTGGTACGCCTTGAAGAGGTCCTGACCCGGCTTCATCGCGTCGTCGAAGCCGACCTTGACGCCCTCGGGGATCATCTTCGCGATGCGATCGACGGCGCCGTAGGGCAGGCCCATCACACGTCCCGCGTCGCGCGTCGCGGCCTTCGCGGCGAGCTTCGAGAACGTGATGATCTGGGCGACGCGCTCGCGGCCGTACTTCTCGGTGACGTAGTTCATCACGCGCTCGCGTCCGTGCACCGAGAAGTCGATGTCGATGTCGGGCATCGACTTGCGTCCCGGGTTGAGGAAGCGCTCGAAGAGCAGGTCGTAGCGGATCGGGTCGAGGTCGGTGATCCGCAGGCAGTACGCGACGAGCGAGCCGGCGGCCGATCCGCGGCCAGGCCCGACGCTGATGCCGCTCGTCTTGGCGAAGCGCACGAAGTCCCAGACGATCAGGAAGTAGTCGGCGAAGCCCATCTCGCGGATCGTCTGCAGCTCGAACTCGAGACGGTCGCGGAGCGCGTCCGTGATCGCCGGATAGCGTTCCGAGAGGCCCTGCTCGCAGAGCCGCCGGAGCATGCCGAAGGCGTCACCGGCAGCCTCGTCGAAGTGCGGCAGCCGGATCGCGCCGAGCTCCAGCGTGACGTTGCAGCGCTCCGCGATCTCGAGCGTGTGCGCGAGCAGCGGGTCACCGCCCCAGCGCGCCATCACCGAGCTCATCTCGGCCGGGGTCTTGAGGTAGAAGTCGTTCGTCGAGAACTTGAAGCGCTTGGGGTTCGAGAGCAGGTCGTTCGTCTGGATGCAGAGCAACGCCTCGTGCGGGATCGCATCCTCCGCGCGCAGGTAGTGCACGTCGCCGGTGCCCACGAGTGGCAGTCCCGTCTCGGCGGCGAGTCGCTGCAGGCCCGGGTTGACCTGCGCGTGCTCGGGAATGCCCGCGTCCTGCAGCTCGACGTAGACGTCGTCGGGGCCGAAGATCTGCACGAGCCGGTCGAGCTCTGCGCGGGCATCGTCGTAGTTGTCGCGCATCAGCGCCTGGCAGACGCGGCCGGCGAGGCAGCCCGAGAGGGCGATGATCCCGTCGGCGTGGCGCTCGAGCAGCTCGAAGTCGACGCGGGGCTTGTAGTAGTAGCCCTCGAGATAGCCGAGCGTGCAGAGCTTGATCAGGTTGTGATAGCCGGCGTCGGTCTCGGCGAGCAGCGTCAGGTGGTTCCAGTGGCGCTCGCCCGACTGCTGGCGGGTGCGTCGATCCTCGACGAGGTAGATCTCGCAGCCGAGCAGCGGCTTGATCCCCTGCTTCCTCGCGGTGCGGTAGAGCTCGACGGCGCCGGCCATCGAGCCGTGGTCGGTGATCCCGACCGCGGGCATCTCGAGCTCGGCTGCGCGGGCGACGAGCTGCGGGATGCGGCAGGCCCCGTCGAGCACCGAGTACTCCGAGTGGACATGCAGGTGGGCGTACTTCGGCACAGACTCGGTCACGGGCGACACATCCTTGCACGCCCCGTCACGGACTCGCCGGGGCGTGAATAGCCCGGGGCCTGACCCCGGTCTATTCACAACGTGCGGTAGCCTCGGCGCGAGATGGTCGCGCTCGCCCAGCTGCGCTCGCTCGCGCTCGCGCTGCCCGCCAGCGAGGAGGGCAGGTCGTACGGCACGATCGCCTTCAAGGTGCGTGGGAAGCTCTTCGCGCGGCTGCGGGACGACGACACCGTGCTCGCGCTGCGCGTCGAGGAGGGCACGAAGGAGGCGCTCGTGCAGGGTGCCGACGAGACGTTCTTCACGACGCCCCACTACGACGGCTACCCGTACGTGCTGATCCGCCTCGCGACCGTGGATCCGGCCGAGCTCGCCGAGCTGCTGGCGGAGGGCTGGCGCCAGCGCGCGCCGGCGCGGCTCGTCGCCGCGATCGACGCGGGTCAGGCCCGCGAGGGCGGCTGATCCGCCGGCGGGGCGTCGGCGCGCGGCGGCTCGACGTGCGTCCAGTGACCGCCCTCGCGGCGTCGGCGCACCCGCTTCGCGGCGATCTCGGCGACCGGCTTGAGAACGGCCGCCTTCCGGACGGCCTTCTGCGCCACCACGCCGACCGTGACGACCTTGACGGCCGTGCGAATCACGCCCGCACCCTCCCGTGCGTCGCGAGGTCGCGCTTGCGCGTCCCCCGCTCCGGCCGCGGCATTCCGTCGGCGATCCACGCGTCGATCTCGCGGAACAGCTCGTCGACGAGGACGGCCTGCTCGACCTTTCGGAGCACGCCGCCGTGCGCGTAGATGTGGCCTGCATCCCGTCCGCCCGCGATCCCGAAGTCGGCATCCCCCGCCTCGCCGGGACCGTTCACCGCACAGCCCATCACGGCGACCTCGAAATGCTGGGTGTAGGCCGCCAGGCGGTCGTTGACCTCGCCCGCGAGCTCGTGCACCTCGACGTTCGTGCGGCCACACGAGGGACACGCGATCAGCGTCGGCCCGAACTGCTTGAGGCCGAGCGACTTGAGGATCTCGATGCCCACCTTGACCTCTTCGACCGGGTCCGCGGTGAGCGAGACGCGGATCGTGTCGCCAATCCCCTGCGCGAGCAGCGCGCCGATCCCGATCGACGACTTGACGATCCCCGTGCCGGGCAGACCGGCCTCCGTGACGCCCAGATGCAGCGGGTACGGGACGAGCTCGGAGAGCCGCCTGTAGGCCTCGATCATGACCGGCACGCTCGTCGACTTGACCGAGATCTTGACCTCGCGGAAGTCCAGCTGCTCCAGCATCTGAACCTCCTCCATCGCCGCCTTGACGAGCGCGCCTGCGGGATCGGCCGTCGCCTCCGGGCGCAGGTGCATCGGCAGGGAGCCGGAGTTCGCACCGATCCGCATCGGCGTTCCCGTCTCCTGCGCCTTGCGCACGACGAGCTCGACCTTGTCGGGGCCGCCGATGTTGCCGGGGTTGATCCGCACGGCGGCAACCCCCGCGTCGAACGCGCGGATCGCAAGCGAGGCGTTGAAGTGGATGTCGGCGATGATCGGCACCGGCGATCGCTCGACGATCTCGGGCAGCGCGTCGGCGTCAGGGGCGCCGGGGACCGCCACGCGCACGAGATCGACGCCCGCGGCGTGCAGCCGGCCGACCTCCGCGAGCGTCGCCTCGACATCGTGCGTCTTGGTCACGCACATCGACTGGATCGTGACCGGTGCGCCACCGCCGATCGGGATGCCGCCAACCGTGATCTGTCGCTCGCTGGCCACGCCCGCAGTCTACGGGCGACCTACGGGCTGACGATGCTCGGGTTGTGCAGGAGGCCGCCGAGGTCGTTCAGCAAGCCGATCGCGAAGAGGCCGAGCACGGCGGCGAGGCCGATCACCGAGACCCGCTCGTAGACCTCGCGGGCGATCGGCCGGCGGCGGATGCGCTCGAGCACCGTAAAGAGGATGTGCCCGCCGTCGAGCGGCAGGAACGGCAGCAGGTTGACGAGCGCGAGACCCCACGAGAGCAGCGCGAGATAGAACGGGAACTCTCCGCGGTCGACCGACCGGCTCGACTGCTGCACGGCGCCGACCGCCGACCCCATGCCGCGCCGCGTGTCCTTCTCGAAGATGTGCGCGAGCGCGGAGTAGGTGTTCGTCGTGATGTACCAGACCTGCCGCCCGGTGGTCTTCGCGGCCGCGACCGGACCCAGCCGCACGGTCTTCGTGGTGTAGCCGAAGCCGAAGCCGAGGACGCGCCGGCCGTCGGAGCTCTTCTCCGGCGTCACCGGACCGAGCGAGACCTTCGACGTCCCGCGCCTGATCGTCAGCGTGACCGTGCCAGGACGCTGGATCGCCGCTCGCACGGCCTCGTCGTTCCGAGCCGGCGCGCCGTTGACCGCGAGGATCACGTCGTCCGCGCGGAGACCCATGGTCGCAGCGACGGATCCGGGCAGGACGACGTCGACCGAGCTCGTCAGCTTGTCGGGCACCTGGGCGCCCGTCACCCACCAGGCGAACAGGATCACGACCGCGGCGAGGAAGTTCATCGCCGGCCCCGCGAAGATCGCGACGAGGCGCCGCCACGTCTCCTTGCGCCAGTAGGCGTTCGGGTCGCAGTCCAGCACGAGCCGGTCGAGCTCCTTGGCACACCAGCCGAGCCGCTCGGGGTCGACCAGGTGGCTCTCGGCTGCGAGCGCGTCGCGCAGCCGCTGCAGCGCATCCAGCGAGGTCGCGGCGTCGGCGTTCGCATCGAGCGCGCGCTCGGCGCGCGCGAGCGCCGGGGTGAGGGCGTCGACGGCGGCCGGATCGCGCTCGGCCGTGGCGCGCTCGACCGTCTCGCGGCAGACGACCAGGTCGCCGCCCCGCGGGCGCGTCATGCCGACGATCTTGACGAACCCGCCGAGGGGGATCATGCCGATCCCGTACTCCGTGCCGCGCCAGGTCACGCTGGCGAGCTTCGGCGGGAAGAAGAGGAAGAAGCGCGTGGCGCGCATCCCGACCGCCTTGGCCGCGAGCAGGTGCCCGAGCTCGTGGATCACCACGAGGAAGGCGAAGCCCGCGATCGCGACGCCGATGTTCACGCCGCCACCCCGAGCGCGTCGCGGACCGTCTGGCGCGCCTGCCGGTCTGCGGCGGTGATCTGCTCGCGCGTCGAGAGCGCGTCACCCGTAGCATCCTCGAGGGCGGTCTCGACGAGCGAGGCGATCTCGAGGAAGCGGCAGCGGCCGGCCAGGAAGGCGGCGACGGCCTCCTCGTTCGCGGCGTTCAGCACGCACGGGGCGAGGCCTCCGGCGACGCCGGCCTGGCGCGCCAGCGCGAGGCAGCGGAACGTCGCGAGATCGGGCGGCTCGAACGAGAGCGTCAACGCGGATGCGAGGTCGAGGGCGGTGGCGGCGAGCGTGGCGCGGCGAGGATGGCTGAGCGCCCAGCTGATCGGCACGCGCATGTCGGGCAGGCCGAGGTGCGCGAGCAACGCGCCGTCGCGCAGGCGAACGAGCGCGTGCACGATCGACTGCGGGTGCACGACGACCTCGATCGCGTCGTAGGGCACGTCGAACAGCCAGTGCGCCTCGATCACCTCGAGGCCCTTGTTCATCAGCGTCGCCGAGTCGACGGTGATCTTCGCGCCCATCGACCAGGTCGGGTGCTGCAGCGCGTCCTCGATCGTGACGTCCGCGAGCTCGTCGGCCGAGCGCCCGCGGAACGGCCCGCCGGATGCCGTCAAAACGAGCGAGGTCGGCTGCTCACCGGCCACGAGCTGCGCGAGCGCCGAGTGCTCGGAGTCGACGGGCAGAAGACGTGCGCCGCCCTTGATCATCGCCGCGCGGACGAGCGGTCCCCCCGCCACGAGGCTCTCCTTGTTGGCGAGCGCGACATCGATCCCCGCGTGCAACGCCGCGAGCGTGGCGTCGAGCCCGGCGACGCCGACGACGGCGTTGAGGCAGACGCCCGCGCCGCTCTCGACGACGAGGCGCTCAGGCGACTCGAGCACCGCGCCCGAGAAGCGCGCCCGCGCCGCTCGGGCCGCGGTCGGGTCGGCGAGCGCGATCTGCGGCACGCCGAGGCGCTCGGCGACCGCGATCACCTCGTCGACGGACGACGCCGCGGCGATCGCGCACAGCTCGAGATCCGGATTCTGCTCGATCACCTCGATCGCCTGTCGGCCGATCGATCCCGTCGAGCCAAGCAGGCAGACGCGCGTCACTCACCTCAGGGTAGCCGAGGGTTCTGAACGACCGCTGAGAGCAATCAGCCCTTGCCGAGCGCGACCACGACGGCGAGCGCCGCCGCGGCCGCGAAGAGCAGCGCGTCGATGCGGTCGAGCACGCCGCCGTGACCCGCCAGGATCGTCCCCGAGTCCTTCACGCCGAGATCGCGCTTGAGGAACGACTCGAAGAGATCGCCGAGCGGTGCCGCGAGCACCACGGCTGCGGCCACGCCGAGCGCCTCGAGCGTCGAGAATCCCTGCCGGTAGAGCGTGAACCAGCACGCCGCGGAGCCGAACACGAGCCCGACGAGGAACCCCTCGACGGTCTTGTTCGGCGAGATCGCGGGGGCCAGCCTGCGCCGGCCGATCGCCCGCCCGCCGAAGTAGGCGAAGATGTCGGACGCCCAGACGCCGAGTAGCACCCCGAGCACGAGGTTGAAGCCGAAGTGCGCAACCGCGGGGTCGGAGAGCCGCCGCAGCGCGACCAGGCTCGCCACGCCGCCGCCCACGTAGAGCGCGCAGAACACGGTCACGGCGATCGAGCCGAGCGCCGACTCCCGCGCAGCCACGCCCGCGACCAGCAGGAACGTCAGCGGGATCAGCGCGGCGATCACGACGAGCGTCCAGCCGATCCCCCCGAGCGATGCCGCGACGACCATGCCGAGGCCGCCCGCGAAGCCGCTCAGCGGGATCGGGCGGAGCGGTCGCGCCATCCGGAAGAGCTCGTCGAGCGCGAGCGCGCAGGTCACCAGGCCGAGCGCGAGCAGCGCCGGCCCTCCCAGCCAGACCGCTGCGAGCGCGATCGGTGCGAGCAGCGCGGCGACCAGCACGCGGCTCGCGAGCTCGCGGCTCACCTGCCGCCGAACCTGCGACGGCGCCCGGCGTACTCCTCGAGCGCGGCGAGCAGCTCGGCACGCCCGAAGTCCGGCCAGAGCACGTCGGTGAAGACGTACTCGGCGTAGGCCGACTGCCAGAGCAGGAAGTTCGAGATGCGCTGCTCGCCCGAGGTGCGGATCACGAGATCCGGGTCGGGCATCTCCGGCGCTGCGAGCCGATCGGCGAGCGCCTCCTCGTCCACGTCCCCGGCCGGCACCCCGTCGCGCACGAGGGCTCGCGCCGCCTCCACGATCTCGGCGCGGCCGCCGTAGTCGAAGCAGACCCAGAGCGCGAGCCGGTCGTTCGTCGCGGTATCGGCCTCGATCTCCTCGATCATCGTGCGCAGCGCCGCGCTGCAGCGATCGCGCCGTCCCACGAAGCGCACCCGCACTCCCTGCCTCGCGAGGTCGGGGAACTCACGGCGGATCGTCTCGGCGAGCAGGTCGAGCAGGCCCGCGACCTCATCGTCGTCGCGCGCCCAGTTCTCGGTCGAGAACGCGTAGACGGCGAGCGACTCGACGCCGAGGTCGATCGCAGCCTCGACCGTGCGCCGCAGCGCGCGCGTGCCCTGGCGGTGCCCGGCGAGCACCGGCAGGTGACGCCCCCGCGCCCAGCGGCCGTTCCCGTCCATGATCACGGCGACCGCCCGGGCGACGTCCGGCAGCGCCGGCTCGACGGCCTGAGGCGCCCGCGCGAGCAGGCGGAGCCGATCGAGGATGCTCGCCATGGCCGGCCTCGACCCGCCCCGTCAGACGGCGAGGATGTCCTGTTCCTTGGCCTTCAGGAGCTCGTCGATCCGATGCACGTGCTCGTCGGTCAGCTTCTGCGTGCGATCCTCGGCCCGGTGCACGTCATCCGCGGCGGCATCGCCGTTGCGATCGAGCTCCTTGAGGTGGTGCACGACGTCGCGGCGGATGTTGCGGACCGCGACGCGGCCGTCCTCGGCGATCGACTTGGCGACCTTGACGAGGTCCTTGCGCCGCTCCTCCGTCAGCTGCGGGATCGGCAGCCGGATCAGCTGGCCGTCATTCGCCGGCGTGAGGCCGAGGTCCGACTCCTGGATCGCTCGCTCGATCTCCTTCAGCGCGCCCTTGTCGTAGGGCGTGATCGTGAGCATGCGCGCATCGGGCACGCCGATCTGCGCGAGCTGGTTGAGCGGGGTCTTCGTGCCGTAGTAGTCGACCTGGATGCGGTCGAGCAGCGAGGTCGAGGCGCGACCCGTGCGCACGGAGCCGAGCTCGGCGTGCGTCGACTCGACGCTCTTCGCCATCCGCGCCTTCGCATCGTTGAGAAGCTCGTCAACCATCAGTTCGCCCCTTTCGCCACGCGGCGGTTCGTCGCGACGACCGTCCCGACCGACTCGCCCCGGACCACCCGTCCGATATTACGCTCGTCGTCGAGGTTGAACACGTAGATCGGGAGGTCGTTCTCCATGCACAGCGAGAGCGCCGTCGCGTCCATCACCTTGAGCTGCCGCTCGAGCGCCTCGAGGTGCGTGACCTCGCGCAGGAAGCGCGCGTCGGCGTTCGTCTTCGGATCGTCGTCGTAGACGCCGTCGACGCCGTTCTTGGCCATCAAGAGCGCCTCCGCGCCGATCTCGCACGCGCGCAGCGCCGCGGCCGTGTCGGTCGTGAAGAACGGGTTCCCGGTGCCTGCCGCGAAGATCACGATGCGGCGCTTCTCGAGGTGCCGGATCGCCCGCCGGCGGATGTAGGGCTCGGCGATCTCCTGCACGCTGAGCGCGCTCTGCACCCGCGTGTAGATGTTCAGCCGCTCCAGCGCATCCTGCATCGCGAGCGCGTTCAGGACCGTGGCGAGCATGCCGCCGTAGTCGGCGGTCGCCCGGTCCATCCCCTGCGTCGTCGCGCCACGCCAGATGTTGCCCGCGCCGATCACGATCCCGATCTCGACGCCGGACTCGTGGATGCGCCCGACCTCCGCCGCGATCTGCCCGATGCGCACGGGGTCCTGGCCGAACTCGAGGTCGCCCATCAGGGCCTCGCCCGAGAGCTTCAGCATGATCCGCCGGAACGGGCCGGGCGGTGGTCCCTGCTCGTCCGGCACGGCCGGGCCTAGGCCCCGCGCTCGAAGCGCGCGAAGCGCTTGATCTGCACGTTCTCGCCGGTCTTCGCCGAGAGCGCGGCGCGCATCTGCTCGATCGTCTGGTCGCCGTCGCGCACCGACGCCTGGTCGAGCAGCACGACGCCCTCGTACCACTTGGCGAGCTTGCCCTGCGCGATCTTCTCGCGCACCTGCTCGGGACGGTCGGCCGCCTGGGCCACGTAGATCTCGAGCTCGGCTGCGACGAGCTCGGCCGGCACCTCGTCGCGGCTGACGTAGCGCGTGTCGGGCAACGCGGCGATCTGCAGCGCGATCTCCTGCGCGAACGCCTTGAACTCATCCGTGCCGGCGACGAAGTCGGTCTCGCAGCCGACCTCGACGAGCACGCCGACGCGGTTTCCGTGAATGTAGGAGGCGAGCACGCCCTCGGTCGTCTCGCGGTCCGCCCGCTTGGCGGACTTCGTGATCCCGCGCTCGCGCAGCAGCTTGAGGGCGGCGTCGATCTTGCCCTCCGTCTCCTTGAGGACGGCCTTGCACTCCATGATGCCGGCGCCCGTGATCCCACGCAGCTCCTTGACCTCGGCTGCGGACGGCTCATAACTCATGCGGAATTCCTCGTCGATCGGTGATGTCTACGGTGCGAGCCGGCCCGGCTCACGCCTCGGCCGGCGCCGGAGTCGCCTCGGGCTCGGCCTCGGGGACGGAGACCTCGGGCTCCGGGGCCGGAGTCGCCTCGGGCTCGGGGGCGGCGGCCTCGGCGACCGGCTCGGGGGCCGGCGCTTCCGGCGCTGGTGCCGGGGCCGCGGGCTCGACGGCCGGTGCCGGCGGTGCGGTTGGTGCCGGTGCGGCGACACGCGGAGCGGGCGCAGCAGGGGGAGCGGGCGCAGCAGCCGGAGCGGCCGTCGTCCCCGCTGCCTCGGCTGCAGCAGCCTCGGCGGCGGCCGCGGCGGCGGCTTCCTCGGCGGCCCGCGCCTCGGCCTCGGCGCGGGCCTTCGCGGCGAGCTCCTCCTCGGCCTTTCGGAAGAGGTTGCGGCCGGCGTCGATGCCGTTCGCCAGGCAGCCCATGATCGCCGCGCACGACTTGATCGCGTCGTCGTTCCCCGGGATCACAAAGTCGGCGTCGTCGGGATCGCAGTTCGTGTCGACGAGGCCGATCACGGGGATCCCGCAGCGGCGCGCCTCGCGCACGGCGAGCGCTTCCTTGTTCATGTCGACGACCACGACCGCGTCGGGCAGCTTGCGCATCATCGCGACGCCGCCGAGGTTCGTCTCGAGCTTCTCGAGCTCGCGCAGGATGCGGATGCGCTCCTTGCTCGGCAGCAGCTCGAGCTGGCTCTCATCGCGCAGCCGGCGCAGCTCGTGGAGGTGCTCGATCCGAGCCTGCATGGTGCGGTAGTTCGTGAGTAGCCCTCCGAGCCAGCGATGGCTGACGAACGGCATGCCGACACGCGAGGCCTCGGCCTCGATCGCCTCGCGGGTCTGCTTCTTCGTGCCGACGAAGAGCACGGTCCCGCCACGCTCGGCCAGGTTGTGCACGAAGTGATGCGCCTGCTCGACCAGCACGATCGTCTGCTGCAGGTCGATGATGTAGATGCCGGCGCGTTCCGCGAAGATGAAGCGACGCATCTTCGGGTTCCAGCGCCGGGTCTGGTGGCCGAAGTGAACTCCGGCCTCCAGCAGCTCGCGCATCGAGATGGGAGCAGCCACGTATGTACCTCTCGCATGGTGGTTGGACGTGCGGGCCGGCGAGAGGCCCGGCGGAACCGAGCGATGTCGGCACCACCGCCGAGCGTTTGAGGCTCACCGGGGAGAAGGGATCGATCGCGGCGGAGTGCCGCAGGGAGAATCCTAGCCGAGCACGACTCCGGGCGGGTCAGAGCGCGCGTGCGAGCACGAGCGCGGCCGCCAGGTCGTCCGGGAGCGCCGACGTGAAGCGCATCGGCTCGCCGCTCGCCGGATGCTCGAACGCGAGCTCGGCGGCGTGCAGGAACTGCCGCTGCAGCCCGAGGTGCCGTGCCGCGATCCCGTACGTCGGATCGCCCATCACGCCGTGGCCGATGGCGGCCAGGTGCACGCGGATCTGGTGTGTCCGCCCGGTCTCGAGACGCACGCGGAGCAGCGTCGTCGTCGGCAGCGCCTCCTCCAGCTCGAAGTGCGTGACCGCGGGGCGGGAGTGGCGGCCATCGACGGCCATGCGGCCGATGTCCGAGAGATCCCGTCCGATCGGTGCCTCGATGGTCCCGGTACGCGACGGCGGGCGGCCGTGCGCGAGGGCGAGGTAGCGGCGCTCGATCTCGCGGCGCGCGAGCGCGGCGACGAGCGCCTGGTGGGTCTCGTCGTCGCGCGCGACGACGAGCAGTCCCGTGGTGTCGCGGTCGAGGCGATGGACGATGCCGGGCCGGTCGGCATCGCCGCCGCCGGCGATGCCCCGTGCGGCGAGCGCGGCCACGAGCGTCGGCCCGGTCACGCCGGGACCCGCATGGGTCACGACGGCTGCGGGCTTGTCGACGACGAGCAGGTGATCGTCGGCGTAGACGACTGGCACATCGATCACCGCGGCTTCGGGGCGCGGCGCCGTCGCGTCCGGCTCGATCACGATCAGCTCGCCGCCGACGAGGCGGAGCGACTTGCTCGCGCGGGTGCCGTCGACGGAGACCCGTCCGGCCGAGATCGCGCGCTCGGCGGCCGAGCGCGTCCCGGCGACCGTCGCGATGAAGCGATCGAGGCGCTCGCCAGCGGCCTCGGGCGGCACGGTGATCCGCTCAGCGCTCATGCTCGCCAAGCGCGAGCGCGCCGATCATCACCCCCACGCCCGTCACGATGAAGGTGTCCGCCAGATTGAAGTTCGGGCCGTAGCCGAGGTAGATGAAGTCGGTCACGAAGCCGTTCGCCGCGCGATCGTAGAGGTTCGAGAGGGTGCCGCCGAGGAGCAGGCCGATCGCGACGGGGATCAGAGGGTGCCGCGCCCCCGAGCGCGCGAAGAACGAGAGCATCCAGATCACGGCGATCATCGTCAGCACGACCACCACGACGAGCTTGTTCGTGTACAGCCCGAAGGCGATGCCGGTGTTGCGGGAGTGCCAGAACTCGAGCGACCAGATCACCGGGCGCGACTCGTTGACCGCGAGCCGGTCGATCACCGCCGCCTTCGTGAGCTGGTCTCCGAGCACGGCTGCGATCGCGAGCGCGACGAGCCCGGTCCAGCCGACCGGGCCGGGCCGCGCGTCGGCACGCAGCGGACGTGGGCGCGGCGCCGTGCCGGCCTCCGCGGTGAGACGGCGCAGGAGCATCTGCTCAGGCACCGGGGCGCAGCGAGCCGAGCACGTTCGCGAGCACGCTTCCGGCGATCTGCAGGCTGATGATCGCGAGCATCGGCGAGAAGTCGAACATCCCTGCGCGCGGCAGAAGCCGCCGGAAGAGGCCGACGAACGGCTGCACGGTGTCCTCCAGGAACGTCCGCGAGATCGCGGTGAAGCGGTTGTATGGCAGGCGGAAGTACGAGAGCACGATCCACGCGATGATCAGCAGCGTGTAGACGTTCAGCGCGTAGCTGAGCCAGGTCTGGAGGAAGTCGACGGTCGAGTTGCTCATCCGAGGTCGGCCGCCCTGTTCCTGGCTGCGATCACGCCGTCGATGATGCCTCCGCGCACCGATGAGCGCTCCATCTGCGCGAGGCCGGCCGCGGCCGTTCCCCCGGGTGACGTGACCATGCGGCGGAGCTGGGAGCACGAGATCCCGGTCTCGTCGAGCAGGCGGGCCGTGCCGATCATGGTCGAGAGGATCAGCTCGCGGGCGGCGGTGGCGGAGAGGCCGACCGTGATGCCGGCGTCCTCGAACGCCTCGACGATCAGTCCGAGGAACGCAGGCCCGGAACCAGCCAGCGCCGTCGCCGCGTCGAACAGCTTCTCCTCGAGCGGCACGACCGAGCCGAGCAGCGCGAGCCACTCGAGCACGACGTCCTCGGCCGGCGTGCCCTGGAAGGAGCCGCGCGCGAAGCAGACCGTCCCGGCGCAGACACGCACGCCGACGTTCGGCATGCAACGGAAGACGGGCACGCGCTCATCGACGACGTTCTCCATCGTGGTCGTTGCAATGCCGGCGGCGATCGAGAGCACCGGTCGAGCCGGGGTGAGCGAGTCGGAGAGCTCGCGGAGCACTCGCTCGACGTCGACGGGCTTGACCCCGATCATCAGCACGTCAGATCGCTGCACGAGCTCGCTGTTCGAGTCGGCGTGCGTCAGCCCGAGCCGCTCTGCGAGCTCCGCCGCGCGCCCGGAGCCGCGATCGGTGACGACGATGCGGGTGGCGCGCTCTGGCTCGGCACGCACCCAGCCCTCGACCATCGCCCCGGCCATGTTGCCGGCGCCGATCACTCCGAGAACGGTGCTTCCTGCCATCTACCGGATGGTAGTGGCGAGTGAATAGCCCGGGGTCAGGCCCCGGGTATTCACGCCGTGACATTTCACACGGTGAATAGCCCGGGGCCTGACCCCGGGCTATTCACGGCCCGCGTAGACCGCCGCCGCCGCGACGAGCGCCGCAAACAGCGGCGCGCCCGTTCCGAGCGCCGCCTCCTCCGGATGCCAGAGCACGCCGAGGCAGAAGCCGGCCTGCGGATCCTCGAGCGCCTCGATCGTGCCGTCCTCGGAGCGCGCGCTCACCACGAGTCCCTCCCCGACCTCGCGGACGACCTGGTGGTGGTGCGAGTGGATCTCCGAGATCTCGCCTCCGACGATCGCGGCGAGGGCCGTGCCCGGCGAGACGACGACGTGGTGCCGTCCGAACGTGCCGAGCCGGGGCCGGTGCGTGGCGAGCTCGAGGTCGGGAAGGTGCTGCTGCAGCGTCCCGCCCCGCACCACGTTGAGGAGCTGCATGCCGCGGCAGATGCCGAGCACGGGCATCTGCCGATCGAGCGCAGCGCGCACGAGGGCGAGCTCGGACGCGTCGCGCAGCTCGTTCGGCGCGTCGGCCGTCTCGTGCGGGGAATCGCCGTAGAGGCGCGCATCCAGATCCGGGCCACCCGTCAGCACCAGGCCGTGCAGGACGTCGACGAGCTCGCTCGCGTGCGCGGCGCTGACGCCCGTCGGCGGCAGCAGCAGGGGGATCCCGCCGGCGGCCTCGACGCCGTCGACGTATCCCTGCGGGATCACCGTCGCGGGCATCTCCCAGTGCGCCCAGCTGGCGCGGGTGCGGTAGGCGCAGATTCCGACGCGCGGCGTCACAGGCGCTCGAACCCGCGCTGCAGCTCCCAGTCGGTCACGGCCGCCTCGAAGGCCGCGAGCTCGATGTCGGCGGCGTTCAGGTAGTGCTCGACGACCGCGTCGCCGAGCGCCTCGCGTGCCAGCGCGGAGCCGGCGAGCAGCTCGCGGGCCTCGCGCAGGGTCGAGGGCACTCGCGGGCAATCCGTGGCCGTGTAGGCGTTGCCGGCGTACGCGGGCTCGAGCTCGTACTCGCCGTCGATGCCCGAGAGACCCGCCGCGAGCAGCGCCGAGAACGCGAGGTACGGATTCGCATCGCCGCCCGGCACGCGGCACTCGACCCTCAGGCCGTTGCCGTGCCCGACGACGCGGAACGCGCAGGTGCGGTTATCCGTGCCCCAGACGAGGCCCGTCGGGGCGAACGACCCGGGGACGAAGCGCTTGTAGGAGTTGACGTTCGGCGCGAGGAAGAACACGAGCTCGCGGGTGTGGCGGAGCAGCCCGGCGAGAAAGCGCTCGAAGAGCGGCGTGGTGCCCTGGCCGTCAGCAGCCGGGAAGAGGCTTCCTCCCTTCCCCCAGAGGCTGATGTGGATGTGGCACGAATTCCCCTCGCGCTCGTCGAACTTCGGCATGAAGGTCAGCGCGTGGCCGTGCTGCCACGCGATCTCCTTCGCGCCGTTGCGGTAAATCGTGTGGTTGTCGGCCATCGTCAGCGCGTCCGCGTAGCGGAAGTTGACCTCGTGCTGGCCGAAATTGCACTCGCCTTTCGAGTCCTCGACCGGCATGCCGGCGCCGGCCATGCCGAGCCGGATCGCGCGGATCACGGGCTCGACGTAGGTGGTGCCCAGGATCGAGTAGTCGACGTTGTACGCGTTTGCCGGGTCGAGGTTGCGATAGCCCTTGGCCCGCGCCGAGTCGTAGCTCTCGCGGAAGAGGATGAACTCGAGCTCTGAGCCGACGTTGACCGCGTAGCCGCGCTCGGCCGCGCGCTCGAGCTGGGCGCGCAACACCTGGCGCGGCGAGGCCGTGACCGGTGAGCCGTCGTGCCAGGTCACGTCGCAGAGCACGAGCGCGGTCCCCTCGAGCCACGGGATGTGCCGCATCGTCGCCAGGTCCGGCGCGAAGACCATGTCGCCGTAGCCGCCGTCCCACGACGACATCGCGTAGCCCGGCACGGTGTTCATGTCGACGTCGATCGCGAGCAGGTAGTTGCACCCCTCCGCCCCGTGCTCGACGATCCCGTCGAGGAACGCGGGCGCGTGCAGCCGCTTGCCCTGCAGGCGTCCCTGCATGTCGGTGAAGGCCAGGATGACCGTGTCGATCGTCCCGCGATCGACCTCGCTCTGCAACGTGTCGAGACTCAGCATGGCGCAAGGGTAGTGATCCCGTGATGCGTACGCTTGCCGACATGCTGACGGCATCGCAGACGGCCGGGTACCTCGAGCGGATCGGCGCCTCCGGCCTCTCGCCGGCCACCCGCGAGGGGCTCGCCGAGATCCACCGGAGACATCTCCTGAGCGTGCCGTTCGAGAACCTCGACATCCTCGCCGGCCGCCCGATCTCGTTCGCCGTCGCGTCGCTCTACGGCAAGATCGTCGAGCGACGACGCGGCGGCTTCTGCTACGAGCTCAACGGCCTCTTCTCGGCGCTCCTGCGCGCCGCCGGATGCATCGTGGATCTCGTCGAGGCCCGCTTTCTGGAGGCGGACGGGACGCTCTCGCCCCGCTTCGACCACCTCTCGCTGCTCGTCGCGCTTCCGGGCGGCGAGCAGCGCCTGCTCGCCGACGTCGGCTGCGGCAAGCTCTCGCCGATCGTCCCGCTCGAGCTGCGCGAGCAGCCCGGCACGCTCGTGCGCGGGACGCACGGCTGGCAGCTCGCCGGCGAGCCCGAGCGGCTCACGTTCGGCGAGGAGCCGCGCACGCTCGACGAGTTCGCGGATCGCTGCGACTTCCACGAGCACCACGCCGACTCGTTCTTCCGCCGCGGGCTCGTCTGCACCCGCCGAACCGAGACGGGCTGGATCTCGCTCTCCGAGTCGGCCTTCAGCGAGCTCGCGGACGGCGTGCGCTCGGAGTCGCCGATCGACCCGTCAGACGTGCCTGCGCTGCTCGCCGATCGGTTCGGACTCGCGCCGGACGCTCAGGCCTGATTGAAGAACGCGCCCTCGAGGTACCGCGCGCGGTCCTCGGCGGAGAGCTCGACGTTCTCGGGCGTCAGCAGGAAGACCTTGTCGGCGATCCGCTGCATGCGTCCCTCGAGCGCATAGGTGAGCCCCGAGGCGAAGTCGATCAGCCGCTTTGCGAGCCCGGTATCGACGGTCTGCAGGTTGAGGATCACGGGCACCCCGCGCTTGAAGCGATCGGCGATCGGCTGCGCATCGTTGAAGCCCCGCGGAATGCTCAGGTAGACCTTCGGCATGTCGTCGGACATGGCCCCGGCCTCGGCCGGGCGAAGCACCGTCGTCGCGCCACCCGCGTTCTCGCGGATGCGACGGCGAAGCGGCGCGTCGTCGTCGGCGAAGATGTCGTCGATGCGCGGCGATCCTCGGCGCGAGTCGAGCTTGCTGACGTTCGGGCGGCGCCGGTAGCGTTCCTCGAGCTCGTCGTGCGCGACGCTCCCGTCCTCGTCGTCGTCCTCGTAGAACGAATCATCGTCCGCAAGTCCGAAATACACCTTCGTCCGGTGCCACATGTCTCCGATTGGCATAGCGACCGCGATGGTACCAGGATCGACGGAGGCCAGGACCGTCTAAGACCTCGCCTCAAAATGTCTCGCGGCGTCTGGTGGCGTCTTGACGCTCGCCTGGCGAGCCACTCACGATTCATTCTGGAACCAGCTCTAGGTTCGAACCAGGGTCGACCCCACGCGCACGATCGTCGCCCCCTCCTCGGCGGCGACCACGTAGTCCTGAGACGTCCCCATCGAGAGCTCGCCGAAGGCGTGACGCCCGCTCCAACGCTGCTCGAGCTGCTCAGCCAGCTCGCGCAGCGCCGCGAACGCCCCGCGCGACGCGTCCGGATCGCTCGCGAGCGGCGGCATCGTCATCAGACCACGCACGGCGATCCGGTCGAGCGCCGTGAGCGCTTCGAGAAAAGCATCGATCCCATCGGGCGCGAGACCGGATTTCGAGTCCTCGCCGGCGACGTTGACCTCGATCAGACACCCGATCTCGGCCTCGGCGAAGCGCTGCAGCCGCTCGGCCGCGGAGAGCGACGAGAGCGAGTGGATCAGCTCGACGCGCCCAACGAGCTCGCGCGCCTTGCGGCTCTGCAGGTGCCCGATGAAGTGCCACGTGAGACCCCCGACGCCCACGGCCTGCTTCTCGATCAGCTGCTCCACGCGGTTCTCGCCGACGAGCGTGACACCCGCCTCCGCAAGCGGTGCGAGATCGGCCGGCTGCAGGTACTTGACCGCCGCAAGCATGCGCGCCGGCGAGCCGCCGGCGATCGCCGCGGCCGCCGCGAGCTCGGCCTCGATCGAGAGGCGGCGGGAGCGGATCAGGTCGGGATCAAGCATCGTCGAGCAGCGCGAGCACGGCCTGGCGCCCGCCCGGAGCGCCGTCGCGCCGGTGCGAGAACAGGCTCGAGTCGCAGATCGTACAGCGCCCGAGCACCGTCACCTGGGATGCTCCCGCGCCGCGCAGCGCGCGCTCGGCGCAGCGCCACAGATCGGCGCGGCCAGCCACCACCGCGTCGTCGCCGAAGCGGGCCTTGAGCGGTGCGGCGACATCCTCGCGCACCTCGTAGCAGCACGGTCCCGCCGACGGACCGAGCACGCAGGCGGGAGCGTCGCCGACCGCGGCCACGGCAGCCTCGAGGGCACCCGCGAGCAGTCCGGTCCAGCCTGCGTGGACGACGGCGACGCGCGGGCGCGGGCCGGTCGCGACGATGGCCGTGATCGTGCAGTCCGCGCCGAACGCGGCCAGCGTGACGCCGACCTGGGAGGTCACGAGGCCATCTCCCTCGAGCGGCGCGCGCGAGCCGTCGAGGAAGCGATCCGTGCCGGCCTCGTCGGCCTCCCGGATGCGCGCGCCGTGCACCTGCCGCAGGCCCGCGGCGCGACCCGGATCGCCGCCGAGCCGCGTCACCGCCCTGCGCCGGTTCTCGGCCACGGATGCCGCGTCGTCGCCGGTCAGGAAGCTCAGGTTGAGGCTCGCGTACGGCGGTGCCGAGACGCCCCCGGCACGCGTCGTGAAGAGCACCCGAGCAGGACCGAGCTCGAAGCGCTCGCCCGCGATCACACGGGTGGCAGCGCGGCGCCGCCGACGACGCCTGAGATCACGTCGAGCGCGACCCCGTAGACGCCGGAGAACAGCGACACGCCGGCTCGCTGCGTGAAGAAGAGCAGCCCGAGCAGCACGAAGATCCCGTACTGATCGAACGCCGACCACTGCAGGTACAGCTCGCGCGGCATGAACGCGCCGGCGATGCGAGAGCCGTCGAGGGGCGGGATCGGGATCAGGTTGAAGATCCCGAGCACGATGTTCACGAGCATCGCCTGGTAGACGATCTCGTAGACGCGCAGGCTCAGGTCGAGGTGCGCGAGCAGGCCGCCGGCGACGAGCGCGAGCGCGAAATTCGTCAGCGGCCCGGCGACGGCGACGAGCGCCATGCCACGCTGGGGGTTCCCCCGCAGGTTGCGCGGATCGACCGGGACGGGCTTCGCCCAGCCGAACAGGAAGCTGCTCGAGAAGTACGTGATCGCGAACATCAGCGTGCCGAGCGGGTCCAGGTGCGCGAGCGGGTTGAACGTCAGACGCCCGAGCAGCTTCGCCGTCGGATCCCCCAGCCGGAACGCGGTGTAGGCGTGCGCGAGCTCGTGCAGCGCGAGCGACCCGAGAACGATCGGCACGAGCACGACGAACGTGCCCAGATCCGGCGTCATCGGATCACGCCAGCAACGCGACGCACTCGATCTCGAAGATCGCGCCCGCCGGCAGCTTGGCGACCTGGACGGTCGAGCGTGCGGGCGGGGTCGACGAGACGAACGTCGCGTACGTCTCGTTCATCGCGGCGAAGTCACCCATGTCCATCAGGAAGACCGTGGTCTTGACGATGCGATCGAGGCTCGATCCAGCTGCTTCCAGGATCGCGCTCATGTTCGCGAAGGCCTGCTGCGTCTCGGCCACGATCCCGCCGCCGACGATGGTGCTCGTGCCCGGGTCGAGCCCGACCTGTCCGCTCAAGAACACGAGGTCGCCGGCGATGATCGCCTGCGAGTAGGGCGCGCCGGCAAACGGGGCGGGAGCGGCATCGGTGCGTACGACTGCCAGATCGGTCATATCGTGCCTTTCGAACGGGAGTGAGTGCGCGCTCGTGTCAGCGTGAGATGCGCTCGATCTGCGCACCCAGCGCGCGCAGGCGCTCATCGATCCGCTCGTAGCCGCGATCGATCTGCTCGATGTCGCCGATCACGCTCTGCCCCTCGGCCGCGAGCGACGCGATCAGCAGCGCCATCCCGGCGCGGATGTCGGGACTCGAGAGGCGCTGGCCATAGAGCTTTGCCGGTCCGGTGACGACGGCGCGGTGCGGATCGCAGAGGATGATCCGCGCGCCCATGTTGACGAGCTTGTCCGTGAACACGAGGCGGTTCTCGAAGAGCTTCTCGAAGATCAGCACGGTGCCGCGCGCCTGGGTCGCCACGGCCACCGCCACGGACGTCATGTCGGCGGGGAAGGCCGGCCAGAGGCCGTCGTCGATCTTCGGAATCTGCCCGCCCGCGTCATCGACGATGCGCAGGTCCTGGCCGGGCGGAACGCGCACCGATCGCTCGCCGAGCTCGACGCGCACGCCCAGGCGAGCGAACGCCTGCAGGATCGCGCGCAGATCGTTCGGCTCGGCTCCCGTGATCGTGAGGTCGCCGCCCGTGACCGCGGCCATGCCGATGAACGAGCCGACCTCGATGTGATCGGAGCAGACCTCGTGCTCGGCGCCGCCGAGCTCGCTCGCGCCCCGGATTCGCAGGATGTTGGAGCCGAGGCCGTCGATCTCGACGCCCATCTTGATCAGCAGGCGGCAGAGATCCTGGACGTGCGGCTCGCACGCCGCGTTGTGGATCGTCGTCTCTCCCCGCGCGAGCGCCGCGGCCATGACCGCGTTCTCGGTGCCCGTCACGGATGCCTCGTCGAGGAAGAAGTCGGCTCCGACGAGGCCGCCGGGTGCGTCGAAGCAGAAGCTGCGCCCCACCGTGACCTCGGCACCCAGCGCCCGCAGCGCCAGGAGGTGCGTGTCGACGCGACGTCGCCCGATCACGTCACCGCCCGGCGGCGGCAGCTCGGCCCGCCCGAAGCGGCCGACGAGCGGTCCGGCGAGCAGGATCGAGGCGCGGATGCGCTCGGCGAGCATGGCGTCGAGGGTCGTGCTCTCCACGCCGGCGGCACAGACGCGAACCTCGTTCGGTCCGATCCACTCGCACTCGGCACCGAGATTCTCGAGCAGCTCGAGCATCGTCTCGACGTCGCGGATGCGCGGCATGTTCGAGAACGTCACGGGCTCGGCCGTGAGCACGGTCGCCGCCAGCAGCGGCAGGGCGGCGTTCTTGTTGCCCTCCGCGCGGATGGTCCCGGAGAGCGGGCGTCCGCCCTCGATCACGAAATAGTCGTTCACGCGGGAGCGAGGGGGTTCGAGGGCCGGGGAGATCGCATTCATGACGGTGGCTGCGACCCGAACACGGCCGCCAAGGGTCGAGGGTATCACGGTCATGTAGTGCCGAGAGCTCGCGCAGCGGGCGCGCCCGCGTGCGCGACGACCGCTCCGACCGAGCTCTGGGACCGCGGCTCGGGCTGCGCCAGCGCATTGCCGACGCTGAGGACCAGGGTGGAGATGCCAACGGCGACGATCACCGTACCGCGTGTGAGCTGCATGGAAGCTCGGTTCGCCGCGCGTCGCGCGTCTCCTACACTCGATCTTGATGGATCCTTCCGAGCTGCTCGCCCGTGATCGCCCCGCCGCCCTCGCCCTCCTGCACGAGTGGGTGCAATCCGAGCCGCTGCGACGGCACTGCTACGCCGTCGAGGCAGCGGTCCGGGCCTACGCTCGCGCCGGCGGCGAGGACGAGGAGGCCTGGGGCACGGTCGCGCTGCTGCACGACTTCGACTACGAGCGGCACCCCACGCTCGACCGCCATCCCCAGGACGGCGCGCCGGTGCTGCGCGAGCGCGGCTATCCCGAGTGGTTCATCCGCGCCGTGCTCTCGCACGCCGACCACGTCCCGGAGGCCAGACGCGAGAGCGCGCTCGAGCACACGCTCTACGCCTGCGACGAGCTCGCCGGCTTCGTCTGCGCCTGCGCCGCCGTCCGCCCCGAGGGCCTCTCGACGCTCGAGCCGAAGAGCGTGCGCAAGAAGCTCAAGCAGCCCTCCTTCGCGGCGGGCGTGAAGCGCCAGGACGTGACCGAGGGTGCGGCCGAGCTCGGCGTCGAGCTCGACGACCACATCCGCACGGTGGTCTCGGCGCTGCGCCCGATCGCCGGCGAGCTCGGCCTGCCGGGCTGAGCACGGGTCCACCGTGGGCTGGGTTCGTGGCGGGCCTGCTGGTGGTCGTCAGGACGGGCTGCGCTGTTGCAGGCGCGGCCGGACGCCTCGGCCAGACAGCGCAGCCGGGAGCGGCCTGACACCAACCAGCAGGATGCGACACACCCAGCAGACGGTGGATCCGGGCTGAGCACGGCTACTCGATCAGGCAGGCGTCGCCGAAGCTGAAGAAGCGGTAGCGCTCCGCGATCGCCTCGCGGTATAGCCGGCGGGTCTCGTCGACGCCGCAGATCGCCATCACCAGTGCGAGCAGCGTCGAGCGCGGCAGGTGGAAGTTCGTCACGAGCGCGATGTTCGCCCGGAACGCGTAGCCCGGTGCAATCAGGATCGCGGTCCTGCCCTCGCTCGGCCGGCTCGGGTCCGCGACCGTCTCGACGACGCGCAGCGACGTCGTGCCGATGCAGACGATGCGCCGCCTCGAGGCCACGGCGGCGGCGATCGCCGTGCGTGCCGCCGGGGCGACTCGGTAGGCCTCGCTGTGCATCTCGTGCTCGGCGAGATCGTCGGCGACGACGGGCCGGAACGTGCCGAGCCCGACGCGCAGCTCGACCTCGCAGATCTCGCAGCGCTCGCGGATGCGGTCGAGCAGCTCGGGCGTGAAGTGGAGCCCGGCCGTGGGCGCCGCCGCCGATCCCGGCCGGTCCGCGTAGACGGTCTGGTAGCGGTCTGCGGGCGCCTCGCGGCTGTGGACGTACGGGGGCAGCGGCAGCTCCCCGACCTCTGCGAGCAGCGCGTGGAGCTCGTCGCCGGACGCCGATGGGCGCACGATCCAGCGCCCGTCGCCGAGCGACCGCTCGAATGCGAAGGCGAGCGCTCCGGCCGTGACGACCAGCCCGGGCGTGATCCGGCGGGACGGCCGCGCGAGCGCCTCCCAGCTCGAGTCCTCGCGCTGCTCGAGCAGCAGCAGCTCGACGTGGCCTCCGCTCGGCTTGCGCGCGTGGACCCTCGCATGCAGCACGCGGCTCGTGTTGAGCACGACGAGATCTGCCGGGTCGAGCAGCCCGGCGAGGTCCGAGAACGTGCGATGCTCGATCCGCCCGCTCGCGCGCTGCAGCACGAGCAGCCGGGAGCCGTCGCGCTCGAGCGCCGGAGTCTGCGCGATCAGCTCCTCGGGCAGGTCGAAGTCGAGCTCGTCCGTCCGCACCCCTCGACCATACTCGCGGGGTGCCGCTCGGAACGCCAGACGAGGAGCTCGCCCGCCGCGCCCCGACCGACGATGCCGCGTTCGACGAGCTCGTGCACCGCCATCGCGGGCGCGTGTACGCGATCGCGCTGCGGCTCTGCCGTGATCCGGACGATGCCGAGGACGCGCTGCAGGACACGTTCATCAAGGCCTATCGCGCGCTCGGCCACTTCGACGGCCGCGCGCAGTTCTCGACCTGGATCTATCGCATCGCGGTGAACGCGAGCTACGATGTAATCTCGAAGCGGCGCGAGACCGTCCCGCTCGATGCCGTCGCAGAGCTCGTGGCACAGACGGATCCGTTCGAGGCGAGCGATCGCCGGGCGCGCCTGATCTCAGCCGTCGATGCGCTGCCGGATCCGTTCCGGGAGGCGGCCGTGCTCTGCGACATCGCCGGGCTCACGCCGGCCGAGGCCGGCGAGCTGACCGGCACCCCCGAGGGCACGATGAAGTCGCGGAGCTACCGCGCCCGTGCGCTGCTCGTCCGCGCGCTCCGGGAACCGGACGAGGCCGGATAGGGTCGAAGGGAGCAGATGGACGACGAGCAGACACCTGACGAGAGCCTGCCCGAGCTGCAGGCCATCGCGCGCGAGCTGGCCGCGCTCGGCGATGCCGACGTGCCGCGCGAGATCGCGGTGCGGCTGGATGCCCGCCTCAGCGCGGAGCGCGCGGCGACGCCGCTCGGCGTCACGCGCCGGAAGCGCCGGCGTACCCTGCGCGTCGCGTCGCTCGCCGCCGGGCTCGCGGCGGCGGCCGTGATCGGCATCGTGATCGTCTCACAGCTCTCGGGAAGCGACGGCTCCCCGGCTGCGACGACGCCCGCGGCGAGCGCGCTCGCGGAGAGCAGCGTTGCCGGAGACAGCGCGGCCGGCTCCACGCTCGCGAAGCAGGCCGTCCTCCCGAAGCCGTGCAGGAAGCCCAAGGCCAAGCCGCCCTGTCGCACGAAACGCTGCCGGATCGTCAGGAAAAAAGCGACGAAGGCCCGGCATCGGGCGTGTCGTCAAGCCCGAGGTGCGAGCGCCCCAGGCGGGTGATCACGCGCCCGCGCGGCGTGCGTTGCAAGAGGCCGCGCTGCAGGAGGTACGGCTCGTAGACGTCCTCGATCGTGCCCTTGTCCTCGCCGATCGCGTCCGCGAGGGTCGAGAGGCCGACGGGGCCGCCCAGGAAGGTCTCGGCGATCGTGCGCAGGAGCTCGCGGTCGAGGCGGTCGAGTCCCGCGGCGTCGACGCCCAGCAGGTCGAGTGCGCCGGACGCCACCTCGCGTGTGAGATCGCCGCCGGCTCGGACCTCGGCGTAGTCGCGCGCCCGCCGGAGCAGGCGGTTGGCGATCCGCGGCGTGCCGCGCGAGCGCCGCGCGATCTCCACGGCGGCGCCGTCGTCGAGCGCGATCTCGAGGATCCCGGCGGAGCGCCGCACGATCCGCGCGAGGTCGTCGTCGTCGTAGTGCTCGAGCCGAAGCGGGATCCCGAAACGGTCGCGCAGGGGCTTCGTCAGCATGCTGGCGCGCGTCGTCGCCCCCACGAGCGTGAACGGCTGGAGGGTCAGTCGCAGGCTGCGGGCGCCCGGCCCCTGGCCCATCATGATGTCGATCACGCCATCCTCCATGGCGGGATAGAGCGTCTCCTCGACCGTGGCCGAGAGGCGATGGACCTCGTCGATGAAGAGGACGTCGCGCTCGCCGAGATCCGTCAGGATCGCGACGAGATCGCCCTTCTTGTCGAGCGCCGGCCCGGAGATCGTGACGAGGCGGCCCTCCATCTCGTTCGCCACGATGTGCGCGAGCGTCGACTTGCCGAGGCCCGGCGGGCCGGCCAGCAGCACGTGCTCGAGCGCCTCGGAGCGAGCGCGGGCGGCTTGCAGGAAGATCGCGAGCTGGTCGCGCACGGGCTGCTGCCCGACGAACTGGTCGAGCGTGCGCGGACGCAGCGAGCGATCGGCTGCATCGTCGCCTCCGGCGTCAGCGGCCTCGATCAGACGATCGGGATCGCTCATCGGCGCAGCTTCGCGAGCGCGGCGCGCACCCGCTCCTCGGCGTCGCCGGACGTGTCGTCGAGCGCCGCCTCGGCATCGCCGACGGCATAGCCGAGCGCGACGAGGGCATCGCGGGCCTCGAGCCGGTCACCGCCGACCCCACCGGTCGGGCGCGCCGAGGCGGTTGCCGGCAGCGCGCCGAGCTTGTCCTTCAGCTCGACGACGACGCGCTCGGCGATTCGCTTGCCGATGCCGGAGACCGACGTGAGCAGTGCGACGTCGCTCGAGGCGATGGCGAGGCGCACGCGATCGGCGGGATACGCCGAGAGCAGCACGAGCGCGGTCTTCGGGCCGAGCCCGGAGACCGAGAGCAGCAGCAGGAACAGCTCCCGCTCGTCGGCGTCAGCGAAGCCATAGAGGGTCAGCGCATCCTCGCGGACCGCGAGATGGGTGTGCAGGAAGACGCCTTCCCGCGCGCCGAGCGCGGAACGCTCGGCGGCCGCGGTGACGTGCACGCGCAGGCCGACCCCGCCGACCTCGACGATCACGCCCTCGGAGTCGGGCTCCCCGAGCAGCCGCCCGCGCACGCTCGCGATCACCGCGTGGCTCCCGCGATGCGCGCCCGAGCCCGCGCCGACCACGCATGACAGAGCGCGACGGCGAGCGCGTCGGCGGCGTGGTCCGTGGCCGGCTGCTCGCGCAACGCGAGCGTGAGGGTGATGACGCGCGTCATCTGGCGCTTGTCGGCGCGGCCGTTGCCGCAGACCGCCGACTTGATCTCGGCGGGCGCGTACTCGGCACTCGCGATCCCGCGCTGGCCGCACGAGGCGAGGATCACGCCGCGGGCCTGTCCGACGGAGAGGATCGCGCGGGGATTCGCGCCGATGAAGAGGCTCTCGAGCGCGACCGCGTCGGGCCGGTGCTCGTCGATCACCTCGTTGATCGCCTGCTGGATCTGCGCGAGCCGCGTCGCGACATCATCGGCGGGCACCGTCACGAGCGTCCCGTGAGCGAGCGCGCGGGCCTCACGCCCATCGCTTGCGATCACGCCGTAGCCCGTGTTCGCCGTGCCGGGGTCGATGCCGAGAACGATCATGCGATCAAGCGTAGGCGTCGAAGCGGACAGCGGATACGCTGCTCGGCGATGGCAGAGCTTCCGGTCCGCGTCGTTGCGGCAATCGCGCGGCACCCGCGCTACCACCCCGACGTGATCGAGACGACGAGCGATCTGATCGGCTCGCTCGGAGGCGTCGAGACGTTCCTCTTGATAGGCGACGACGGCCACTGGACGCACGTCTGCGCCGAGATGCCGAGCTCGTTCACGCCGACCGGCTGGGTCGAGCGCCGCACGCTTCCGGGCGGTGACTGGCGCATCGGCGAGGCCGAGGGACAGCGCGCCGAGCAGCTGATCGCGCGCGCCGACGGCAGGCCGGCGTGGCTCGTCTCGATCGACGAGCTCCCGGTCGGTGAGAACGAGGCCGAGCCCGGTGGCGAGAGCTTCGGACTGACCACCTTGATCGCGCGGCGCGCGGGTCTGCGGCGCCTCGGCGTCAACCTCGACGTCGTTCCGACCGGGCGCCGATCGACGCGCTACCACTGGCACCGACACGAGGAGGAGTGCTTCCTCGTGCTCAGCGGGACGGGCTGGCTGCTCGTCGGCGACGAGCGCTACCGGGTCGGCCCGGGCGACTTCTTCGCGAAGCCCGAAGGGCCCAAACGGGCCCACCAGTTCGAGAACGACGGCGAGGTCGACCTGCGCCTGCTCTCGATCGGCGAGCGACGGGACGACGACGAGATCGTCGAGGCCGAGCCTCCCGCCGACGCCTGAGCCGCTCGGGGTCGTGAGCCGTCGGGGCACCGCAATCGGTCCTGATCTTCAGGGAGTTCACGGTCACGATCGATCGTGAGGGTGCGGCGGGGGTGCAGCGTTCGGCCGTTTCCCGGCATCGTGCCCGTGGGTTGCTTTCTGGG